>JBBSCN010000041.1:0-20934 GCA_038250265.1 Cytophagales bacterium | reverse complement strand
TATCAGTGGAAAATATGCGGGCACTTCACGGGTAGGATTGGCGTTCAGTTCGGATGGGCTTCATTTTATCAGACGCCCAGAACCCATTCTTTTTCCAGAAGAAGATTTTATGAAACCCTATGAATGGGAAGGTGGTATCGAAGACCCAAGAATTATCGAAAGTTCTGACGGAATTTATTTTCTAACCTATACTGCCTATGATGGAAGTTTAGCTAGGCTTTGCATTGCGTCATCGAAAGATTTATTCCATTGGACAAAGCATGGCCTTGCCTTTAAAGGTGAGTATGAAAATAGTTGGAGTAAGTCAGGAGCCGTTGTGGGCAAACGAGTTGGCAGTAAAATAATCGCACAAAAGATTAACGGAAGTTACTGGATGTATTTTGGAGATACTGATTTATTTATTGCCACCTCAAGCGACCTGCTAGACTGGAAGCCAGTGGAAGAAAACGGAAAATTGAAATCTGTTCTGAAGCCGCGCCCTCATTATTTTGATAGTCGCTTGGTGGAAAGTGGCCCCTTTGCACTGTTGACTGGAAAAGGAATTTTACTCCTTTACAATGGAATGAACTCCGATGAAGGAGGAGATAGCGCTCTTGCGAAGGGAACCTACAGTGCGGGGCAGGCTCTTTTTGATTCCAGCGATCCCGCCAAAATAATTGGGAGATTGGAAAAAAACTTTCTGCGTCCGGATCAGCCATATGAAATCAATGGGCAAGTAAATCAGGTGTGTTTTATAGAGGGGTTGGTACCATTTAAAGAGAAATGGTTTTTATATTATGGAACGGCCGATTCAAAAATTGCCGTGGCTACAGCTCCACTTCATTAATTTTTTTGCAAAAGATTCTTCAGTGCATCATCTAAGGAAGTGTATTGGAAAGAAAATCCAGTTTTTTGAATTTTTTTAGAAGATACTTTACTCCCGTTGAGTACCATGTCTGCCATTTCACCTAAAATAATTTTTAACACAAAGCCAGGAACGGATGGAAGCAGCAATGGTTTTTTCAGAATATGAGCGATAGCCTTTGTCATTTCCTGATTAGTGACCCAACCCGTACCCACAGCATTATATGCACCGTTCATATTCTCGGCAGCGATTGCCTTGATGAACATCTCACACAGGTCATCCAAGTGGATCCAACTAAGGTATTGCTTACCCGAGCCAAGAGCTGCACCAGCTCCCAATTTGATGGGCTTTGCCATCTCGGCCAATGCTCCGCCTTTTTCGCTAAGAACAATTCCAATACGTAACTTTACCATCCGAATTCCCAGAGTACCGATTTTATCTACTTGCGCCTCCCATTGCTTTGTTACTTGCGCAAGAAAATCGGTTCCAGGCTTGCTATCTTCTTCAACTGTTTCTTCGCCCATGCCAAAGCCGTAATACCCAATGGCAGAAGCTGCCACCACGGTATTCACTTCATTGCTTGTAGTCTTTAGCGTCTCAAAGAGTAACTTAGTGGACTCAATCCGACTGCCTAATATTTCTTTTTTTCTTGCGGTTGTCCACCGTTTATCTGCCACGCCCGCGCCAGCCAAATGGACAATAGTGTTTACACCTTTCAATGCCTGCGCATCAAATTTTTTCTGCTTGATATCCCAAACGAAAGAAGGTACTCTTCCAGCTTTTTTGGTTCTTCCTATGTGCGAAACTTCAAACCCTTTGTTCAGCAGCATCTCTGTCAAACGGCTGCCCACGAGCCCCGTTCCACCCGTGATCAGAATTTTATGGTTCATTATTTGTAGTTTTGAAACAAAGTAACAATAGCTATATGATTAAAGTTTGTGGTGTTATCGTCTTTCTTTTAATGGGGCTAGTATCTTTTTCCCAATCAGCTAATGTTAAGAGTCAACAGCAGCGCGTCAAGGGAGATAATGTAGACGGTTTTGCGATTGATCTGGAGGGTCAAAAGGCAGACGTTACGGCCTCGTTGACTAAATATTTGAAGGAGATCGGCAAGCTAAAATTCTTAACCTCCGATCCATTAGTGATTACTGATCCGTTGTTCAATGGGCTCGTGTACACTAAAAAATCAATTTATGCTTTGACTACAGAGAGCGGAAATGTGACCACTGCGTGGTTGGGAATAAAACCTACCGAATGGGAGAGCAAAGATGTCAACTTTATAAACAAACAATTAGAACGGTTGGCTGGAGAATTTGGCGTTCGATTTCAACGCGAGCGAATGCAAAGTCAGATTGACGAAACCCAACAAGCCGCTGATGCCGTGGAAAAACAAGCTCTTCGGTTTTTAGGCCAGGGGAAAGATATCCAAACTAAGCTTGTTAACAATGAATTGGAAAAGATAAAACTAGACAAGGCATTTGAAGCAAATAAATTGGAAAACGTGGTGTTGAAAATAAAGATTGAAAACAACAAAAAGGCGCAAGATTCGATCGCAAATGCTGCAGGGCAGATTAAAAAGGTGAAGGATGAGCAATTACAGAAGTTGAGAAAAATCAATTGACATGAGATATCTACTTAGTGCAATGACTTTTTGGAGGAATAGATTGAGAAACAAAAAAAGCGGATGAGAGAATTTGATTGCTGTGTCCAAAGCTTTGTAGTCAGTCAAATAAGGGTGACCCTTGCGCCATCCATCTCTTAATTTCTTTATTTGCCGGGCAGTAAATAGCAATAGAAGGCTACCTGCGGTATCACCGATGAGATAATAATCCATTAATTTTTTTTTACCTGGCACAAGGGCAAATTATTTTGAGATTGATCGAAGGAATTTTTTGCACTCTGAGTAAAGTGAGCATTATGCTGGTATCAGCTTTAAAGAATCTCCATGCTACGTAGGTCGCCAAAACTCACATCTCAATACAGCCAGCAACACCCATCAAAAAATATTGAAATAAATGTCGCAGTAAGCAACTAACAGCGTGATGAAAAAAGGAGTAGAGGGAAGCTAATCTTTTTCCACCGCTACGGCAAAGACGGTGGCGAAGTTGGTTTTCAAAGTCAGAATTAAGAATTACGTTCTGAAAAGCTCAACGTGAAAGTGTTTTTAGAGGTGCTCTAAAACCCGCCAAACACTAAATATTTTGTTTAGGAATTAAAGAAAATTCTTTGATGGGTTACGTAATGTCAACATTTTTATGATATTTTTATCGTTCACAAGCTATCTTTGTTTCCATTAGTCCCAAAAAATATATTCACTTGCTATTATCTATTGTTATTCCGGCATACAACGAAGCTGCTACTATTCATCTTATTTTAACGAAGATAAAGAACACCCAATTAATCGATGGTATTCAAAAAGAAGTGTTGGTAGTAGATGATTGCTCGCAAGACAACACGGAGTTGGCGATTAAAAACTATCAAACAAAAAACCCCAGTCTTCCAATACATTATTTTAAGAATGAAAAAAATTATGGAAAAGGATATTCTCTAGCTCAAGGATTAAAAGAAGCCACGGGTGACTTTATTATCATTCAAGATGCGGATTTGGAATACGACCCGGAAGAATATAATATCTTGCTGAGACCTATGCTCTACAATAAAGCTGATGTAGTATATGGCTCTCGCTTTATGGGCGGATCGCCTCATCGTATTTTATTTTTCTGGCATTCAATAGGCAATCGATTTTTGACTTTTCTCTCCAATGTGGCTTCCAACCTGAATCTTACCGACATGGAGACGGGTTATAAACTTTTTAGAAGGGAAATTATCTCTAAAATCAAACTAAAAGAAAGTCGGTTTGGGTTTGAGCCGGAGATCACTGCAAAAATTGCCAAGATTAAGGGCATACGCATTTATGAAGTGGGTATTTCTTATTACGGCAGAACCTATGACGAAGGAAAAAAAATAAATTGGAAAGATGGGCTTCGTGCCATCTATTGCATTTTTAAATACAACTACTTTTCTAAAAACTGATTTTGAAAAAAACTTATTATTTACTCTTTCTACCGATTGGACTGGTCTATTTAATTGGAATGTTCAATGATATAATGGAGGTAGATGCTTCGCAATACGCGGCCATTTCGAGGGAAATGTTGGACAGCGGAAACTATCTTCAATTGTATGATCGCGGTCAAAATTATCTCGACAAACCCCCATTGTTATTTTGGGTATCCTCACTTTCATATTGGCTTTTTGGTATTTCCAATTTTACCTATCGACTTCCATCCATTCTTTTTTCGTTGCTTGGGATTTTTGCTACTTTTCAATTTGGTAAAAGACTTTATGGAGGGCGAGCAGCCTTTTATTCTGCGCTTATTCTTTCCTCCTGCCAAGCATGGTTTATGATGAGCCTAGATATACGCACTGATACTATTTTGGCTGCGTGTACCATTTTTGGTGTTTGGCAATTATTCATTTTTACGGATGAGCAAAAGTGGATGCATCTTTTTCTAGGATCGGTAGGAGTGGCTGGAGCAGTGCTTACGAAGGGACCCATTGGATTGATGGTGCCTGCGCTTTCCATTGGGTTTTATTTATTGGTGAAGCGCGATTGGAAAAGTCTTTTCAATTGGAAGTGGTTGTTGGTTCCTGTGATTGTTGGCATTTGCATCAGCCCTTTTTTGTATGGATTGTATCAGCAATACGATCTGCAGCCTGGAAAACTAATTCAGGGTGAACCAATTCAATCGGGAATAAAATTTTATTTATGGACGCAAAGCTTTGGAAGAATAACAGGTGAAAGCGTATGGAAAGATGACACTACACAATTATTTTTTACACACACTTTTTTATGGGCATTTCTGCCTTGGTGTATTTTGTTTGTGGTGGCATTTTGGAAGGACACGATAAGTATTCTCAGGTCAACATTCAACATTCAACATTCAGGAATTGCTTTGACTTGGGGTGGTTTTGTTTTTCCATTTATCGCGTTTTCTCTCTCGCATTACAAGTTACCACATTACATATTTGTCATTTTTCCTTTGGCTGCGATTGCCACCGCTCGCTATGTAGATCAACTGATCGAGACATCTTCGTTAAGGCTACAAAATACATTCAGATGGACACAGCTATTTGTGGCAAGTTTGGTGTTTTTGCTTGGAATCCTCCTTTGTACGTGGGCTTTTCCGCTAACGAATCCCTTCGCTTGGATAGTTGTAGCCGTTGGTTTGTTCGCCACGGTTTATTTTGTTTTAAAAGGAACAAATGGATTTGAGAAAATCATCCTTCCTTCAACTCTTGCTATCATCGTTTTGAACTTCTTGTTGAACTCGCATTTCTACCCAACATTGTTCCACTATACCTCCTCGAATCAAGCAGCAAGAATGGTGAAGGCTGCTGGCGGTGAAAAAGACTTTCGAACCTTCAACGTAGTGAAATACGGAACAGACGTATACGCGCAACGGACAATTCCAAATTTCGGTGATCTGCCAAGCTTATTGGCAACCGGCAATGGTCAGCCACTTTGGATATACACAGACGAAAAAGGCCATCAAGAAATTTTAGAGCACGGGGTGAATATTTTGGAGGATAACAAGCTGGCGCATTTCCACATCTCCACGCTTTCGATGTTGTTTATCAATCCAGCTACGCGCGAAAAGGAATTGGAGCATTTCCATTTGATGAAGGTAGATATCGGGAAGAATTAATCCTTTAAGATTTTTTCAACCCAATAATGGCTAAAGCAATAAGCGCTAGGAACACATAGTCCATCGGCTTGGAAACTTCTTTAAAAAAAAGGACTTCAATCAATTTTACTCCAGTTAGTGTAACTCCCATCCAAATAGCAAAGGCCGTAGAAGCCGGTATTTGTTTCATGGCTAACGAAAAAAAATAAATGTTTGCCAATCCAAAACCGATGTAGCCGAGCAGTGGCAAAACGGTCAAGAAACTTTCGGACGGCTGCTGCGAAAGCGATTGAAAGGAAATTTTTCTGATCTCAGCAAAACCTAACTTCTTCAAACTGAAAATCCAGCCGATCTCGAATACAGAAGCAATGATCAGATAGAGCCATTGCATCAGGCTATACTTTCATTTTCACTAGATTTCGCAGAGTTGGCAGATGTGTTTGAGTCAAACTGCTGTATTAAAGTCGAGCGTAAATTCAGATACAATTTCCAAACTTTTTTCTTTTTCAATTCATCCTCATCAAATCTTTTTACCGAAAATACATGTTGTAAAAAATAGTCTTTCGGATATTTATAGGGCAATCCAAACTCGATTGGTTTTTTATTCGGCAAATAAGCGGTGCCAAACATCCAGTCCCAAAAGGCAAATTTAGTTGCATAGTTCGAAAAATAAATTTCCTTCGTTTCGGCATGATGCCATAGGTGCATCTCCGGGCCGTTGATAAAATATTGCCACCCACCCGAACGCACATCAATGTTGGAGTGAATGTACATACCCCATACCGCATCGAAACATGCTTTAATCGGAACTACCATTGGATCCGCCCCCAATAAAATAATAGGCGCAAACTCAATCGTTTGATTAATGATGATTTCTAGAATATGTGACCGAGAACCAGCAATCCAGTCGACTTCTTTTACAGAGTGGTGTGCCTCATGCGTGCGCCACAAAATTTTTGAATTATGTTGCCAGCGGTGAAACCAATAGATGTACAAATCATGAGTGACCAAGAAAAACAAAACCTGTAATGCAATCGGCCAGTGCGAAACTAATTTCAGCGAAGACAAGCCAAACTTCGCGTCCGTTGGCTGGATAATGAAATCAAAAATCAAGATCTTTAAAAAGAAACTTTGGATGAGTGTGTACCAAATCAAGTCCACCCAAAATCCTTCCCTAAAAAAGGCTAATTCCTTTCTGTATGGATATTTCTTTTCCAGCCAGATGATGGCAGCGGCCGATGTGATTAAAATTGAAAATGTAATTGTTTCGACTTTCATTTGTTAATTAGGAGTGCAGAATACAGAATTTAGGATTCGGGATGTTGCCTATTTATACTCCATAACTTTTGGCGAAGGTGATTTTTTAAACTGCCATTGGCTGATTAATCAATCTCCTCAGTCGCTTCATCGGCTCCAACTCAGTATCATAAACACGCTTCACGCCATCGCCCAAACTTTTTTCAATGTCACGGATGTCGCGAACCAGTTTTACAATTCCCTGAGGCTCTACCGATGCTGCATGATCAGAACCCCACATTGCTCTGTCTAGCGTTACGTGTCTTTCTACAAAAGTTGCGCCCAATGAAACCGCTGCTAATGTTGGCGCCAAGCCAGTCTCATGACCAGAGTATCCTATCGGCAAATCAAATTGGTTCACCAACGTGCGAATCATATTCAAATTCAATTGAGCAGGGTCGCAAGGGTAGGCAGATGTTGAATGTGCTACCATCACGTTCTTAGTTCCGGTAAGGTCAACTGCATCTTCAATTTCCATTTGGGTAGACATGCCTGTCGACAACATAATCGGCCGTTCAGTGGTCATTACTTTTTTGATCAAGTCAAAATCAGTGAGACTAGCTGAAGCAAACTTGTACATCACGGGATTGAATTGTTCCAAAAAATCAACGGATGGTTCATCCCATGCAGAGGCAAACCAATCGATTTTCTTCAGTCCGCAATAGCGATTGATCTCTTCAAATTCTGCTTTGCCAAATTCAGTTTTACGTTTGTAGTCGATGTAGCTCATCGTGCCCCAAGGGGTTTGGCGTTGTTTTTCCCATTGATCTCTTGGTACACACAATTCGGGAGTTCTCTTCTGAAATTTTACGGCATCGCAACCTGCAATGCTTGCCCAGTCAATCAATTTTTTTGCAATCTCTACTGAGCCATTGTGGTTGATCCCGATTTCAGCAATGATATACACAGGATGACCAGCACCAATCTTCCTTCCGTTTTTCAATTCAACATGATTCATAGTAGTGGTGTTTTAGTTTGAATTAATTTTACTATTGATAATAAGTTCTGCGAATTCTCTGAAAGCACCGTGGCCGCCATTGGTAGTGCACACATAGTGTGCCACACGTCTCGCAAAGCTCATCGCATCGCCCGGACACGCACATAAGCCCACTTGCTTCATAATTTCCTCATCATTGATGTCGTCTCCGATGTAGGCTATTTCGTCTTTCGAAATTTTTATTCGATCCATAATTTCTTGCAACCGAAGTGCCTTATCCATCACACCCATGTGCAATTCTGTGATCTTCAATTTTTCAGCCCGCTTCGAGACCGGCAACGAATCTTCGCGTGTGATGATGCCCGTTTCAATCGCAGCGATTTTTCGTAAGCGCTCAACACCCATCCCATCGCGAAAGGAAAACCGTTTCAGTTCTTCCCCGTTGCCAGAATAGTATACGCCATTATCCGTGAGCACTCCGTCCACGTCAGTGATCATCAACTTGATTTTACTCGCCCTTCTTTTTATTTCGTCTATTGACATTTTCTCTTTTTAAGATATGAGATGTTATATATTAGACCTAAGACGTTTGGTTTATGCTTGGATTTTTATCTTACGTCTCAAGTCTATTGTCTAACGTCTAAATTATCGTCCATCCACCGTCTACTACTAAATTTGCACCTGTCATATAACTCGAAGCCTCGCTTGCCAAAAAAACGATCGCCCCTTTGTAATCTGTTTTGTCGCCCATTCGTCCCAACACCGTTCTGTTGCTGTAATTTTTGATGAAGAAATCTTCTTGTCCATTTTGTACACCACCTGGTGAAAGCGCGTTCACACGGATGTTTTTATTTCCCCAGTATGCCGCCAAAAATTTTGTAAAGCTCAATACGGCTCCTTTTGTGGTAGGGTAGGCTGCAGATTTATAAAAAGTCTGCTCAAGCTTTTCGTTTTGATACAATTTTTGGTCGGGTGCCGTCACAGCATACGTTGATGCAATGTTGATGATGCTGCCGCTTTGTGCTTCTGCCATCACCGAACCAAAGATCTGACTGCATAAAAACACACCTGTCACGTTCACGTCAATTGACTTCTTCCATAAGCTGATGGGATAGTTTTCAAACTTTGAAAGTTCTAAAGCAGCTGTCGGGTTTTCAAACATGTCGTTGATAGCGGCATTGTTCACCAATACGTCTATCTTTCCATAGCGTTCTAAGACCGCTTCCTTGGCTTCCATCACCGAAAGATCGGTGCTTACATCTAACCCAATACCCATGTGACCATCTCCCAACTCGAGGGCAAATTTTTTAGAAGTAGATTCATCCACATCGGCAACAATCACTTTTGCACCCGCTTCTACTAGGGCAAAACAATGCTGTTTCCCCAGTAGTCCGCAGGCGCCCGTTACAATCGCAGTTTTGCCTTTCAATGAAAATAACTCCATCATTTTACTTTTAATTCTTTTACTTCTTTCTCATTAAATGTCTTTTGCACATCGCCCACTTTTCTAAATACGGCCTCAACGGGTTTACCTCTCAGTTGCTCGAAAACATTATTTTCTTTTATCGCGACAGCTAATAGAGCCAGCACATCGTCATAGACAGCCAACGTCTTCTGAATATCGGCATCTGTATGGGTGAAACACACATTATGAAATCCACCCCACAGGATTCCACGCTTGATCATTTCTTGTTGTATAAACGATTTCAAAATCAGCGGATCACCTGCCGAAGCATTGAATGTAATGATGGTTCTGCAATCAAAACCTTGACAAGTTGTTACTCCGTCTAAATTGTGTTTTGTAACAAGTTGGTTGTACCCTTGCTTTAATTTTTTTCCTTTCTCTGCCAACGCAGCGGGCACATTTTGATCCATCATCTCGTGGATGGTTGCCATAGCAGCCGCCATCGATAACGCCTCACCACCAAATGTAGAGTAGAAGAACACATCTTTCTCGAACAACTGCATCACATCTTTTCTCCCTGTCAACAATGCAATAGGCATTCCATTTGCGAAAGCTTTTGAGTAAACTGCCAAGTCGGGCGTGATTCCAAAATATTCTTGTGCGCCACCAACCGCCACACGAAAGCCGGTCCACATTTCGTCAAAGATCAATAGTGTACCATTAGCTTTGCACAATGCTTGAACCTCTTGCAAAAAGCTATTTTTAGGTGCTTCGAAAATGAAGGGTTCTAAAATCACACAAGCTACGTCTTCATCCAATTTCGTGCGAAGTGATTCAATGTTGTTGTAATCAAAAGTAGCAGTGAGCTCTTTTGTCTCCTGCGGAATTCCTTCGGATATACTCGTAGTGCCGATATACCAATCGTGCCAGCCATGATAGCCGCAGCACAAAACTTTTTTCCTTCCGGTAAATGCGCGAGAAATACGAACGGCCGCACTGCACACTTCTGCACCTGTCTTGGCGATACGCACTGCTTCTGCATTTGGAATAATTTTGTGGATCAGTTCGCTTAACTGCACCTCCAAGGGATGCATCAACGAAAAAGTGATTCCGTCTTTTAATTGTTTATGAATTGCCTGATCAACTTTATCGTATGCATAGCCCAAAGAAATCGGGCCGATACCCATATTGAAATCGATATACTCATTCCCATCCACATCCCACACATGCGCATTTTTTCCTTTCAACAAGTATTTTGGAGCTACGCCATTTACATATTGCGAGGGTCCTTTGGCCATAGTCTGCGTAACCGGAAACATCACTTGCCTGGCACGCTCGTACCAAGCATTGGAAATGGTGATATTGGGATATTGATTGCTCATACTTTTTCTTTTGAAGTAGATTCTAAAACTTGAATAGACTGTGCTGCAATTTTTTCGGGCGTAAAGCCTTCGTATTCCAACACTTCATTTAACCTTCCAGGGCGAAACCAATTATCATGAAGTGACAATGAATGCACGTTAGTAGTCGATTGATTTTTTAACAACACCTCTGCCACTATCGAGTATAATCCGCCTATTTGAAAATGATCTTCTACAATTACAGTCAACTCGCTTTGTTGCGTGGCCGCAATGATTGCCTCTTCGTCTACGGGCTTTAAGCTGCGCATGTTGACCACTCCAACAGAATGACCTTGCGCTTCTAAAATTTCTTTTGCTTTAAACACATTGTTGAAAAGCATTCCATATACTAAAAAAGTAATAGTTGATCCTTTGGAAACAACCTCTGCTTTCCCGATTTCAAAATTTTTATCGTGTTGATAGATTGGTTTGATCAAATTGGCGCGGGTGTAAGCCGGGGAGGATGAACACCAAATCTCCGGTAACATCGCTAGCATATCTTCTTCATCGGCAGGGGCGAATACTTGCATGTGAGGAATGCCACGCATGATGGAAATATCTTCGATGGCCTGATGTGTTGGGCCATTGCCATCGGATAACAAACCCGGAATAGAACCCGTCAACTTTACAGGCAGATTTGCAATGCCCACATTGGTACGGATGAACTCAAATGCACGCATCGTTAAGAATGCCGCCAGCGCATGAACAATTGGCACACGGCCACGCAATGCCAACCCTGCTGCCATTCCAATCATGGTTTGTTCGGTAATGCCGGTATCGATAAAACGTTTTGACAAAATCGGATGGCTGGGAATATTTCTCACTAACGCACGATTCTCAGCCGTCATAATTACAAAGCGCTCATCGGCAAGGGCAGTTTCGGTAATTAGTTGTTCGTAATTCATATTTTTTAGTTCTACGCACCGGTGCAAGGTCGCCAAGAATTGCGCTGATCTATTTTGCGTCCTTAGCGTCTTTGCGTGACATTATTTTTATCGCACTACCAATGTTTCAGAATTCAGTTCGGCCATTTTGTTTTCGTGCAGTTCGGTCAACAAGGCACTCACTTCTTCATGAGTGAAATTGCAGAACCATCGATCTGCTCTTCGTTCGATGCTTGGCAAACCTTTTCCACGCACGGTATGTGCCACTACAATAGTTGGCTTTCCATTTAGTGCGGGTAATACTGAAAATGTTTCTTCCAGTTTTTCAAAGTCGTGACCATCCACATCGGACGCATTCCAACCGAAGGCTTGAAATTTTTCTTTGATGGATTTGAGTGGGATCAATTCTTCCGTGGCAACATTCGCTTGAAAATAATTTCTATCTACAATCCAGATCAGGTTATCTAATTTTTGCGCAGCCGAGACTAGTGCTGCTTCCCACACCGAACCTTCATTCAGTTCCCCATCGCCCGTAACTACTACCACCCTGTTCGACTGGCCTTTCAACCTGCAATCCATAGCTACCCCCATTGCCACCGAAGGCAAATGACCCAGCGAGCCAGAATGAAATTCTACTCCCGGAATTTTTGTGTTGGGATGCCAATAGATGTGGTCATTCGTTTTAAGATGATTTTCTAATCTGGATTTTTCAATGAAGCCAATTTCCGCGAACAATCCATACAGCGCAGGCACATCGTGGCCTTTGGATAAAAATAAATAATCGCGCAGGGGATCTTGCAGATTGTGTGGAGTGACATTTAAGAATTTGGAATAGAGGAACACAAATAAATCGGCACAAGAAAGGGATGCACCTGTGAAACACCCCCCGTCTGTAGATAGGCGCACAATGTTCTCTCTCACTTTTATGGCTAGCTCTTTCAAGCTGTCTAACTCTTTTTCGCTCATGAAGTGGATTCTAAGATTTTGGTTTGTCGTTTACTCACCGTTTTCAATTCATCTAAATAATGGCGGTACCAATTCACGCCCGCCCATTTGCTATTTATTTCGTTCAACTCAGGTTGCTCATCTAATAGGCGGAGAATATCTTGAATGGTAAAATTCTTGTTTGATGGATAAAGAGCTTCGTAGACTTGTTTAATAAATTCATAATCTTCCGGATAGTCGATCGTACAACGGTGGCTCATTGAATAGTCCAAACCCGTTTCCCAACTCACATTGCCGATCTTAAATTGATTTGGCCGTTCCCAGATGTAAGGAGTGGTGTGCTCTAACTCCATTGGGGAGATGGCATTTTCCCACGCTTGTTCTAGCGCAGCGAATGATATAATCTCCACATCGTTTCCATCCGGATAGGTGGCAGGGTGTAAATTGCTCACGTAATCGTACTGGCCCTCGTTCTCAAAAAAATAATCAATCACACGATCAATTATTGCCGGATCGATCAACGGACAATCAGAAGGGATTTTTACGACATGAGTTGCTTTGTACTTATTGGCCACCTGATAGTGACGATCCAGCAAATCAAATTTACTTCCTTGATAAACATCGATATTATGCTGCTTGCACAAAGAAACTGTAGCCAAATCTTCTTCATTGGTGGTAGTGGCAATCACTACTTTCCCTGTATATTTGGCAGTCATTACCCGTTCCACCATTCTTAACAACAATGGCTCCTCACAAAGAGGTAACATAATTTTTCCCGGCAAACGAGTTGAGCTAGTTCGAGCTTGGATGACGGTTACAACTCTTTTGTTTTGGTAGCTCACGGTTAACAGGCTATTTTTTGGTATTGTTCTTCAATGGAAGGCAACTCATTTAAAAATTCTTGTTTTGATTTAGTTGATTCGATGTAACGCCTACATATTTCTGCAATGTGTGCTGCCGAGCTACCTCCATTCTGAATCGGAGATTTTTTCTTTAAGTCATCGAGATCAAAAAAGGAATGGACTTTTTTCCCTAAACCAATTCCCACGTAAACTACTGTTGAATATTGTGTGATCAATTCTTCGCAATGAACAATCATGTGGTTGATATTGCCCTCTGTAAGGATAATGGCATCGGGTACATTCTCTTTTATTTCGCGGATAGCTCGTTCTTTTACTTCGTTTGGATGAAGTTTAAATATCAACGGTCGGCCGTTGGCAATGCCAACACAGTTGCGAATAAACGCAGGCCTATTTTCGAGACCTATGCATTCGCGGATGTCGGAAGTAGCAACCAGCACAAAATTGCGATGTGGAAAATTGGTATAGCCAAAAGATGCCACATTATCAAAATTGGGCATGCCGGTAACAATAAGCTTGTCTGAATCTGTTCCCAGTGACTGAAAATGGTGTTTGTAGCCTTCACTCCCCACGCAATAAATATCGCAGAGATTGGACGTACCGTTGAGAGATGTGTTGAACGCCCAATAGCGAGGCAGATCAATAGCTTTTACTACTTTCGACCAAGGGGTTAGTCGATCCGTCATTCCTTCTTGCACCCACACCGTTTTGGTTCCTCTGATTGAATTGGGCACGAGTAAATCGCTGCACACCACTGCTAAATCGTATTGGTTATTATAGGTTGCTTGTCGATAGTCGTTTTTGAGTCCGTGCTGTTTTAGATAATTATCAGATGAACTTTTAAATCCACCCGACAGAATTGTATGCTCAGCAGCACCTGCTTTTACCAGCGATTGAAGAATAAAATTGTCACTGTAGAACTGGCTGAAGTAACAATCGTACTCCGGCAGGTGCGATGCAATGGCGTGCATCTGTGTAACTTGGTTGTAGGATCCAACGGTAAATAAAATCTTTCTCACCTATACCTCTTCGTTTGCACAAAAGTAGAGGCGCAATGTTATTTGAAATTTTAGTGGAGGTGACTAAACGGTTAAGTTTTTAACATGTAAGTTACACCACCTTAACAGGTTTGGCACCAACAAGCAAACTGGAGGAAGTAAAACGCGATACTCAGTTATTTTTGTTTCCAAGTTCTTTCTTGGTCATCATAGTAGTTACTCTGATCTGGAAATTCAATGTACTCTTCTTGAGATTTACTCCGTTCAAAAATTGCCAAGTCCTCTTTTTTGACCATCCTTTTGAATAGAAATAGACTTTTCGCAGAGAGGTCATCGGGTTCCATTTTGAAAGTTCTGAACACTTCCTTGTAATAAAGCAATTCGCCTTTGTCGCCCAAAACAAATTTTCCGCCATTGGCCACTCTTTTTTCTTTGAGGCTTGGTGCTCTTCGGCTGATTAAAAAATAACAGGTATCACCTTTTATGTAAAAGGCATCCATTTGATGAAGAGATTGCTGCTCCGAATAATGCTTATCAAAAGAAGGGGAAAATCTTTCTGAAATGGTTGAACCCTCGGGTGCTCGGCCTGCGTATCGAATAATAGTTGTCATGATAGCATCTTGCTGCTTAACGCTCAAGTATTCTTTTGGGTCGTATCCTTTGGATTGACATGAAAAAATAAAAAAAGAAATCGGGAGTAGAATTGGTAGGAGTTTACGAGCCATCGAGTAAAGTTAGTTATTAGTAAGTAGGGAAAAAAAAGAGACTTGCCTAAAGGCAAGTCTCTTTTTAAGATGCTGGATAGATGTTAGTACACCTTACTCAGAGGTTGGAATTCAGTCCATCCGTCTGTCCAATCAGTAGCACCAAACCCACCACGGTAGGTGATAGTCTTATCAAAGAAAGAACCCAATTTTGCATTTGTAAAGTTGGCTGTTCCATTTAAATTGTTGGCACCGACAGCTCCTGCAGCTAATATGAAACTCGGATTAGTCGGGTATGTTGCTGCTGTACTTGCTCCCCAATATGCAGCTGGCACACCTAAGTCTGTTATTGGCGCAGCAGTAGTAATAGTGTTAAAAGAAGTGTTGAAATTAGTTGACCAGTAATTAGCTATTGCTGTGGCATTCCCTGCAGCGTCTGGAGCAATTGTTAAACCAGTTAAAAACAACCCATCCATCGCAGTTGCTAAAGTTGCTGTTCCGGCTGTCCCTGGTACTGTTAATACATTGTATTGATGCACAGCAGAACCAGAGGTAAGATTATCCAAAGTTCCCTGATCATCTACACGAAGCCCCTTGCGCCATCCAGAGAAGAAGGAGTTAAAAATTGAGATATTTGTTCTTCTGCGAATGTGAATAGTATTGTCATAGTTGTTCGAAATACTACGACTTTGAATATCACGAGGTCCAAGCACGGTGATGTTGGAGAAAACGCCACTGGTGCAACCGGTTTTTGTTGTTGCATCGCAAATTCCAGCAATTGCGTCACCATTTCCTTGGTTGTCGCTTTCAAAAGCGTTTGACCCGGATTGATCAGCAGAAGATACGTTGCGAACAACGATACCCCACTGTACGTTACCACTCCAGCCAAAGTCGCTATCAAAATCATCATCCCATGTAGATAAAGAAACCAAACGTTTTCCGTTTACTTTTCCACCAAACCATTCAAAGCCATCGTCTCCGCCAAATGAAACCTGAACATTTTCAATCACCGTGGCATCGCCCAGCGCACCCATGGTTAAACTATTGGTTTCATTGTTAGGTGTCAATTCAATACCAGCATATTCAATACGTGTAAATGTCATTGAACCGTTATTTTCACCAGCTCCTGCAGTAAGGTTAGCTGCGCCAATCGTTCCGTAGGGTTGGTTAGCAATTCCTTCGGCATTGGGTCTGTTTGATTGATTGACAAATGCATTACCCGTCCATGAAATTCCGCCCCAATCACCACGATCGCGTTCACCAGGTCCTTGAGAAGAAGTAAATACAATCGGCAGCGCGGCTGTGCCATTAGAAATTAATCTGCCACCTGGTTGAATTATCAAAAGACCTTTTGTGGCTTTGTCGCCTTTAATAATCGTTCCTGGTTGAATCGTTAGCGTTACACCAGTCGGTACCAATACTGTTCCTTTAATTAGATAAGGGGTAGCGGTGCTTAGCGTACGAGTAGCTAACGTTCCTTCTAGCGTTACGATCGGGCTACCTACAGTAAGCGAGAAGTTAGCAATCGTTGAAGGGAAATTCTTAGAGTCAGTCGCTTGAAAGGAAACGATGATTGTTGAGCCAACCACCGCGGTCGTAGGAACCACATACGCATAAGCCTGTGTAAAGTCCTTGGCTCCATTAATATCATAAGATTGTACTACTACTCCGCCAACATACACATCTAGCGTTTTTCCTCCGTTGGGAGCATTTACTGTGGCCGTAATGGTCACGGTTGCTCCGGGAACATTTTGCCCGGTAGTTGCATCTAATGCAACCGTTGCTGCGGGTTGAATTTTTTCGCTTTCATTACAATTTTGCAACAGCAAAAGCGATGCAAAAGCTGTTATTAGCGTTAACACCTTAAATTTTTTCATTATCATAATTTTTTTATTTGAACCCAAATTTAAACAAGCTGGTCAATGCCTTTGTATCCCAATCGATTAACAATTTATTACCGGAATGTTACCATTTTTATGATTTGTTAACACAAAAAAAGCCCGACTTCTAGCCGGGCTTTCTTGCGATTTTTTATTGTCTACCTGTTAAACTTCACTGAAAAAGATAAAGAGTATTGAGCACCGATTTGATAGCCCCTCAACAAGGGGTCGCCACCTTGAATTTCGCTATCGTTCGCATTGTCTTGTTTAAATTGATAGCTGGCATTTAGAAGATTTTGAACGTTGAGTTTTATTTCAAACTTCTTCTTTATCTCTTTTGCAATCTGAATGTCTAAGATATTGCGGGGCATTTCAAACCAAGTAGGGTATAAAATATCGCCTACTGTGAAAATGCGTGCGCCAAATACATTATAAGCAATATTCGCGGAGAACCCAGACTCTTGATCATTGTAGTAAGCTCCAATATTTACAATATAGGGTGACTGACCTGTGAGCGGACGAAAACGTGCTTGATTCGTTGCTCCTGCTCCCACATCTACCTGTGACTTGATTAAGGCCGCATTTGCATTGATGGAGGTATTCCGAAGGAATTTAGAAACCCCCAGACTGGCAAGGGATTTACGGAATTCGATTTCAACACCCAAGCTAGTTGCCTCTGGTGAGTTGGCATAAAAGAACTGTGGACTTTCTCCAGTGATTTGATTATAAAGCTCTATTGGATCTTTGAATGATTTATAAAATCCACCGATACTAAATATTTCTCCGGGGTTGGGGTACAGCTCGTACCGTATGTCAAGATTGTTAATAAATGCCGTTCTTAAAGTTGGTGTGCCCACGATATTGGCGTCTACTTCGAATTGATAGAATAAGAAGGGAGCCAATTCCCGAAACTCAGGCCTGTTCAGGGTTCTGCTATAAGCTGCCCTTATCAGCGAACGATCGCTAAGATTGTACGAGACATTCAAAAAAGGCAATGGTGCCAAAACGGTATTTTCAACTTTAACGGGGCCATTCCCAGAAATGGCATCAACTTTTTGAACATTGTTTTCAATTCTAAAGCCACCAGCTAAGTCAAATTTTCCGAGGGGCAAAGAGCCACCCAAATAGGCGGCAGTAAGTAGGTTTGAGCCAGTATAAGC
Source organism: Cytophagales bacterium (assembly GCA_038250265.1). Taxonomy (GTDB): domain Bacteria; phylum Bacteroidota; class Bacteroidia; order Cytophagales; family Cyclobacteriaceae; genus ELB16-189. The sequence goes on along the minus strand of JBBSCN010000041.1, from coordinate 2,936 downwards.
ATCGGAAACACCCGTTCCTTCTTCAATTACAAGACCATTATTACGACTAATGTTTTGAGGAGCGAAGATATCGCTGATAGGCAACCTTGAGAGTTGTACGCCAATAGCAGGATCGGAAGTACCTGGATAAAGATAACTCATATAGCGGGCATTAAACGTGCGCGTTCGGTATTCCACCAAATAACCGGCTTTAAATATTGGCGTTCTTTTTTTTTCAGGATTTCCAAATTTGTGCTCGAAATTCACCGCGTTATTATATCCATTGTCTTTTAACGAAGACCAAAAACGTCCGGTATCAAACAAGTTGCTATTAGGCGGCAGTTGCATTTGGAACGGATTTTCAGTGCCTCTTTCTGAGATGTCACGATTCGTTCTGAACCTTCTAAAATCTGGCTCTTCTTTGTTGATTAGATTAGCACCGATCACCCAGTTGATTTGATTGTTTGACCTTAATTTGTGGAAGCCTTGCAACTGGCCTGAATAAATCGAGCGATCCAAATAGTAATATGCGTAGTTGACTCTGTCAAAATTGGGTTGCTGAATGAAATCATTTCCAACACGCACAAGTGTTCGGTTTTCCCCCAATTGGACGAAGAGATTTTTGAATTCTATTCTATTTTTAGAATTCAACTTAAAATCCCAATTATGCATCGCACTTACCCGGGTTTCACGTATGTACGTATTATCGGCATATTTAAATCGGGGTGTCAATACGCCATTTGAAAATTCGTTGAATCGATTAAACTCCGCTTGATAGGTCTGGTAGCTATTTGAATACCCGACAGAAGTTAAATTTCGCGCAGAGACCTTTCCAATTTTGAAGGACTGAGAGGTGGTGATATTAAAACCAAGATCAACCGGTGCCTGACTAGAAGTAAGTGCAAAATTATTGTTTAACGACTTCCCAGCTCTTTCCCGGTTAAAATCATTACGGTTGGTAGATTTTAGAAAGGCAGTTGTTGGAAAGCTACTTGGCAGGTCGCGAAATCCATTATCAAAACCGAGCCAATCTGTAGCGCTCCCTTGTGGCGACTTAAAATCCCGAAAAGTAGTATTGTCCCTAAATCCTACATTAAAACTCACTTTAGTGAAATCCTCCTGCTCGGGTTGTTTTGTAACAAGTTGAATAATACCTCCAGCGAAATCGCCCGGCAACTCGGCTGTTCCAGACTTATAAATAAGCATTTGATCGATGAACCCAGCGGGAATCAAATCAAATGAAAATGACCGGGAGTCAGTTTCGGTACTCGGGCCGATAGCTCCATTAATCATGACCTGATTGTAACGTTGAGGCAACCCACGTACCACAACAAATCGGTTATCAGCAATAGTAATCCCTGGAACTCGCTGCGCAATTTGTGCGGCATCACGATCTGGAAGTTTGGTAATCTGCTCCGCTGAAATCCCACTTACTACCAGCTTACTTTCTTTAATTCCTTGCATTAAAGAAACATCGTTATTGACTTCGCGGGTAGCGGTCACCACTACCTCTTGCAATTCCGCAACATCTTCAACAAGCGTTAATGTAATGGTTGTTATTTTGCCGGCTTCCACAATAACATTTGCTACCGTTTGGGATTTGTAGGTCACCGAAGAGATAACAAGATTGTAAGTTCCGGGCTTTATATTCGCAATGGAATAATTGCCTTCTATATCAGTTGCCGCGCCCACAGAAGTGCCTTGGATTACTACGTTTGCACCGATGAGGCCCTCCTTGGTCTTATAGTCGGTTATTTGCCCATTAATAGAACCGTTTTGGGCAATGGTTACTAAAGATGCTGAGCAGAGGGTCAGGGCTAAGTAGATTTTCCGCATTGATTGTTATTTTCTGCAAAGATCGTTTGGGCATATTACTCCAACTGGTCGGCATTGTTATGAAATTGTTAACTACACAGAGCGAATGAGTGTTAGTTGCATTCTCGGGAAAGTTAAGAAATTTCAAACGAGCATAGAATAGCCGTTGAAATAGAGAATGTTAGGCTGAATATCGGCATAACATTCTGGTTACAGTAAATTAAAGCAGGTAATCTTTGGTTAACGTCAAATTTGTTAACTATTCAAAAAACTGGAGGGATTTTAGCTTTAAGATTATTTGATTATTTGTTGATCGGCACCTTTTGCAGCAATGCCTTTACAATATCTGCCGTTTTAACATTGTCGGCCTCGGCTTCGTAGTTCAGTAAGATGCGGTGGTTCATCACATCAAGTGCTACTTCTTTAATGTCTTCGGGTAAAACATAATCGCGGCCTTCCATATAAGCTACGGCTTTTGAGCCTAAGTTGAGGTTAATACTGGCGCGGGGCGAAGCTCCGAATTGAATGTACCGGGCTTCGTGGTCTAGTTTATATTCTTTTGGTTTGCGGGTGGCTGTTACCAATTCGATAATATATTTTTCTAGCGATTCTGAAATTTTCACTTTGTTCACTTCGTCACGAATCGCGAAAATATCTTCTTTGGTGAGCACGGTATTTACATCAAAGGCAAATTGCATGTTTGAAATCCTGCGCATGATTTCCAACTCTTCTTCCTTGGTAGGATAGTTTACAAACACCTTCATCATAAAGCGGTCTACTTGCGCCTCGGGCAATGGGTAGGTTCCCTCTTGGTCTACGGGGTTTTGCGTGGCCAACACTAAAAAGGGCCGATCGAGCTTGAAGGTGGTCTCACCAATGGTTACTGTTTTTTCTTGCATCGCTTCCAGCAATGCAGATTGCACTTTGGCAGGTGAGCGGTTGATCTCATCTGCCAAGATAATGTTAGCGAAAATAGGGCCTTTTTTTACTTCAAATTTTCCATCTTTCTGGTTGTAGATCATCGTCCCGATCAAATCGGCCGGTAGCAAGTCGGGGGTAAATTGAATTCGCTGAAAATCCAAATGAAGCACTTTAGCAAGGGTAGAAATAGTCAATGTTTTGGCCAAGCCCGGAACACCCTC
>JBBSCN010000040.1:0-21221 GCA_038250265.1 Cytophagales bacterium | reverse complement strand
CGAAAAAATGTCTGCGCCAAGCACTTTATGGAGCACCAACAAGTGCGGAGTTGCTAGCCACCGGAAGCGGAAAACCAGTAACCGGCATCCTTTTCTATTCACTTCTCAAACTCTTAGTCGGGTTGGCAGTTGCTGCCCGCAGCGCCTGGGTGCTTACGATGATCAATGCCAATACGAGACATCCAACCCCTGCGAGCAGTAAAACCCACCAAGAAATGGCAACCCGATAAGGATAACGCTGCAAGAAATTATTTAGAAACCACCAACCGATGGGTGCCGAAATGATAAAAGCGAAAACCACTAACCGCGAAAAATCTTTTGAAATCAATACGACCAAATTGGAAACGGTTGCGCCCATTACTTTACGGATTCCAATTTCTTTGGTGCGTTGTTCTGCCGTAAACGCTGCCAGCCCTAGAAGGCCTAAGCAAGTTATCATAATGGCGAGAAAAGCGAAGATACCTGCCAAGCGACTGACCAAATTGATAGTGGAAAATTTCTTTTCAAAATCTATATCGGCAAAACGGTAGGTAAACGGATAATTCGGATTTAGTTTTTTGAATACATTTTCTACTTTAGTTAGAGATGCAGGCAGGTTATCTGTTTTGTTGAGTCGGATGGTAATGGTGCTGCTCCAACTCGGTATAAAAACCATTGTAAGTGGTAGCACTGGTTGATAGGGTGAGTCCATCAATACGTTAGCGGTTACACCTATTATCTCTAGATCCATACCGATCGCCTTTATTTTTTGGCCGATTGGATTTTTAAGTCCCATAAAATCGACCGCTGCTTCGTTGATTACCACGCCTGAAAAATCGCTTTTAAAATCGCGCGAGAAATCCCGTCCTTCCAGAACTTTAATGCCCATTGTTTGCGTATAATCATACTCTGTTGCAATGGTTGTGAATGAATTTCGTTGGCCTGTTGGCATACCCTCCCATTGTACTTCGTTACTAGAAAAAGAAGAAGTGACGGGGGAGTTACTTTTACAAACTGATTTAGCGGCATTCGTTCGTATCAATTCTTGGCGAATTGTTTCAAAATTTGTTTCCAGTTCATTGTTGGTTTGAATCTGAATTAGATTTTCACGGTCGTATCCAATCTCCCTACTTTTTACATGGATGATTTGTTGATAGATGACAATTGTTCCAATGATCAAAAATATCGAGAAGCCAAATTGCAAGGTCACCAATACCTGCCGTGGCAGGCTCCCATTTTTGCCAATATCCAATTTTCCTTTCAATACTTTTACGGGTTGAAAGGAAGACAGATAGAAGGCAGGATAACTTCCCGAAAGAATCCCAACTACTAAAACCAAGCTGATGGCTGCTCCCCAAATTAGCGGATTGGAGTAATCAATTGAAATATTTTTGTTGACTAATAAATTATAGCCGGGTAACAGAAGTTCGACCAGCACAATCGCTGATAAAAACGAAATGAACGTGATGAGTAGCGACTCGCCTAAAAACTGAAAAATTATTTCTTTTCGTCTTGATCCCACGCTTTTACGGATCCCTACCTCCCGTGCGCGCGTTTGGCTGCGTGCAGTGGCCAAGTTCATAAAGTTGATGCAGGCAATTAGTAAAACAAAAATGGAGATGGCTGTGAACAGCTTTACGTAATCAATCATACCGCCTGTATTTTCTCCGTTTTCGAAATTGGAGTAAAGTCTCCATTTGCTTGCAGGGTGTAGAAATAGTTTGGCAGTAGGTGCTTTCGGGTTGTTGTCTTTCAGGATATTTTGGATGCTATTATTTACAATCGCCTCGGAGGCACCTGCCTGAAGTTGAACATACATTTGAAACGAATTGTTATCCCAGCCTTTCTTCGCATTGCTAATCCAAAATTGAGTAGATTCGTAATAGGCGAATGGCAAAACATAATCAAATGAAAACGAAGATTGGGGGGGCACATCTTTTATCACGCCTGTTACTTTTAGTTCTTGCCCATTATCTACTTTTATAAATTGATTGATGGGATCACGATCGGCAAAAAGCGATTTCGCTGTGGATTCTGTAATTACAATAGAAGTCGATCCGGCTAAAGCAGTGTTTGGGTCACCCTTTATCATGTTAAAGCTGAAAACTTTAAAGAAATCTTCAGTGGCGCTCAATCCCATTTTGCTTAAACGCTTTTCTCCCACCTGAAGCAAATTACCTTCACCCCAGTTGGTCATCACCACATTTTTTATTTGGCTAGATTTCTCTTGGATTACATCTTTCAAAAGGTACGGCATGGAATTGCCCGTGCTGATACCTTCCGCCCATTGTTGGCTTTGGTAGAGTTTGTAAATGCTAGTGTAGTTTTTATGAAAGCGGTCGAACGAATATTCATCCGCCAACCATAAAAGAATAAGGATGCTGGACGCGATGCCGATGGCAAGGCCGCCAATATTGATGAAAGAGTAAGCCGGTTTTTTGAGTAAACTTCTTAGCGTGATTTTAAAATAATTTTTGAACATGGCCGGGGCTGGTTATTGTGAAACATCGGTTGGGTACGGCTTCCCAAATCGAATTCAGTGCCAAATAAAAAAAGTTGCAATTTTTCCAAAAATGCGGGTTTTTGGCTTGTGTAAATATTAAATCCGAACGTATTTGTCCGTAATCGATCAGTTGATATGACCGTGGTATTTTAGTTCTTTCTCTCTTTCCAAGTCCTCTCGCTCTCTTTTAATGCTGGTTCTGGCGGTTGGTCCTACCATGATCGGCACTCGCTCTACCTCCACATTTGCTAACTCAAGCCCATACATTGCTTCTGTGGAAAGGCTGTGGCTTTTAATAAATCGGTAGCCTTGGATAATAAAGTTGTCGAAGGTGGAGATGTCACTATCGATGGAAGCAAGTGAATGAAGAATTACAAATTTAAAATCTGCCGGCATGCTGTGCTTGCGCAATGATTCGTAATGGCTGGTCAAGTCGATCTCCGCATTTTCAGCCATGTCGTGTAGTATCCTGTTAAAGAGCAGGTTCACCCGATGATCCGCTTTATACCCCAACTTGATCTTAATGAAGAAACATTTTTTTGGAATAATGGTATCTACAGAATACTTGGATGTATACGGACTATCCACTGTATCAACGTGTACAAACCAATAGGTATCCGCTTTCTTCGGTCGCTTTTTGAAAATGGAATAAATGATATTCGAGTCGATATAACGTTTACTGTCCGCTACCGACATGTATACCAGATTAGTTGCCTCGCGCGGAATGCTGGCGTCTGCTTGCAAATCTTCAATGAGCGAAACGTAATGCTTCAAATCCACAAATTCGGTATGGCGATCGCGCAGTTCACCCGCACGCAGTAGAATGAACATCATCAAGAAAAAGAAAATGGCAATAGCAAAAGTGAACCACCCACCGTGCACAAACTTGCTTAAATTAGAAACTAGGAATGCACCCTCCACCACGAAAAATACGATCGCAATGACCAACGATCGGATTGTTGATTTTTTTACTGTTGAAAAATAGACGACCAACAAGACGGTAGTCATGAGCATATTGAAAGTAATGGCAAGGCCGTACGCCCCCTGCATATCATCTGATTTTTTAAAGAACAGCACCACAGCGGCACTTCCCAACAGCAACGTCCAATTGATGGCAGGCACATAGATCTGGCCCATCATTTTGCTGGGGTAGCGCACTCGCGTAGCGGGCCAAAGTTTTAACTTCATGGCTTCATTTACCAATGTAAATGTTCCTGAGATCAACGCCTGGCTTGCAATGATCGTGGCCATAGTGGCAATAACTACCCCAAAGATGAGCATCGAACTGGGGATCATAGAAAAGAAAGGCGTGACCTCACCCAAAACCTTTCCTTCATAGTTGGCGAGTATCCAGGCACCTTGCCCAAAGTAGTTCAGCAATAGACTGGTCTTTACAAATCCCCACCCAAGTCGGATATTGGATTTTCCACAATGTCCCAAGTCAGAGTACATCGCTTCGGCCCCGGTAGTGCAAAGGAAGACTGCACCCAAAATCCAAAACCCACCTGGATATTTCACTAACAAATCAATGGCATACACGGGGTTGATTGCTTTTAAAATGATCCAATTATCAGATAGGTGATAGGCACCCACCGCACCGATAAAAATAAACCAGATGGACATTACAGGGCCGAATGTTTTACCGACAACGGTGCTACCGAATTGTTGAAAAATAAATAGCGCCAATAAAATAATCAACACAATGGTGACAATGGTTTGGGTAGAAATTTCTGGCACCAGTGTTCTGATACCCTCCACGGCCGATGTGACACTAATGGCGGGGGTTATAAATCCATCCGCAATCAGCGTACAACAACCAATGATGGCAGGAAAAATAACCCACGGAGCGCGAAACTTTCTTACTAATGCATACAAGGCAAATATTCCCCCCTCTCCTTTGTTATCCGCACTCAAAGCGAGATAGACATATTTTATGGAAGTAATAAGCGTAAGCGTCCAAAATACGCAGGAGAGTCCACCTAAAATTAGTTCTTGAGAAACAACGTGTGCTCCTACAATAAATCGAAATGTATAAAGGGGAGAGGTGCCAATATCACCGTAGATAATTCCCAAAGAAACCAAAACGCCCGCGACAGAAAGAGAGTGGGTGCGTGACTGTGAGTCCATAAGTTTTTACCTTCTTTGGGTAGTGATGTGAAAGAGGTTAGTTCAAATTGCCATGGTAGCGAAGTTCTTTCTCACGTTCGAGCTCTTCTTTTTCTCGCTTGATGCGCACCTTGGCTGCGGGTCCCACCATGATCGGCACATTTTCTACTTCCACATTGGCCAGTTCAAGCCCGTACATTTCTTCTGTAGAAAGGCTGTGGCTCTTGATAAAACGATATCCTTGTATGATCACATTATCAAAAGACGATATCTCGCTATCAACGGATGCTAGTGAATGAAGCATGATGAACTTAAAGTCTGCCGGCATGCTGTGTTTGCGGAGTGAATCATAATGGCTCACCATATCGATTTCCGCGTTCTCAGCCATATCATGCAGGATTTTTGAGAAGAGCAAGTTCACCCGATGGTCAGATTTGAATCCTAATTTTATTCGCACGAAAAAACATTTTTTGGGAATGATCGTGTCGACTGAATACTTTGAAGTGTACGGACTATCCACGGTGTCAACATGAACAAACCAGTAGGTGTCGGCCTTCTTGGGGCGTTTTTTAAAAATAGAATAGATAATATTTGAATCAATATATCGCTTGCTATCTGCCACGGCCATGTAAACTAAATTAGTCGCTTCTCGCGGAATGCTCGTATCCGCCTGTAAATCTTCAATCAGCGGAACATACTGCTTTAGATCTACAAACTCGGTGTGCCGATCGCGCAGCTCACGGGCTCTCAACAAGATAAACATCATTAAAAAGAATGTGAACGCGATGGCAAACGAAAACCAGCCGCCATGAGTAAACTTGCTAAGGTTAGAAATCAAGAAAGCACCCTCTATCGTAAAAAATACTACTGCAAGTATTGAAGATCGGATCGTTGATTTCTTAACAGTTGAAAAATAATAGACTAACAGCGAAGTAGTCATTAGCATGTCAAACGTTATCGCTAAGCCGTAGGCAGCTTGCATGTGATCCGATTTTTTAAAAAACAGCACCACAATGATGCAACCAAACATCAATATCCAATTGATGGCCGGAATATAGATTTGTCCTTTTAATTGGCTCGGGTAACGCACGCGCGTGGCGGGCCAGAGTTTTAATTTGATCGCTTCGTTCACTAACGTAAACGTTCCAGATATCAACGCTTGGCTGGCAATAACAGTTGCCATTGTTGCGATGATCACTCCAAAAATTAAAAGCCACGAAGGTATGATGGAGAAAAATGGTAGGGTATCGCCCAATACTTTGCCATTGTATTCGTTTAGCAACCAAGCTCCTTGGCCAAAATAACTTAGCAATAAACTGATCTTCACGAATCCCCAACCTAACCGGATATTTGACTTGCCGCAATGGCCCAGGTCAGAATACATCGCTTCAGCCCCGGTTGTGCAAAGGAACACAGCTCCAAGAATCCAAAAGCCACCCGGGTATTTAATCAGCAGGTTGATTCCGTACGCTGGATTAATTGCTGCCAATACTCCCCAATTGAAAGATAAATGATAGGCACCGATGGCGCCTATGAAAATAAACCAAACCAACATCACAGGACCAAACGTTCTGCCCACTATGCTGCTCCCAAATTGTTGAAAGATGAAAAGTGCTAAAAGAATAATGATAACGATGGTGATGATCGTGTCAGTGGTGATGCCCGGCATCAAAGATCTGAGGCCCTCCACCGCAGAGGTCACACTCATAGCGGGAGTTATGAACCCATCGGCAATTAGGGTGCAACACCCGATGATAGCGGGGAAAATCACCCAGCCTGCTTTATATTTTCGCACTAAAGCGTACAGCGCAAAAATTCCTCCTTCGCCTTTGTTATCAGCACTTAGGGCGAGGTAAACATATTTGATTGAAGTTATAATGGTAAGCGTCCAAAAAACGCAGGAGAGACCGCCTAAGATAAGCTCTTCTGAAACTAAGTTATTGCCTACAATAAACCGCAACGTGTAGATAGGAGATGTCCCAATATCGCCATAAATGATACCGAGCGAGACAAGTACTCCAGCGGTTGTAAGCGTCTGTTTGCGCGAATGTGAATCCATACTAGATATGACTACTTACAAAAGCTTTAGCTAAGCAGCTTTCGCCTCTTCCGAATTTAGTTTTTCCTCACCTCTTCCAATGATCAGTCTATTGCTTCGATCAAATGAAAAGTAACTCCACATCCAACTGAAAAAAGTAAACACTCTATTTTTCCAGCCTACAATCGCCATCAGGTGTATAAACATCCAGACATACCAAGCAAATACGCCCTGAAAACGAATACCGCCCTTCATGTCCACTACTGCTTTATTTCGTCCGATCGTTGCCATTGATCCTTTGTCGAAATAGCTGAACGCTTTCATCGGTTGCTTTCCTATCAGTCGGATGATATTTTTTGCAACCAGTTTTCCTTGTTGCTGCGCAGGTGGTGCCGTTTGAGGATGCCCCTTTGGAAAAAGAGCGTCCACTTCCTCCATTACGGCCACATCACCGATGGCGAACACGTTATCAAAACCCTTCACGCGATTGAACTCATCTACTTGGAGGCGACTGCTGCGCGATAAACTATTTTCTCCCATACCTGAAATGGGATTGCCCTTTACGCCAGCTGCCCAAATCAACGTTCTGGAAATAATTTTTTCTCCGGTGCTAAGTTGAATTTCATATCCATCGTATGATTTGACAGCGGTATTCAGGTGCACTTTTACCCCCATTTTTGTTAGGAATTCCAGTGCTTTTTTCCCTGCTTGTTCCGACATTCCATTCAGCAATCGGGGAGAAGCTTCTATCAAATTGATATCCATCTCTCGCAGATCAAGTTCTTTGTAGTCTCTTGGGAATACATTTCTCTTCAGCTCGCTCAAGGCCCCACAAAGTTCTACCCCGGTTGGCCCGCCACCCACTACCACGAAGTCCATCAATGAATTCATCATCTCATGATCTTCGGTTATCAGTGCATACTCCATCTGCCGGATAATCTTGTTTCTGATTTTGGTGGCGTCCACAATATTTTTCATGGAGGATGAATGTTTTTGTACCTCGTCCATTCCATAGAAATTTGTAACCGCACCCGTGGCTATTACTAGGTAATCGTATTTCACCTCACCGATGGAGGTTTCGATATAGTTTTCTTCTGGTTTAATGTTTTTTACCTCCGCCAACCGAAAATAGAAATCTTGATAATCGCCAAATAGCTTGCGAAAAGGGGCAACAATCGAATTCGTTTCGAGCCCTGATGTGGCTACTTGATAGAGAAGTGGTTGAAAGGTGTGATGGTTATTCTTATCAAAAAGGACGGTCTGTAATTTTGCTCCTTTTAGACTTTTGATTACTTCTAACCCACCAAATCCACCGCCTATAATAATTACCCGAGGTTTGCCCAGGTCTTCTATACGCGTGCGCGTGGTTATTAATTTGGGCATTTAGCGAAGAATATTTCCCTTTTCAGGGTGCAATTTACAGCTTGTCGGACGGATTTAGGGCTATTTGAAAAAATATTTTGTTCTTGCTTAAAACTCGAACGCAAGCGCGTAAATTTACCTTCTAAACCAACAACTGTATGCTAAAAAGATTATTATTCGTAGTCGCTATTGGTACCATGATGGCCAGCTGCGGAGGCAACTCTGAAAGACTTCAATCACAAGTCGACTCACTTAAAACAGAACTTCAAACGAGTCAGCAATTTGCTACCACACTTCAAGAAGTGGGCTCCTTGATGGATTCAATCGATGCCAACCGGCAGTTGCTGCGGGTAAACATGGTTGAAGGCACTACGTACGACAACTACAAAAGTCGCATGAAGGATATCAACAACTACGTGAAAGACACGCAGAATAAGATCACCGACTTAGAAACGGCCTTAAAGAAATCAAAAGGAAATTCCAACGCTTTTTCGGCTACCATCAAAAAATTGAAAGCTGATTTAGAACAACGCAACAAAGAGATTGCGACACTGAATGAGCAAGTAGATCAGTTAAAGAATGAAAATCAAAATTTGATCACCACAGTAGGTTTGCAAGAAGCTGAGTTGACTGATAAAGAAGCTCAGATTGTAGCTAAGCAGCAGGAGCTTGCACTGTTGGAAGAAAAGATCCAACAAGTACAAATAACAAGTAAAATAAGCGAAGCAGATTCTTATTTCGCTAGGGGAGAAGCCATAGAAGAAGCTGCCAACCGCACGAAACTGGCTCCTAAGAAGAAAAAGACCACGTACAAAGAAGCCATCGAATTATACAAGAAATCTCTTTCTTTAGGCAAGCAGGAGGCAAAAGAAAAGATTGCTGCACTGGAGAAAAAAATTTAACAGACATAATCCGTTAAAAAAAGCTGCTCTTTATTACAAGGAGCGGCTTTTTTATTCGTCAAATTTGGAAGATCAAAAGCTACTCCATGCCAACCAGATAAAGTGTATACATAACATAGCCAATCAACAAAATAGCCGCCTCCCAACGATCTAATTTTCGTGTATTTAGCGTGAACATGAAAATCATCAGCACTACCGTTGATATTGCAAATACAGATAAGTCGAAGTTTAGGTCAACGTTGAATGGTATCTCGGTGATAGAACCCGTTACTCCCAGAATTAAAAAGACATTAAAAATGTTGGAGCCAATCACATTGCCTATAGCAATATCGGTGTTCTTACGGTAGGCCGCCACCGCAGAAGTAGCTAGCTCGGGTAAGGAAGTTCCGATTGCCAGAATAGTCAAGCCGATTAACTTTTCACTCAATTCAAACGCTTTTGCGATTTCGACCGCATTGTCAACGACTAATTTTCCCCCGCCTATGAGCATGACCAAGCCAAGCAGGGCAAGGCCAGTAGCAACAATTGGTTTGTATATTTTTATTGGTTCACCACCGGTCTCTCCAAAATCACTTGTTTTCTTCATGGTGCGATAGATATATAAAAGAAAAAGACCGAAGAACAGCAGCAGTACGGAGGCATCTAATCGGCCGAGGGAATTGTGATCTGCCCCCCAAATCATGGAATCGTTTACCAGTACAAACAGCACCACGGCTGCCAGTAGGGAAAACGGTACTTCATACTTTACCGTATTGCGTTGAACGACCAACGGATAAATTAATCCACAGATTCCTAGAATAAACAACAGGTTAAAGTTATTGCTGCCGATGACGTTGCCAAATGTGGCATCTGGTTTTCCGCTAACCGCTGCAATTGTGCTAACGATTAACTCGGGCATGGAGGTACCAAAAGAAACTACGGTGAGGCCGATTGCAAGATTTGAGATCCCGTATTTTTTCGCAAGTGAAGAGGCGCCATTTACAAGAAAGTCGGCTCCTTTGATTAATACTCCAAAGCCAACAAGGAGTAGCACGATAGGTATAAGCATATATTTTTAGGGTTTAGGAAATGTGAATTAAAACCATTTTTTGAATTTGAAATAGCCGATCATGGCAGCGACAATCAAAAACATTACACCCATTACTATCGGGTATCCATAGGGACTGTTCAATTCGGGCATATTCCAAGGCGATTTACCAGTATCGAAGTTCATTCCGTAAACGCCCACAATGAAGGTCAACGGCATAAAGATGGTTGAAATGATCGTGAGTACTTTCATCACCTCATTCATCCGGCTGTTCAACGTATTGATGTATATATCCATCAACCCGGAAGTTAGGTCTTTGTAAGTATCCAATGAATCAATCAGATGAACAACGTGATCATACACATCTGCATAATAACGATGATTAGCAGGGTCGATAAATCCACTTTCGTCTTTTGTTATTTTGCTCATGGAATCTCGTAACGGATAAAGAGCTTTCCGCAAAAAGATCAATTCCTTCTTCAACTTTTGTATGTTTTTAAATTGTTGTTCGCTATTGCCTTTATAGATTTCGTCCTCTATATCCTCTATTTGTTGCCCGATGGCATCTAACACATTGTAATAGTTGTCAACGATGATATCGATTACTCGATAGAGTAGATAATCGGCTTTCTTTTTTCTTACCCTCCCAAGGTCGAGCCGGATGCGTTCGCGCAACTGCCCAAACAAATCGCCTTCCTTTTCTTGAAAGGAAAGTAGGTAATCCTTTCCTAAAATAAAACTGATCTGCTCGTAGTCAATATGCTTTTGGTCAATTCTATACAGCATCTTGAGAGTGAAGAAAAGATAGTCGTCATATTCTTCTACTTTTGGCTGATGGTCACTGATAATGTCTTCTACCAACAGTGTGTGTAGGCAAAAATGGTCGGCTATTTTTTGAACGATGGATTTTTCGTGCAGGCCATCTAGGTTGATCCAATTGATGTGATCTAACTTGATATTACCAATCAGTTCGCTTACAGGAATATCTTCGAACTTAGCATACTCCTTTTCGTTGTACTGAATGAGCTCCAAAATCACCTTGCTTTCGCTCGGGCGGGTGATGAGGTCAGTAGAGGGCGCTAATTTCTTTTTTCTAGCCATCGATTAAAGGCTTTTCATGACAAGCAAATGATGCAGGTTAGCCAATTTTATACCTGCCTCGTCAAATTTTTCTTTAATGGATTTATTCAAATCGCATTTCAAATCAAATCCATCCGTGGGGTTTTTGACCCAAATGTATGCCCTTAAATGAATTCCCGAATCTAGGAAAGTCATTACCCGCACCAGTACTGGGTGCTCGCCTTTCGATAGGTCAACGTCATTTCTATTGTCAATGTAGAAAGGATGTTTCAGTGCTTCTTGTTGCATGAGTTGGATGGCTTGGTCGAGGTTGGTTTCGAGCGACACCGCGACTTCCACAAACATGCACGTTTTCTCATCAATGATCGTGGAGTTAATGATGGTCTCATTGCTGATCACACTATTTGGGATGATTACCCTTCGATTTTCAAAATCTTTGATGGTGGTGTGGCGGAGGTTAATGTCTTCTACGTCTCCGGTGTAAAGTTGACCGATCTTCACTCGGTCACCCACGCTAAATGGTTTAAATATCACCAAGAAAAATCCGCTAATGATATTTGAAAAGGCAGCCTGAGACGCGAAGCCCACTACCGCTGCTAGTACGCCTGCACCTGTCAACAAGGTGGTGCCTGCGATGCGTAGCGATGGGATTGATCGGAAGACGACCACCATGGCAATAAAGAGAAGGATGAAGTCCACCGCGTTTTTAAAAAAATTGTACCGGGTTGGGTCTACTTTTAGTTTTTTAGCTGCTCCGCGAATGAACCGCCCCACCAAGAATCGAAGAATCCGAGAGATAATAAACATCACCACCAATACCGTGGCAATAAAAATCACTTGTTCCCAAAATTTATCCATATTCATAATAGTCTCGAAAATAGTGAATAGTCCATAGTCTACAGTCCATAGTTCATAGTTTTTATTCAAAGTTTTTAGAGCGCACGATATACAATCGACTTCGGACTACGGTCGCTTTTTCCGTATTATTGCATCAATGTCTTTGTCTTTAGATACCATCAAGGCTCCTGTTGCGCGCGAAATGGACGAATTCGAACCTAAGTTTCGGGCGTCCATGAAAACGAAGGTATTGCTGCTGGACAAAATCATGACTTACATAGTGAAGAGGAAGGGAAAGCAAATGCGTCCGCTTTTCGTTTTTTTAAGTGCCGGCACATGCGGAACGATCAACGAATCGACTTTTCGAGGAGCTTCCTTAATTGAATTGCTTCATACCGCCACATTGGTACACGATGATGTGGTCGATGATTCGAATTACAGGCGGGGTTTTTTTTCTGTGAACGCTCTTTGGAAAAATAAGATTGCTGTGTTGGTAGGCGATTTTTTGCTTTCCCGAGGTATGGCGCTTTCGTTGGAGAACAAGGATTTTCATTTGCTCAGTATTGTCAATACGGCCGTCCAGCAAATGAGTGAGGGTGAATTACTTCAGATGGAGAAGGCCCGGCAATTGGACATCGATGAGGAGGTGTACTACGAAATCATCCGTCAAAAAACAGCTTCGTTAATTGCTTCTTGTTGTGGAGTTGGGGCGAGCTCTGTCAACGCTTCGGAAGAATTAGTCTTGAAGATGCAGTCGTTTGGCGAGAAGGTAGGAATGGCCTTTCAAATCAAAGATGATTTATTTGATTTTGGCGAAGATGAGATAGGCAAGCCGTTGGGCATTGACATTAAGGAAAAGAAAATGACCTTACCGTTGATCTATGCGTTGTCCAAAGCCAGTTGGCTAGAGAAGCGCAGGATTATTTCAATTGTAAAGAACGATAGCGAGAAGCCCAAAAAAGTAAAGGAAGTAATTGAGTTTGTGAAGAAATCGGGCGGGATAGAATACGCCAAAACCGCAATGAACCGGTACTATCAGGAGGCCTTAAATTTACTAATTGCATTTCCGGAATCAACCTACCGCAACTCCCTACGGGACTTAGTTCAATTCACGATCGATCGTAAAAACTAGCTCGCCATTTTTACTCTGCCTCTGCCTGCCTCTAACACCGCATAATCCCGGGCACTCTTATACGATTCAGATTCTAATGTTTCAACGGCAGAACCGGTTTGGTTAGGGATAAAATTGCCCTCGCTCTCCCACCATTTTTTGGCGTTGTCTTTGGCAGATGCTTTATCTACTTCAAAATAATTAATGATTGAATCGGACACGATCCACGGCTTGGTCACGGTAGCATATTTTTCAAAAATCATATTGCGCATTTGAGTGCCAATGGATTGATTGTTGAAATGCGAAATAGTATATGACATGGTTTCCGGCTCAGTCATTACCATGTCCCAATATTTTTTGGAGGTAACGATCTGCGAAGTGGTTAATAAATATCCAAACCCCTTTTCAAGAGGCTCTTTGGTGATTTGGCAGGCGGCTTTAAATTCCTTCTTCTTTTTGCCAAACAGATCCATGAGTGCCATAAGTTCTTAGTTTTATATTGTCTTAGATACTCGGAATAGCACAAATAGTTGCACGATTCAGTCAATAATTTCGTGGATTCATACTATAAAGAGATAGGCGGAAGGAAAAATTAGTACACGATAGGCAAATTAAGTGCAAGTAATGGATTCTAACTAACGTTGAACATTCGGACATCTCGTGGCCTTAATAACCTAAATCCCAAAAGACATTTCATCGACAACATTTCTTATCTTTGAACTGATGAAAATTTATACGGATACTTCAGTTATTGGCGGTTGCTTTGACGCAGAATTTAAAGAATGGAGCAACGCTTTGTTTCAAGAATTTGTTGCAGGGACACAGCAAATTATGCTTTCGGACTTGACGCTTCAAGAACTGGAACTTGCTAAAGATGAAATTAGAAGCAAGGTAAATGAGATCCCTGACGAAAACCGAATTGCTATTGGAGTGGGTGACGAAGCGATTCAACTTGCCGAGACATATATTAGCGAAGGAGCGTTGACGAATAGAAGTTACAACGATGCTTTGCACATTGCTCTTGCGACAATTAACAATTCTGATGTCTTGGCAAGTTGGAATTTTAAACACATTGTGAACCTTGCCCGTATCCGACTTTACAACTCAATCAACTTCCGATTAGGCTACAAGATGATTGAGATTAGAACACCAAGAGAAATTTTAAAATCAAACGACAATGGATAACAGTAAGAATTTTGACGCAGTTCAAATGATGCGAGACATCAGAGAAAAGTTAAGCGAAAGGTATTGGAAACATCCTGACATTTTAAAAAAAGAAATGGAGGCAATACGGCAAAAATATAACCTCAAATTGGAGGAACCGAAATCTAATTGATGGCTGACTTTTCGTGACGAAATTTTGCTAGCAACTAACAGCTGGGGTTCGGCAATCCGTAACCATCACGATAGCCATCGGGATTGTGGTTAATCAGACATTAACTTCCAGCATTGGCGTTTGTGGTAAAATCGCCACCTTCGCTATACAGAAAAACGTAAGACCTAGGCAAATTTAGCCTATTGCCATTTGCCTACTCAAACATCGACTTTAAGACCCCTTTGTTGTTTGCGCCTTCTTCATCTTCTCAAACTTCTCATGTTTGGTAAAAAAATCATCCAACTGCTTTACGGGTAGTTTTTTAGCAATGATTTTCTTTTTCTCATCCAATACGTAAATGCTTGGAGTTGTTTCTGATTGGTACAGTTTTGAATGATGTTGTTTGAGGTAGGTGCGAGGGCCGTTCACCATGATCCACGTGATCTTAAACTCCTTGATAAAAGTCTTCATTTTCGCCATGCTGGTATCGGTTGAAACGGCATATACTTCAAAATTGAATTTCGCTTTACTCTTGTTGTAGAACTCAACTAACTTCGGAGTTTCCTCTCGGCAATGGCCACAATCCGGATCGTAAATAAAGAGAATCGTATACTTATTTTTGATGTCGTACATACTGCGAGGTTGCAGGTTTTGATCTTGCATGATTAGGTTGGCGCCTGTTCTGCCAATCATGCTAGGGAGAATTTTATCGGCATGGTCTTTCAAGCTTTTTTTGATGGAGGCCACTGCCCAGTAGTTCATTTCTCCAGAGTTAAAGTATTTTTCGTTTAGGTTAACAAACACTTCGTCCAGGCCCATTATTTCAGGTGCTTGATACATTACCATCAGGCTGTACACCAGATATTTATATGTTTCAGGATTTTTCTTTGCCTTTTCTACTATGCCAACAATCGCTTTGGTGATCGTGTCAGGTGCGGGCACAAAAAGCTTTTCGAGATACTCTTTCACTTTTTCTTGATAGAAAGTGCGGGGCAACCGGATCAACGCATCGTCTGCCAAATCCATATTGTCAAAGAAATGTTGGCGATAATACTTGAGTTGAAAAGTTGAGTCGATTGTTCCATCCGATTTTTTGGGAGGGTTAGGCACTTCAATTTGTCGGGTTACATTTAATAATCGAGCGGTTAAAGTAGTGGGGTGTTGCTCGATCAACTTCCCTTGGTAGGCTATTACTTTGTCGTTGATTTTGGAGAAGGCCTCTCGGGCGTCTTTCTTTTGCTCCTCTTTCAACGTGCTGTCTTTCAAAATTTTAATCAGGGGTTCGGCTTCTAGGCTTCGTTCGCCAATGAAATGAAGGTTATCAAAAAACAATTGGTTGTCCTCATCATTTTTGATGGTGATATTTTTGATGTAGTCGTCCAGTTTGAGAAAGTCTTTGGGGTCTGAGATCGTTTCAATCGCGAAGAATTTATTTTTCCCCACCACAAAGTCGAAGAGTTTATTTTTGCCCAACACCAAGTAGTAGGTTCCCTCGGGCAATGGATTTTTGCCATCGAAGTGGAAAGCTCCTCCCTTTACAAAGGCGGTATCCCGCAGTACCGTGCTTTCACCATAGTAGCTCCCTAGGTACACCGTGGTGTCTTTCCAGTTTTTGATTTTGAAATCAATCCGGTAGCCTGTTTGCGAGAAAGTGGTGATCGAAAAGCCGAGGGCAATGAATGCTAAAGTGATACGTTTCATTCGATGGGATAATTGGTGGACAAATTTCAACATATTCGCGTAATCAAACAATGGCAATTAATAGGCCAAGTTGGGGGAAAGTAAGTTTGTCGTTTGCGGAAGCTTTCTTTTGTTAATTTTGTGTCTAATCAAAGTTTTATGAAAGTACTATTGGACATTAAGGATTCCAAAGTTCCATTTGTTATGGAGTTGTTAAAAAACCTGGCTTTTGTAAAGGCTAAGCCCGTTAATAAAGAGAAAGCTCAATTAATTGCAGAAATTAAGGAAGCTGTTGAGGAATTAAAGCTTGTCAAAGCGGGAAAGAAAAAAGCGCGCAATGCCGAAGATTTCTTGAATGAACTATAATGTAAAGACTATTGCAATATTTGAGAGGCAAGCTAAGCGTCTTATCAAAAGATATCCATCACTGAGAGTAGAGTTGATGGAATTAATTCAGGTGCTTAAAAAAGAACCAGTCCAAGGCAAATCATTAGGTAAGAATTGCTATAAAGTTCGTTTGGCAATTTCATCTAAAGGTAAAGGGAAATCTGGAGGGGCAAGAATAATTACAAATCTAGTGGTGATCGATTCCATAGTTTTTCTTCTTTCTATTTATGATAAATCTGAAAAAAGTTCGATAAGTGATAAGGAGTTAATCGCTCTACTCAAACAGATTTCCTCCTAAACAGATGTCTCTCCAAGTCAGCCATCTCACAAAAATTTACGGCAGCCAGCGGGCAGTTAATGACATATCCTTTTCTATTCAAAAGGGTGAGATCGTTGGGTTTCTGGGTCCCAATGGTGCGGGCAAATCAACCACCATGAAGATCGCGACAAGTTATTTGCCACCTACCTCAGGGAGTGTGTTGGTAAATGGACTGGATGTGGTGCGGCAGCCGATGGAAGTGAAAAAAATTATTGGCTACCTACCCGAACACAATCCGCTTTACTTGGATATGTATGTGCATGAGTATCTTCATTTTGTTTGTGGGTTGTATAAGATTGATGGCGCACGGGTGAAAGAGCGGGTGAATGAAATGATTGATCTATGCGGATTGACCAAAGAGCAAAATAAGCGCATTGAATCTCTCTCCAAAGGATACCGACAGCGCGTGGGGTTGGCGCAGGCACTCATTCACAATCCGGAAGTATTGATTTTAGATGAACCCACCTCTGGGTTGGACCCCAATCAAATTCTAGAAATCAGGAAACTGATCAAACAAATCAGTCAAAATAAAACAGTGATTTTGTCTACCCACATTATGCAAGAAGTACAGGCCTTGTGCGACCGCGTTATTGTGATCAACCTGGGCGAGATTGTGGCCGATGATAGATTGGAAAACCTTCTCAACAAAAAAGGAGGGTTAAATACAATTGTGGTAGAGTGGGAGGGTGAGATCACTAGTGAAGAGCTTAAAAGTATTGCTGGAATCAGTACCGTAGTGCAAGAAGGAAAAATTTTCCGCATTACTTCAGAGTCTGGCATTGATATCCGAGCTGAATTATTTCGATTGTCGGCTGCCAAAGGGTTGTCCTTGCTTTCTCTCAAACAAGAAGGCAACACACTCGAAGAAATTTTTAAATCGTTAACGACTAAGGAAGTGGTTGCATGATTCGAATTTTTGCCAAAGAGTTTAATGGATTCCTGCATTCGCTGATCGCGTATTTGGTCATTGGTGTTTTCCTTACGGGAATGGGTTTGCTCACCTGGGTTTTTCCCGAGACATCGGTGTTGGACTATGGCTTTGCCGATTTGGACACACTCTTTTCGATGGGGCCGTATGTATTTATCTTTTTGATTCCTGCCATCACGATGAAAAGTTTTGCGGAAGAAAAGAAAATGGGCACATTGGAATTGTTGTTTACCAAGCCACTTACGGATTGGGATATTGTAGCAGGTAAATTTCTGGCTGCTTTTGCGTTGGTATTGGTGGCTATTTTACCAACCGTGATTTACTATTTTTCCATCGTAAAGTTGGGCAATCCGGTCGGCAATATTGATACCGCTTCGGTGATCGGCTCCTACATTGGGCTCGCCTTGTTGGCAGCTATCTTTTGCGCCATTGGCATATTGGCTTCTACGCTTTCCAACAGTCAAATCGTGTCTTTCATCTTGGCCGCTTTTTTCTGCTTTTTGTTTTATACCGGCTTTGATTCGCTATCATCCTTTGCAGGTGAAAATGTTTTGCTTATCAAGCAAATGGGAATTTTGTACCACTACGAAGCATTGAGCAAAGGATTGATCGACAGTCGAGATGTGATTTATTCAATTAGTGTAACCGGCTTTTTTTTATTGACCACTAGAACTGTGCTAGGCAGCAGACTATGGTGAACTGGAAGCAAAGTAAAAAAGTAGGTGACCTGTTGCTATTGGTAAACGGATTGATGCTCGTTTTATTGATCAATGGGTTGGCTTCTTTTTATTTTTTTAGAATAGATCTTACCGAAGAGAAAAGGTATACCATCAAACCCCAAACAAAAGAATTGCTCGCCAAATTAGATGACGAAGTTTTTGTGGAGGTTTTCTTAGAAGGTGATTTGAACCCGGGCTTCAAGCGGTTTCAAAAATCCATCCGCGAAACACTCGAAGAATTTCGGATCTATTCAAACAACAAGATCAATTACGTTTTTACGAATCCCAACCAGGCCGTGGGCGACAAGGCACGGAATGAATACATGGCTGAATTAAATTCAAAAGGTATTAGCCCGATGAATATAATTGAAAACAAAGATGGCCAGCGGGTAGAGAAGTTTGTAATTCCCGGGGCGTTGGTTTCGTATGGTGGCTTTGAGTCGGGTGTGATGTTGTTGAAAGGCAATCGGGCGCAAGGCTCGCAAGAGGCGCTTAACCAATCCATCGAAAATGTTGAGTTCGAATTGGGCAACGCGATCTACAAACTAGCCAATACCGACCGAAAGAAAATTGGATTGGTAAAAGGGCATGGTGAACTAGACAGTCTTCAGTTAGCCAGTTTTAATGCTTCGTTGCTCGAGCAATACGATGTGTTCAGAGCAGATTTATCAAAAAGTAAATCGATTGCCAGTTACAGTGCATTGATCATTGCCAAGCCACGATCGGAATTTTCAGAATCGGAGAAGTTCAGACTTGATCAGTACATTATGAAAGGAGGGAAGGTGTTGTTTTTATTGGATCGATTGGATGCCAATATGGACAGCGCCTCCAGCGAAAACTATTTTGCGTTTCCTTACAACTTAAATTTGGACGATCAACTTTTCAGATATGGAGTGAGAATCAATCAGGATTTGGTGCAGGATCGGGTGGCGGGCAAGTACCCCATCGTAGTGGGCAACGCAGGCAATCAGCCCCAGATGATGCAATTGGATTGGCCGTTTTTTCCGTTGATCAACCAATATGCGGATCACCCCATCACCCGAAACCTAGACGCGGTGCAGACAAAATTCATCAGTAGCATTGATACCGTGAAAGCAATTGGAATCAAAAAGACGCCATTACTTTTTTCTTCGCCCTATTCGCGTAAGCTAGCAGCCCCCGTAAAAGTGGGAGTAGATGATTTGAGAAAGCAACTGAAGGATGAGAATTTTCAAGGTGGTAAAATTGCAATTGCCTATTTATTGGAGGGAGAATTTACCTCTTTGTTTAAAAACAGATTTGCGCCAGTAAGTGTTGATACGATTGGGTTTAAAGAACAAAGTTTGCCTACCAAAATTATTGTGGTGGCGGATGGTGACATTGCCCGCAACGATATTAATCCTAGAGAGAACAAGCCTCAACAGCTCGGATACGATCCATTCGCTCGCTACACCTTTGCTAATACGGATTTACTGCTAAATATGGTGGCGTACCTAACGGATGAGAATGGGTTGATCAAAGCCCGCAACAAAGAGGTGAAAATACGTCCCCTCGACAAAGAGAAGATCAGAAATAACCGCGCCTATTGGCAGGTGCTGAATATTGTTTTGCCGTTAGTGGTTTTAATTGTCTTCGGATTGATACTAACCTACCTGCGTAAAAGAAGGTATTCTAATTTTTGAAAAGCGCATGAGCGAAAATAGAAATATCAAATTGTTGATCTCGCTTATCGTGTTGAGCGCAGCAACTGCGCTATTATTTTTCTTTACTGGTGGCAATAGATCTTCTTTCGACAAAAATATTTTTAGGGTTTCAGATTACAGTACCATTGATGAAGTGGTTTTTGAATCCGCGGAGGGAAAAGTGGAGTTGAAATTCAATGGGACGAATTGGAAAGTCAATGGAAAATACGAGGCCGATGCGCAGTTGATCACTGTTTTCTTTGCCTCCATTTTGCAAGTTGAGCCAAAGAGAAAAATTTCCGGTCCGCAACAGGACTCGATCAAAAGTAGAATGAAGGAGAAAGGTATTACGGTTTCGTTAATGCAGGTTAATGAGATGAAGAAACAATTTTCAGTGGTGGGCAACGATCAAAAGACCGAAACGTATTTTCAACAGAAGAACGAGGCTCCTTATTTTGTTACCATTCCTGGTTATAGAGTGTATGTGGCTTCTATTTTTGAGCTGACAGAAAGCGAGTGGCGCGATAAGCGTGTGTTTAATTTCAATTGGCAAAATTTCAAATCTTTGAAAGGCCATTTCGCCATGCAGCCGAAACAAGATTTTACCGTTTCGTTGGCGAATGGCCTATTTGGCATAGAAGAAATTGCGGTGGCCGACACTACAAAATTAAGTGGGTATTTGGAGGGAATTTTCAATTTAAAGGCAGATCGCTTTTTAAATGCCGCGGAAGTCGCCAGTTATGATAGCATTTTTTCTAATCCTCCCGCTTTTCAGTTAGATATTCAGGACATTGCCAAGCGCGGCTATCGCCTAGCTATTTATTCAAGCCCAAAAGATCAAGTTATTCTCGCTAAGATAAATGGAGAAGCAATTTTCCTCCGGCCAACCATTGCGGCCCGGGTTATCAGGACAAGAGATTACTTCGAGGTAAAATAGCTTTTTAATTGACTCAATCTCTCTCTACGATTGAGATTGGTCTTTCTTCCCCCTCTCATACGAAGGAGACAGGGGTGACTACGCGCCTCGCGCGGCCTGGGGTGAGTCAACACAAGGGCAACATCCGATAGTTCTCGGATTTGAAATACACCGCTTAAAAACAGCACTTTCAAGATTGGTTTTTCTTACTAACTTTACGCCCCTGACAACTATAAACCACTGATTCTGATGAAGTTTATTGTAAATTCTAGTTACCTGCTCAAGCAGCTTTCTAACATCAACGGAGTGATCACCACTAACCCGGTTGTTCCTATCCTAGAAAATTTTCTT
>JBBSCN010000039.1:0-21256 GCA_038250265.1 Cytophagales bacterium | reverse complement strand
TTGAGTTTAGACACATCGGTCCGGTTCCAAAGGAAAACCAAGAACCATTATGGCAACGATTCAAAGCCGCTTCGGATGCGATTTATGTAAAGAGAGATGCGTTTGTAGCGAACTTGCAATTAGAATTTCAGCAAAACGAAGAAAAGAAAAACCAAATCTGCGAAGAAGCCGCAGTGCTGGCTGCCTTCACTTCCGATCGCATCAAGGATTGGAATCAAAAGACAAAAGATATTCTCGAACTGCAAAAGAAATGGGATTCGATTGGTGGAGTGCCCCGCGCTCGGCAGCGTGAGGTGAACAAAAAATTCTGGACACCCTTCAAGGCCTTCTTTCATAATAAGAACATATTCTTTAAAAAATTAGATGAAGAACGATCAAAGAATTTAAAGCTCAAAGAATCACTTGTACAACGTGCAATCGAGTTAAAAGAGAACCAAGATTGGGACAAGACGTCCAGTGAACTAAAAAATCTACAGACTCAGTGGAAAGAAGTAGGTCCGGTGCCAGAGAAATGGAGAGAGAAAATCTATCAGCAATTCAAGGAAGCATGTGACCATTTCTTTGAGCAAAGAAGAGGGCTTTTTGATAAAGAAGATAAGGAGCAAGAGGTAAATTTAATTGAAAAGGAAGCATTGATTGCGGAGTTGCAAAAAATGGCAGACGAAAAATCGGGTACCATTCAGCAGATCAAAGCGGCACAAGCAAAGTTTAACAACATTGGCTTTGTCCCCAAACGGGCAGTTGCCTCGGTCAAATCTAGATTTAATGAGATAGTAAGCAAGGCGATTGCCTCATTGGATAGCATCAGTGCGAATGATAAAGAACAAGCAACGCTGGAAATTCAGTTAAGTGCGTTGCGAAATGATCCGGAAGCCGAACGGAAAATTTACCACAAGGAGCAAACGATTCGCAAGCAGATCGCAAAAGCTGAAAATGACATTGCCATTCTCCAGAATAATCTCTCCTTCTTTGATCGAGCCAAAAATGCCGAGAAAATGAAGGAGGAATATGGAAACAAAATAAAAGAGGAAGGTGAGCATTTGGTTCAGCTTAAAAAGCAACTAAAAATGATAAATCAGCCAGCCAAGGGTTTGTAAAAATCGATACTTACCGTATTTTTGCGCCTCGTTTACGCCTCCTTGCCTGCCGGCAGGCAGGGCTCAGCTGGTAGAGCAACTGACTTGTAATCAGTAAATCCAGAAAAAGTAATGCCTCCTTAGCTCAGCTGGTAGAGCAACTGACTTGTAATCAGTAGGTCGCTGGTTCGATTCCGGCAGGGGGCTCATTGATAATCAGGGAGTTACATAAGTAACTCCTTTTTTATTTCAGGTGACAGTAAAACAATTGGAAAACATTTTAATCGTATATGTTTCTCTGCGTATCATGAGCTGGAGATTCCGCTCTGGCTGGACATTCTGTCTCGGCCATTAATCTTTATTTTTCCCCACAGTTAAAAAATCGATTTCTCAATAATTCGACAATCACCATCTTTGGTATCAGCTGTTTAAACAAGAAAACAAAATTATGGCTGTGAACTAACTTTCACGGATCCACACCGTCATGAAATGAAGTGAGCAAGGGTAGCGAAATTTCCATACAACTCACTAACTAAATTTTATACTTTGTGGACACGATCACCACACGGGTTAATTTACAGACCCAATTAATGTCTTCCTTTGATTATGAAAACCAATTGGCGAACTA
This sequence comes from Cytophagales bacterium, assembly GCA_038250265.1. Lineage (GTDB taxonomy): Bacteria > Bacteroidota > Bacteroidia > Cytophagales > Cyclobacteriaceae > ELB16-189. The sequence continues at coordinate 19,552 of JBBSCN010000039.1, read as the reverse complement.
AGTCAAAAAGGGCACTCACTGAAATTCCGATAAACCCAAATAAAATAGCATTTTTTTACTAAATTGCTGCTTTGAAACAGCATTATGGATCAAATTCTGCTAAAATCAAACCTTCTGGTACAAAACCAAGAGATTGGGTTTATTAGGTCGCTATCTGATAAAATTGATTGGAGCGATCGCCTTATTGGCATTTTGGGTGCGCGAGGCACGGGAAAAACCACCCTTCTGCTGCAGCGGCTCAAGCAGCAATTTGGCATTACCCCAAAGGCTGCTTACATCACGTTGGATGACATCTATTTCACCGAAAACCGGTTGGTTCATGTGGCAGAATCGTTCCGCCAACAAGGAGGGCAATTTTTATTCATCGATGAAGTGCACAAGTACCCTGATTGGGCGCGTGAAATAAAAAATCTGTACGATACTTATAAAGATCTCAACATTGTTTTTACTGGCTCTTCTATAACCGATATGTTGCGCCAAAACGCAGACCTCAGCCGTAGGGCAATACAATATGAATTGCCGGGTCTCTCCTATCGTGAATATCTTGAATTTTCTAACGTAATCAGTATACCCGCCTTAACGCTAACAGATGTGTTGGAGAGTCATGTTGCCATAGCCTCTCAGCTTACCAGTCAATTTAAGCCGCTCCAATATTTGCCTACCTATTTAAAAACAGGCTACTACCCTTTCTTTGCAGAAAACATCCATACCTACCCCGTGCGCATTGAGCAATTAGTAAAAATGATTATCGAAACCGACATGCGGTTTATTGAAGGGTTTGATCCAGCCAATACAAGAAAAATTTATCAGCTTCTGTACATACTCGCCACTAACGTTCCGTTTAAACCGAACGTAACCAAGTTGAGTGAGAAGATCGGCCTCCATCGTAATACACTTGTACAATACCTCCACTATCTGGACAAAGCTAGGTTAATCAATTCACTTACAGCTGCAGGCAAAAGCATCAGCACCTTGCAAAAGCCAGACAAAATATATTTAGAGAACACCAACCTGCATTACGCCCTGGCACCTCAAACGGTTGACAAAGGCACACTGCGAGAATCGTTTATGATGAACCAACTCGTAAACGCAAAGTATAGAGTGGCACTTCCGCCTGAAGGTGATTTTCAAATTAATGAAAAATATACAATTGAAGTAGGTGGAAAAGATAAAACTGCAAGTCAACTGAAAAATGTAAAAAACAGTTTTGTGGTAGCCGATGATATTGAAACAGGCATTCACACCAAAATTCCATTATGGCTATTCGGATTTTTATATTAAATCCTGTTAATCAAATTTGTTGTAAGCATCATATCTTGTTAATCGCACGAATGTGGAATTAATTTTTATGTCCGATGCGCACAACGGGTATACACATTGCCTACCTACACACCTGAAAGAAAATCTGGCTTTAGCAATTCATTTCGCAAAAAATTGATCATCGCGGACTTTGGTATTCAGTCATTTATATCAGAAAACTAAATAAGGGTTGTGAACTAACTTTTACTGACAACACCGTCACGAAATGAGGTGATCAAGGGTAGCGAAATCTCTAGGGGGCTTTAAAAGCTTCTTAAATGAAGTGCTTTTTTTGTTTCAAGCCAAGCGAAACAGATCCCCTACTCCCAATTTACTCACAGCTGTAAACCCTTCTCCATACTCCGCTCCGATCGCTTGCCCAAATTCCTTTGCGCGGCCTTCTAGGAAAGTAAGGAAGGTTGGTTTGGAGATAAATGTCTCCGGCTCTTCGCTAGCTGGATCAAAAAATTGAGTTTTAAAGGCCTTGACTGAGTCCATTTTTGCTTGCCAATGGCTGGAGATATCCACTATGAAATCAGGAACGATTAATTCACTTTGAATGAAATGGTACACGTGCTTTGGCCGCCAAGGTTGTTGAGCTATACCGTTTTCCTCTGTTTCAACTTTTGCAAGACCAGAAAGGAAACACGAATGAAATGCCAACTCTGCACCTTTGCTGTGGTCAGGATGTCGATCGCGAATAGCATTTGCTAAAACAATTTCTGGCCGGTACTTGCGAATGGCCTGAATGAGGAGGAGTTGGTGCGCTTCGTCATTCTGGAAAAAGCCATCGCGCATTTTTAGATTTTCCCTAACAGTTAACCCTAATAGTTGTGCGGAGTTAGCAGCTTCCTGCATACGGGTTTGAATGGTCCCGCGTGTGCCAAGTTCACCCTGCGTAAGATCTACTACCCCCACTTTATAACCCAGCGATACGTGCTTTGCAATTGTACCACCACAGCCAAGCTCAGCATCATCAGGATGGGCGGCAATTACGAGGATGTCGAGTTTCATATTTTAAAGTTGATAATGGTTTGTTATTAGTTGTTGGTTATCCAGTAGATAGCCTCTCTTACCTACCCACTATCAACTAACAACTATCAACTATGTGCCAATTCCATTTCTTTCGCCACAATAAATTTCTCGGCATCTAATGCTCCCATGCAACCAGTGCCAGCAGCGGTGATCGCTTGACGATACACTTTATCGGCCACGTCACCAACTGCAAATACTCCCGGAACATTTGTCTTGGTAGTGCCGGGTGTTACCTTCACATAGCCTGCATCATCCATAGTCAGTTGACCATTAAAAATTTCTGTATTTGGCTTATGACCAATGGCCAAAAAGAACCCGCTGATCGGGATATCTTTCTTCTCCTTTGTTTTTGTATTGAGCAACCGCACACCGGTTACACCCGTCTCGTCTCCTAAAATTTCATCGGTCTCTGAATTCCAGTGTATCTCAATGTTAGCCGTATTCTTTACACGCTGTTGCATAATCTTTGAAGCGCGCATTTCTTCGCGCCTTACAATCAAATGGACTTTCGGGCAAAGGTTAGCTAAGTAGGTCGCTTCTTCTGCGGCTGAATCTCCTGCGCCAACTACTGCCACTTCTTTGCCACGATAGAAAAAGCCATCGCACACGGCACAAGCGGAGACTCCTTTGTTCATATACTTTTCTTCAGAAGGAATGCCTAAATATTTTGCAGTTGCACCTGTGGCAATAACCACCGCCTCAGCCTCCATCTCCTGCTTCTCATCGATTGTAACTTTCAGCGGATAAGACGAAAAATCAACGGATGTGGCCAGACCGTAATGAATCTTCGTCCCAAATCGTTCAGCCTGTTTTTGCAAGTCCATCATCATCTGAGGGCCGTTTATTCCATCGGGATAACCCGGGAAATTCTCTACATCATTGGTGATGGTTAGCTGGCCACCCGGCTGGCCGCCCGTATACAGTACAGGATTCAGTCCCGCCCGAGCGGCATAGATAGCGGCTGTGTATCCGGCTGGGCCAGAACCGATAATCAAAACTTTTACTTTTTCAGTTGTCATAATAGCAGAACAAAATTTTAACAAAAAAGGTCTCCTACGCAGAGACCTTATTGATTCTTAAATCAATTATCAATTACCCAAGATAAGGTTTTAAAGCTTTACTTCTGGAAGTGTGGCGAAGTCTGCGGATCGCTTTCTCCTTGATCTGGCGAACGCGCTCACGGGTAAGACTAAACTTTTCTCCAATTTCCTCTAACGTCAACGCGTGTTCTCCATTCAATCCGAAATACAGCGTAACTACGTCTGACTCCCGTTGCGTTAACGTAGACAATGCGCGTTGCACTTCTCTGCGAAGAGAATCCGTCATCAAACCAGAGTCAGGAGTTAATTCGCTGTCGTTTTCCAACACATCCAGCAAACTATTTTCCTCTCCCTGCACAAATGGTGCATCCATAGATACATGGCGTCCGGAAATCTTCATTGTGTCAACTACCTCAGCGGTAGTCACTTCCAATACCTCAGCTAACTCTTCTGGTGAAGGCTCACGTTCAAATTTTTGCTCTAGTTCCGAGAATGTTTTGGATATCTTATTCAGTGATCCTACCCTATTCAAGGGCAGTCGCACGATACGAGATTGTTCGGCCAACGCCTGAAGTATGGACTGACGAATCCACCATACCGCGTAAGAGATAAATTTAAATCCGCGTGTTTCATCAAAGCGCTGAGCTGCTTTTATCAACCCTAAATTCCCCTCGTTGATCAAATCACCCAATGACAATCCTTGGTTCTGATATTGTTTCGCAACAGATACCACAAAGCGCAAATTCGCCTTCGTCAATTTCTCCAATGCAATCTGATCACCTTCTTTAATCCGCTTGGCCAACTCTACTTCTTCGTCAGGTGTAAGCAAATCTACCTTACCAATTTCCTGTAAATACTTATCAAGCGATTGGCTTTCGCGGTTGGTGATCTGTTTGCTTATTTTTAACTGTCTCATCGATGTTCTATCCTTTTACCCTTTTTCAGGACGCAAAATAAAATATTAGTTCCAAAAAAAAGCACAAGCAAAGATTAGGCCGAGGGCGTTTCTTCTTTCGTTGCTGGCTTTGGTAATAACACTTTTCTTGAAAGTCTAAACTTGCCGGTCTTCTTATCAACCTCTACCAGTTTCACTTTCACTTCTTCACCTACCTGCATCACTCCATCCATGGTCTCTAATCGCTCCCACTTAATTTCAGAGATATGAAGTAGGCCGTCTTTTCCTGGCATGAACTCAACGAAGGCCCCAAAAGGCATAATTGATTTTACTATTCCGGAATAAACCTCTCCTACTTCAGGAACGGCCACGATCGCTTTGACTCGTCTTACTGCGGCATCCATAACATCCTGATTGTTAGCGAAGATATTGACGATGCCTTTGTTTGCCACTTCTTCTATGACAATCGTAGCGCCTGTGGTTTTTTGAATATCCTGAACAACTTTTCCTCCCGGCCCGATTACTGCACCAATCAACTCTTTTTCAATAACGATCGTCACGGCACGGGGAGTGTGTGGCTTTAGATCTGGTTTGGAAGCCGCCAAAGTCTTCTTCATTTCCTTTAGAATATGCGCCCTTCCCTCTTTAGCCTGATCCAATGCCTCTTTCAAAACCGTGTAGGTGAGCCCATCAACCTTCAAATCCATTTGACAGGCCGTGATGCCTTTTTCAGTACCCGTCACCTTGAAGTCCATGTCGCCTAGATGATCTTCATCTCCCAAGATATCAGAAAGAATAGCATACTTTTTTGTTGTGGTATCTGAGATCATCCCCATTGCTATGCCTGACACCGGGCCTGATATTTTAATACCAGCGTCCATCAATGCCAATGAACCCGCGCAAACGGTCGCCATCGATGAAGAACCATTTGATTCTAATATATCAGAAACGATACGGATTGTATAAGGGCTTTCGGTCATATTGGGTAACACTTGTTTCAATGCACGCATCGCCAAATTTCCGTGACCTACTTCTCTACGACCTGGCCCTCTGTTAGGCTTCACCTCTCCAGTTGAAAACGCAGGGAAATTATAATGTAATATGAACTTACTCGTGCCTGAGAACATCGCGCCATCTATCATCTGCTCGTCTAACTTCGTTCCAAGTGTTACGGTGCTAATGGATTGCGTCTCGCCTCTAGTAAAGACAGCAGAACCATGCGCCATCGGAAGATAATCTACCTCTGACCATATCGGCCTGATTTCATTGGTCTTACGTCCATCCAAACGAACTTTTTCATTCAACACTAAATCGCGGCAAGCCTTCTTTTGGATGTCTTTGTAGTATTTTTTTACCAAGTCTTTGTTCACAGTAGTGTCTTCCGGCAAAGAAGCCACGTACTCTTCTACTATTTTTCCGAACAGTTCTGATCGCTGGTGTTTGTTGGTCAATTGCTGGCGGGCCACCGCATAGACTTTGTCGTATAACAGTTTATGGAGCTCTGCTTTAAAGGCTTCGTCTTTCACTTCGTGATTGTATACTCGCTTTTCTGTTTTGCCTGTCGCTTTCGTCAATTCGATTTGCAATTCGCACTGAACCTTGATGGCTTCATGCGCAATCTTCAATGCCTCGAGCATATCTTCTTCATTGATCTCCTTCGCCTCACCCTCTACCATCAATATGTTATCAATTGAAGCAGCGACAATAAAATCAAGATCTGCACGCTCCTTTTGTTCAAGCGTTGGATTCACAATGTACTTACCTTCTACTCGCACTACTCTCACTTCAGAGATAGGTCCTTGAAATGGAATATCCGAAACCGACAATGCAGCCGATGCCGCAAAAGCAGCCAATGAATCTGGTAGGCCGCTGGGATCTCCAGAAATTAACTGAATCATTACTTGCGTCTCAGCATGATAATCATCTGGAAATAAGGGACGTATCGCTCTATCTACAAGTCTGCTTATAAGAATTTCATAATCAGAAAGTCTGCTTTCTCTTTTCAAGAAACCGCCTGGAATCTTTCCTGTTGACGCAAATTTTTCTTGGTAATCTACCGACATGGGCAGAAAATCCGTTCCTTCTTTATGCGTGTGATTAGCAACTACGGTAGCCAGCAGCATGGTGTTGCCCATGCGTAGCACAACTGCTCCGTCAGCCTGGCGCGCTAATTTACCGGTTTCTATACTGATTTCACGGCCATCTGGCAGTTTACAACTCTTGGTGATAACATTTAAATTCATGGTGTAAAGTTTTAGTGAGCACCCGCTAATGGCGAAAGCTACATGTTTATAAAAGCGAAAAGGGAACCTATTTTGGGTTCCCTATTTGGCTTCATGTGTAATTTATTTTCTAAGGTTTAGGTCTGCTAGAATGGCGCGGTACCTGGTGATATTTGTGCGCTGAAGATAATTAAGCAGTCTTTTGCGCTGCCCAACAAGCTTTATTAGGCCTTGTTGTGTTGAGAAGTCCTTCTTAGCAATCTTTAAATGCTCTGTTAGATCGTTGATACGAGTTGTGAACATCGCAATTTGAGACTCTGGTGAGCCAGTGTCCGTTTTCTTTTTAGCAAATCCGTGTTTGCTGAATAGCTCTTGTTTCTTTTCTGAAGTGAGTTGCATCGCTTGTTTTTTCTTATTGTCTTTTTATAATCGCGCAAAAATATTGGAATTGACCAGAAATTCCAAATATCAGGCAACTTTTGGCAATCCTCTCAAAATCGCCCATCGCTTTGCTATTTTATCGATAACAACATGGTAGAAATCGGCATCAAAAAGCCGGGCATCCACCCTCGCCTGACGTAAAAAGAACGTTCCGATCGAGAAAAGAATGAAATTAGCCATCCACACCCCCACCGGAACAGGGATCAAGTCTTGCTTTGCCCATTTGGCTCCTAGCAAGTCAACTACGTAGTAGAAAATGAAAAACAGGATGGAAACTAACACTGGAACCCCAAGACCACCTTTCTTAATAATCGACCCAAGTGGAGCCCCGATCAAAAACATGGCTAAGCAAGCAATGGAGTTTGCCAGAATTCGGTGCCATTGAATCATAAAGACTTTATATTCTGACTTTTGTGAATCAGAATTGCTATTGAAGTTTTGAAGTTGGCTTTTTACCATCCTAGTTCGATTGAGTGCAATTGATATTTCTGCCTTCGTTCTAGTTTCCGTTTTGAATAAGCTATCGGATTTATTCCTTTCCCTTCGGGTAATGGAATCGGGCACTTTGATCGATGGCACATAACTAGCCGCCCAGTTCGAGTAGCTATTGGTTAAAATCCCAGCAGAAGGTGCTGTGCCAATAGCCTTCAACAAAGAAGTTGAATCCCTTTTTCTTTTAAAAACCTCCAACTCTTTTGGCAGAACAAGGGAGTCTCTCTTAAAATGTAAGTTGAAAATTGAACCCCTTGCATTGTATAAATTTATCTGTTGCAGCTTCAACTCCCTAGTGATTGAATCAAGGTCGTGATCTAATTCAGTAATATTCCGCATGATTCTATTTCCTTTAAACCATTTGGTATCCGTTCGATTCATACCAAAGGATGACAGATCTAATACGACCTGCATTTTAGAAAATTTTGTTTTACGATAGGTTTCTTCAGTTGTCGCCCGACCTGTTTCATCTTGCCCGGAGCCGCTGCCTTCGGTGTAGTCATAACCAGTAAAGAGTTCTAACTTCAAGTACTGGTCGTTGAGCATCGTATACATCTTGCCCGAATCTGCAACAATCACTTGTTTGTTCCCTACCCGCCCGCGATGGTCATAAATAATCACCCCTTTCAGCGTGATGCCGTCTTTGAATTTGTGGTTGACTTTGATACTAATATCGGGGATGCCATTATAGAAAGATCCTTCCTTGATATCCAAGCCCGGCTTTTTTTGTTTGATGTCGTACATTAAACTATAGGCTTCCAGCGCTGCCTTGGGCACCATGTAATTGTTCGCTAGAAAGGCGAACCCAGTAATGATAACCACCAATGCAAAAATTGGAACCAGCGCACGCGTAAGTGAAATGCCCAGACTCTTAATGGCCGTCAATTCAAAATGTTCGCCCAAGTTACCGAACGTAATGAGGGAAGACATGAGAACAGCCAAGGGAAGTCCTTGGGGAATCATGAAAATAGCAAAATAGAAAAGTAGGGATCCCAATTCGCCCCACTCCAATCCTTTACCAATGATGTCGTCAAAATAAAGGAGCATTTGTTTCATCAACAAGATGAATACCACCACCAATAAGGTAACGATGAAAGGCCCTACAAAGGACTTTATGATAAGCTTGTCAATTTTTTTCATCAGTAGACGCAAACTTACTTCAAAAATAGAGCCACAGATAGAAGGACAGCTAAGGCTGAAAAATTAAAAGCAGCCGAAGCTGCTTTTAAGTGGTAGCGCGGGGGGGAGTTGAACCCCCGACCTTTGGGTTATGAATCCAACGCTCTAACCACCTGAGCTACCGCGCCATTAATTTTTAAAGAGCGCAAATTTATAAAACTTTCAGATTTAATCAGATCAAATTTGCAACAATTAAGAACAATTACTGATCCAACAAGATTTCGTAAAACTAATGGACACCAATTTTGCTGTTCATAAAAAATTAAGCTACCTTATAATCAAATCACAAAACATATGGCAACTAAAGCAACCTCTACCAAAAAAAGGCTCTTCATCACAGATTTTGAAATTCACTCTTCCGCGAAGATGCTTTACCCGTATATTGAATCTGCCAGCGGACTATCGGAATGGTTTGCCGATGATGTCAAGATCAGTCCCGAAAAGGTCTTTACGTTTGTTTGGGAAAATGAAGAGCACAAAGCAGTTATGAGTTCGCACCGCACCAATCATTTTGCCAAGTTCGAATACCTGCCAGAAACAAAAAGTGACGAAGGTGATCCCTCCTACTTTGAGCTTCGGCTAGAAGTAAACGACATCACGCAATCGACCTTTATCAAAGTGAGCGACTATTCCGACTTTGATGACTTTGAAGAATTGCAGGATCTTTGGGAAGGGTTGATCGAGAATTTAAAAAAAGTAGTCGGGGGATAAGCTCCTCGTCAGCCTGATTTGTTGTAATATCCGTTCTGGATCATTCATCCGTTTTCTTCATTATTTTTACGGCTTAACCAACCTATATGCTCGCTACGATCGATCCTACCGAAACAACTACCTGGACAAAACTCACTTCGCATTTCCTCTCGATGCAGGCCACCCACTTGCGCGAATTGTTTGATGAAGACCCAAATCGCTTCGAGAAATTTCAATTGAAATTGAATGATATCTTGATAGACTATTCTAAGAACATTGTTACACAAGAAACACTTGAACTACTGATCGAACTAGCAAAAGAAGTAGAATTACCAACTGCCATTGAATCAATGTTCCGAGGCGAACGGATCAACCAGACTGAAAATCGTTCTGTTCTTCACACCGCTTTGCGCAACCGGTCAAACGCACCCGTGTTGGTAGATGGTGTTGACGTGATGCCCGAAGTGAATAGAGTTTTAGGTCAGGTGAAAGAGTTTTCATCAAAGTTAATTGATGGAACATGGAAGGGTTTTTCGGGAAAGGCCATTACCGACATAGTGAACATTGGCATTGGCGGCTCAGACCTTGGACCGCTGATGGTTTGCGAAGCATTGAAACCCTATCAAAAAAATATCAGGCCTCACTTTGTTTCAAACGTGGACGGAACTCACATCGCAGAAACTACTAAGCACCTCAATCCTGAGACAACACTCTTTATCATCGCTTCTAAAACATTTACCACCCAAGAAACCATGACCAATGCAGAGTCTGCAAAGCAATGGTTTTTGAATAAATCTAATCAGCAGGGGGATGTATCGAAACATTTCGTGGCTGTATCTACAAACACAAAAGCCGTGACCGCATTTGGTATTGCTCCCGAAAATATGTTTGTGTTCTGGGATTGGGTAGGTGGACGATATTCACTATGGTCTTCAATTGGTTTGTCTATTGCCTGCACGATAGGATTTGAAAATTTTGAACAACTTCTCGCAGGTGCGCACGAAGTTGACAACCATTTTAAAAACGAGCCTCTCGAAAAAAATATCCCGGTGGTATTGGCTCTGATCAGTCTATGGTATGTCGATTTCTTTGATGCGTCTTCGGAAGCCATTCTGCCGTACGACCAATACCTGCACCGCTTTGCTTCTTATTTCCAGCAGGGCAATATGGAGAGCAACGGCAAGTCGATTGATCGATCCGGCCAGCACGTAAGCTACCAAACAGGTCCTGTGATTTGGGGCGAGCCTGGAACCAACGGACAGCACGCCTTCTACCAGCTAATTCATCAAGGCACCAAAATGATTCCATGCGACTTCATCGCGCCCGCTGTGAGTCAAAACCCGCTGAGCGATCATCATGATAAATTACTTTCAAATTATTTCGCCCAGAGCGAAGCGTTGATGATGGGCAAAACAGAAGAGGAAGTAACAGCGGAATTAAAATCAGCAGGCATGTCGAACGAAGAAATTGATTTTCACACGCCCTACCGTGTCTTTTCGGGAAACAAACCCACCAATTCCATTCTGTTTGAAAAGCTGACGCCAAAAACGCTAGGTGCTTTGATTGCTATTTACGAGCATAAAATTTTTGTTCAAGGTGTGATTTGGAACATCTTCAGTTTTGATCAATGGGGTGTTGAGTTGGGCAAAGTACTGGCAAAAAAGATACTGCCTGAATTGAGCTTGGCAGAAACTATATTGACACATGATTCCTCTACCAACGGCCTGATCAATTATTTCAAACGATTGAAAAGGAAATAAACGTCTCGAAAAAATAACATTCTTGTAAACTGGGCTTGATCCACTATTTTTGAATGCTCTAAATCAATCCATGGAGAATGAAATTTCAAAAATTGGTGTATTCACGTCTGGCGGAGATGCGCCTGGAATGAATGCTGCAATTCGTGCCGTAGTGAGGGCGTCTATCTACTATAAGAAGGAAGTGTATGGCATCATGCAGGGGTATGAAGGCATGATCAGCGGTGACATTGTAAAATTGGGTGCACGTTCGGTTGGTAATATTATTCAACGAGGTGGCACGATTTTAAAAACTGCACGCAGCCAAGAATTCCGGACCAAAGAGGGAAGAGAAAAGGCCTATCAAAATTTATTGAAGAATGGCATCGACTCGCTCGTTGCCATTGGTGGCGATGGAACATTTACTGGCCTTCACAAATTTTGCGAAGAATATAAAGTTCCTTCTATTTGTATCCCCGGCACTATTGATAATGACTTAGCGGGTACGGATTACACAATCGGCTTTGATACCGCCACTAACACAGCAGTTGAAGCGATAGATAAAATTCGCGACACAGCGATTTCTCATAACCGATTATTCTTTATTGAGGTAATGGGCAGAAACTCTGGCTACATCGCGATCAATTGCGGTATTGCGGGTGGGGCTGTAGCCACCATCCTTCCAGAAGAATCGATGTCGCTAGATGAATTATTTAATAAACTAGATGAAGGCGGTAAGACCAACAAAAAGTCGAGCTTGATTGTAGTAGCTGAAGGCAGTAAGATCGGTGGTGCTATTGAATTGGCAAAGGAATTTTCGGAGCGCAACAATTATTTCGATATCAAAGTGACCATCTTAGGGCACCTCCAAAGAGGCGGTACTCCCACTTACTTTGATCGCGTACTGGCGAGCAAAATGGGTGTTGCAGCAGTGGAGGGCTTGATAGCCGGAAAAAATGACGTGATGGTTGGAATTCAAAATGGTATCATGGTTTACAATAGCTTTGATTTGATCATGAAACATCACCATGAAATAGATACAGAATCACTTCGCATTGCAAAAATACTTTCAATCTAAATTAAGGAAATGAGAGAACTAACAGTAGGGATTGACATTGGTGGAACCAACACAAAATATGGAATTGTTGACCGCAATGGGAGTGTACTTTTTCAAGGGAATATTCCCACCACTAAATACGAGGAATTTCAAGATTATTTTGATGGAATGGCAACGGCCATCCAGGAGGGCATCAAAAACTTACCGGGCGACACCAAAGTTATCGGAATAGGGATCGGTGCGGCCAACGGAAACTACTACACTGGAAGTATTGAGCGCGCCACTAATTTAAAATGGAAAGGCGTGCTTCCGCTCGCAAGAATGTTTACCGATGAATTTGGTGTTCCCTGTATCTTAACCAACGATGCAAATGCAGCGGCCGTTGGCGAAATGATTTATGGCAATGCCAAAAATATGAAGGACTTTGTGGTGATCACCTTGGGCACCGGCTTGGGAAGTGGCTTTGTTTGCGGAGGTGTATTGCTCAATGGGCATCATGGTATTGCAGGCGAAGTAGGCCACACCTCTGTCAATCCTAATGGAAGATATTGCAATTGCGGAAAGCGTGGTTGTTTAGAGACCTATGTCTCTGCAACAGGTATCAAGCGCACTGTCTACAAGCTTTTGGCCGATCATTTAGAGCCTAGTGAATTACGTGGAATAAGCTTTGATAATCTCAATACCAAGATGATTACAGAAGCAGCTCTGCGTGGAGATATAGTAGCCCAAGAAGCCTACGAATATACGGGCAGGATTTTAGGGATGAAGCTGGCAGAAACCGTGGTTCATACCGATCCGGAGGCAATCTTTTTGTTCGGTGGATTATCGCAGGCGGGCGATCTTATTTTCAAGCCTACCATCAAGCACATGGAGGCCAATTTAATGCCGCTCTTCCGCGGAAAGATAAAAGTACTGCCCTCGGCCATGCAAAATCAGGCGGCTCCTATCTTGGGTGCAAGCAGTTTAGTGTGGGATTTCCTGGACAAGAAAAAAACAGAAATGGCTTAAGCCCATTCACAACTTCTTGTTGTAACAATCAATTCATTCAGTTCTCCCGTATTTGACTACCTTTACGAACATTTTAACCAAAAAACTTTCATCGTGGATTATAACCCCTACTCGCCTATCTGGAATAAGTACCGCCCGGTAATTTTAAAATTGATGGGCGCTGCCGAACACGAGCCGCAACAATACAAGCTCTACAGCCACGAGTTCAAGGCAATGGGGCAAAAAGTAAAATCTGGGTATAGTTTTGTATTGGAAGCCTCTAAGGGCAAAGCGGTAAATAGCATCAAAGGTTCCATCATCGCCCACGATTTGTTGCTGATTCTACAACAATCTACTAAAGCCATGGAATTAATGAAAGATGCTACCTACGAACTCAGCTTGGATAAACACTTCATGTTTAAAGTTAGCCGTAAGGCTCCCGTTCCAGCAGTAGCCGAAGAGGCAAAATAATTCTATCCGAGGTAAGATTTTAACAATCTGCTTCGTCCATTCTGGCGAAGCTTGATGGTTGCTTTCTCTTTTATTTGACGCACTCTTTCAGGTGTAAGACTGAATGCTAATCCTATTTCCTCCAATGTCAGCGGATGTTTGCCGTTCAACCCAAAATAAAGTGAGATCACATCTGATTCCCGATCAGACAAAGTAGACAATGCGCGTTGCACTTCCTTTCGCAGCGAACCATCCATCAAACCTTGATCGGGCTTGTCCTCTCCATCATTCTCCAGTACGTCCAACAAACTATTGTCCTCGCCTGTTACAAATGGCGCGTTCATCGAAACCTGGCGGCCGGATATACGCTGGTTGATTTCTATTTCCTCGATGTTGATATCTAGTTTAACAGAGAGCTCTTCGTGGGTTGGCTCGCGTTGAAATTTCTGTTCTAGTTCAGAAAAAGCACGTGAGATTTTATTTAATGAAGAAACGCGATTGAGCGGCAAACGCACAATGCGCGATTGCTCAGCCAACGCCTGCATTATCGATTGGCGAATCCACCAAACAGCATAGGAAATAAACTTAAAGCCGCGTGTTTCATCAAATCTTCCTGCTGCTTTGATCAGGCCAACATTACCTTCGTTGATCAAATCGCCCAACGACATTCCGTTGTTCTGATATTGTTTCGCAACCGAAACCACGAACCGCAAATTTGCTTTCGCTAATTTTTCCAATGCCATTTGATCGCCCTCTCGAATACGCCTTGCAAGATTCACTTCCTCTTCGGCCGTGATCAAATCCACTTTTGCGATCTCGGTTAGATATTTATCCAGCGATTGATTTTCGCGATTGGTAATCTGTTTAACTATTTTTAGCTGCCTCATGTAAAATTAAAATTGAATAATTAATACGCTACACCCATTCTGCGCAAATGCAAAAGATGGGACAAAAATGCTTTTGACATCGAGGTGTATTCGTTATATGTAATATTAAATTCTTCGCACGTTTCTTTCACTAATTTACTGATCTGCGGATAGTGAACGTGGCTGATTCGTGGAAAAAGATGATGTTCAACCTGAAAATTTAATCCGCCCAATAACCAAAACAAGAATTTACTTTTAGTGGCGAAATTGGAAGTGGTACTCACTTGATGCACGGCCCACTCTTTTTCAATTTCAGAATCAGCAGGATATTCTGTAGCCTCCACAACATGCGCCAATTGAAATACGATGCTGATAAACAACCCGCAAACAAAAGTTACAATGAAAAATCCGACTACTGCCTTTAACCAACCCAGCATAAAAATGGGCAAAACAATAAATACACCAACGTATGTCAACTTCGTAATCCAAAATATTAACTGCTCTTTTAACGACAGCGACTTGGGCTCCATGTGTACGGCAATCTTGCGTGTAAAATATTTTACAAAATCATCATAGAAAATCCATGCCATATAGGAAACTCCATATAGAAAAAACCAATACACGTGTTGGTACTTATGCATTTTCAACAAAGGCTGATTAGGATGTAAGCGCATGAAAGGTTCTACACTGATGTCTGAATCAATCCCTTCAATATTGGTGAAGGTGTGATGATTGACATTGTGTTTCACCTTCCAGAAATAGGTGCTACCGCCCAAGATGTTTAAAAAATAAGCTGCGACACTGTTTATCCAACTGTGTTTTGAAAAGCTTTGATGCCCACCCTCGTGCATAATATTAAAGCCTAGCAGTGCCAAATTTAAACCTAATAAAGAGGCGCCCAGAATAGCCAAAGAAACTGGAAGGTTAAAAAAGACGAGAACAACATAAATACCAACGGCAGAAATGACTTGAATTCCACCTTTTATATACACTTTCTTGTTACCTGCTGGATCAAGACTATTTTCCGAGAAATACCGATCTACCTTTGACTTCAATGAATTAAAAAAAGAGTTACCAGATTTATCAAAAGTTACTTTTTGCATAATTATTTGTTACTGTTTATAGCCTAACGCCAATTGTGCTGCTTTAGTTTATATTACCCGTTTTGAAGTTGCGAATCGGCTATATTGAAACAAGAACTTTCTATTTTTCAGTTAAAATGAAGAAAAGTGGCTAAAGAAGAAAAATTCCTTAGCGGCAGATCAAATGATTTTCACTAAAAACGCTGCAAGCTACCAAAATTGACAGGCATTACCTAATTAAACCTAAAGAGCAGATAACCCTACTTCACTTCAACAAAAACGACCTGACCCACTTTAAACGTGCATGCTTTTGCTCTTAAGGCAATTAATTCATGTTCGATCAATGTTTCAATTTCGTAACCATTCCCTAAAAACGAAATTTTATGAACAACACCCGTTAATGCGGCCGAGTTCCGCTTCACAAATATGAAATCTTCCGGTCGAAGGAACTTTCTGTCGGTCTTTTTGAGAAGTCTCAACTGCAAATCGTTTAATCTAGCAAACTTTCCAAATAACCCTGCTACATATGCATTTATTGGCTGCTGATAAATTCTCTGTGGCGTTCCCTGTTGAATTATTTTCCCTGCCCTCATTACCAATATCTCATCAGCCCAGGGTAAAGTATCATCGGGATCATGCGAAACCAATAAGCAGGTGATTTTCAATACCGCGCTAACATCGTGGATAACTTCCTTTAATCTACTTTTCAAAATCAGATCTAAGTTGGAGAATGGTTCGTCCAACAATAATAATGTTGGTTTACCGATCAGTAATCGACACAGAGCAATTCGCTGCCGCTCACCTCCGGAAAGTTCATTTGTTTTTCTTTTCAGCAAATGCTGAATGTGACACAATTTAAACAGCCGGGTGGCTTCTCGATCGGTAAGTTTGTTGGAGTAAGCCAGTACCTGCTCCACGCGTAAAAACTTAGGCAATTCAAAAAACTGCGGGAGGTAGGCAATGGCTGGATGACCAGGAACTAGTTTTTCGTTCGAACCTTTTACGTTATCGCCTGCGAAGATTATTTCGCCTTGGCTGGGTTGATCTAAGCCAGCAATAATTTTCAGTAAAGTTGTTTTTCCCGAGCCTGTTTCGCCCGCAATTGCAATTTTTTGAAAAGCGCCTTGTGCAAAGGAGATTCCTTTCAGAATTTTTTTACCCTCATGCTCTTTTTCAATGCTCCGAACAATCAATAAGCTCATCCTATTCGCAGCGCTTACATCTTCGATTCTAAGTTCACCCCGCCCAATGCTTCTTGCTTATTAAAAGGTTGGTTGTAAAGACGTTTACCCGTTGCTTTGAAAAGCGCGTTGGCGACTGCTCCACCTGTTGGCGGCAATGCTGGCTCTCCCAATCCAGTTGGATCAATTCCGTTATTTACAAAATGAACATCAATCTCGGGAACTTCTTTGTAGCGAATCAGTCGATAGCTATTAAAGTTCAATTGCTCAGCCGCCCCATCTTTGAAAGTGAGATTTCCAAAGAAGGCATGCCCCATGCCATCGACAATTCCACCGCGCACTTGCTGCTGCGCACCGCTGATGTTTATAACAATACCGCAATCGGCAGCGGCATGGATTTTTTTCACAACTGGTTTCCCCCCTTTCATTTCTACTTCAGCCACTTGCGCTACGTAAGAACGGTGGGAAAAATAAACGCTAAAGCCTTGAGAAATATTTTTCTTTTTGCCCCACTCCGATTTTTCCTTTGCCAATTCAATCACTGTTTTCATCCGGTCAATATCATACTTGATTGCGCCTACCGGATATTTTTTTGCTTTCTCTAATAAGTTTAATCTGAATTGAATGGGATCTTGTTTTACGGCCTCAGCGACTTCATCTAAAAAGGATTGCTCCGCGAAAGCGAGAAAATTTGTAATCGGTGCACGCCAAGCACCTGTTGTTATCGCGGATTTATATTCAACCGAGTCAATCAATAAATTATCAACAGCTCCCGCGGGAAAGTTATCCTCTCTCGTGGGATTTCCGGAGTTGATCCCCACTCCGCGCAATTTATAGCCAACCATATTTCCGTTGGCATCCAATGCCGCTTGAAAGCGGTAGCGAACCGCAGGGCGATAACTTCCGCCACCCATATCATCTTCGCGAGTCCAAATTACTTTTACGGGTGCTTTGATAATACTAGAAAGTTCCGCTGCTTCCAATACATAATCTGCTTTCAATCTTCTCCCAAATCCACCGCCCAAACGGGTGATCTCCAACGTAATTTTGTCTGGAGCTATGCCTAGCAATTTCGCCACTTCATTGCGCGCCATGTCGGGTGTCTGTGTTGGGCCAACCAATTCAACTCCATCTGCGCGAACATGCGCAAAGAAGTTCATGGGCTCCATCGGGTTATGTGGTAGGAATGGGCATTGATATTCGCGTGAAATTACTTTTGTCGCATTCGCGAAAGCAGCGTCTACATCTCCGTCTTTCCTTCTTACAGTCGGCTCTTTGCTTTCCAGCAATTCTTTAAAAAGTTTATCGTGGTCAACTGTGCTTTCAATTTTTGATTCTGCTTCGTATTCAATCTTTAACAATTTGCGCGCTTTGTTTACTTGCCATGTTGATTTACCGACAACTGCTACATTGTTTTTGAAAGTGACTACATCAATGATCCCTGTACTTGCCTTTGCTGCCGCAGCATCAACGGATTTGATCTTCATCCCGAAAGACTTCGGGCGCTGGATCATGGCGAACACCATTCCCTCTCGATAAAAATCCAACCCATACAATGGTTTTCCAGTGATCATGTCCATCCCGTCTACGTTGCGGATAGGCTGGCCGATGATTTTGAAATCTTTCTTGTCTTTCAGTTTTATGTCCGTTGGCACGGGAATCAACGCTGCGTCATTCGCTAATTCTCCATACGACAATGAGCGATTGCCTGATTTGTCAACAATCATTCCGTTCTCCGCAACCAATGAAGAAGCAGACACATTCCAACGCTTCGCTCCTGCCTCCAACAGCATTTGTTTTGCAGTAGCCCCTGCTTTGCGCAAGCGTTCCCATGAATGCGGAATCGCTCCGCTCCCACCCGTCAATTGGCGTTCGTACTTTTTGATGTCAAGCATCGCTTGCACCACTTTCACTTTCGACCAATCGGCTTCGAGTTCCTCGGCCACGATCATTGGAAAAGAAGTTTTGATATTCTGACCCAACTCTGGATTGGGTGAGAAAATCGTGATTACGTTATCTGATGAAATCGATAAGTAGCTATTGAAATTAGTGTCTGCTGCCAAAGCTGCCTCATCCATCACGTTGAAGGTTGTAGCATTCGCCTCCCAATTGAAGCCAAGTATCAAACCACCTGTGGTGGCAGTTGCTAACTTCAAAAAATTGCGTCTATTTGTTTTTGTCAGTGTTTCCATAAACGCAATTAGTTAGAAATTTTGGATGATGCCAACACGACCGCTTCATGAATACGATGATAGGTTCCGCACCGACAGATATTTCCATTCATGGCCGTTTCAATATCTTGATCAGAAGGTTTTGTCTTTTTACTGAGTAACGCTGCAGCCGTCATAATTTGACCGGCTTGGCAATAACCGCATTGGGCAACATCCACTTCGTTCCAAGCTTGCTGCACGGGGTGATCCCCTTTTTCAGAAAGTCCTTCAATGGTAGTAACTTTCTTATTGCCAATAGCTGAGATCGGCAATGAACATGACCGAACAGCCGTGCCGTTTAAATGAACGGTGCATGCACCGCATTGCGCGATGCCACATCCATACTTTGTGCCAACCAAACCGAGATTATCTCGCAATACCCAGAGCAAAGGAGTATCCGAATCTGCTTCTGTGCTGACACTCTTTCCATTAATTTGTAGCTGATAAGTTGCCATGTGTTTTTTCTTTTATGAAATATAGAGAATTTATGAGCTGAAAACACGTCAGTTTATTTCATTGTTCTAATTTCTGACTCACCCCCGACCTCACTTCGTTCGGTCACCCCCACTCTACTTCGTAGCAGAGGGGGAACGCCAGATCGAGATAACCGAGGTAATAGTATTTATTCATTCTAGTGATTGCCAATTAGTGCTTTACAGCTCAATGAGAAAAATGAAGGTTTCTGTGCGA
>JBBSCN010000038.1:0-21421 GCA_038250265.1 Cytophagales bacterium | reverse complement strand
CGAAACCAGGTCGATGGTATCGCGCATGGAATTCAACGGCTGCGTGAGCGATCTAGCAAATGTGATAGAAACAAAGAACGCGATGAATAGAATAACCAAACCTCCTAAAAAATAGATGCGAATCAATTGATCTCCTTGCCGATTGATTTCCTCTACGTCAATTTTGGTGATCAAAGCCCAAGGGGAATTGCTAATACTCCGGTAGGCAACGAATACTTCTTTTTGGCGGTAATCAACACCTGTTGAAAAACCATTTTTCCCTTCCAAGGCTAATTCGATTTCCTTTACTTCTCGGTTACCCTCCGAGAAGAATTTAAAAAAGGAGCCAGGATCATTTCGCAACGGACTTGCTAGAATCACTTTGTTAGTGACAAGGTCTTTCATCCCGACAAATACTTCCCCGGTATTGCCTAATCCGTTAGAATTCTTCAATGATTTGAGAACGGGATCCAAATCAATAGTAAAAATCAATAGTTTGTTGTGAAGGGGAGATCCAACGTACATTTTATAATACTCAACTCCTTTTAACGTGTCTTTCTTAACAGTGCTGAAATAAGTACCGGAGCCGGCTCTACCAAAGAATGCCCCATCAGGATCATGAAACAAACCTCTTTGGTTGTTGTCCGATGAAACGAGGATAGCTCCTTTCGTATCAGTAATAAATAATTGGCCGAACTTAAAATCTTCTGCGATTCTAGACAGCGTTGTTTTCAACGAGTCGGGCGCAGTATCGAGTGCTTTTTTGATCTCATCAGAATTTTGAAGAAAATGAACGGTCGATGCGAGGTGATCAAAGTAATGATCGAGTTCTTTAGCACGGTTGTCCGCGATTACAGAAAGACCCGATTCTAAATTATCTTGATTTGCGTTCAGATTTATTTTGTAGGTAAAGAACGATATCGCCAGTAGGGAAATCAGAGATACGACCACTATTAGAACAGTGATCTTGAAGCTTATTTTAATCTTTTTAAACATACTCCCAATTGAGTTACTTGTGCGTTAAATTTGTTCAGCTAAAATCCGAGCCATTTCTTCTGCTTGCTTTTGGATAGAATCCGTAAGGGGAGAAAACGCAGCAATCTCTAATAATGCGATTACCGAATTTTCTCTCTTTACAGGAGTAATGAAAATATATTTTGGTGCTGCCATGCCCAACCCACTTATAATTGTGTTGTTGTATCCCTCGGGCATTTCATCCAAGTACATACTTTTGCCACTGGCAGCCGATTGACCAATCAATCCATCACCAAATTCAAATTCAATCGTTTCGCTTTCGCCAAGCGGAATGGCAAACGCGCTTTTTAGTTGGGCTACTCTTTTCCCACTTTCATCCTTAACCACGTAAAAAGCTCCCTGTCCTGCAGTCAACAACTGGCAAATTGTGTTAATCCCTTCTTGCAATTGTTGGCCCGGTTTGGCTGCCTTGATTTTTTTTACAAATTCTTTCACATCGATAGAGGCTTCGCTGGCGTCCTTCAAAATGGCAGCGGCTTGTTCAGTTTCGTTCTTTTTCTCTTTGAATACGATGACTTCTTTTTTTGCGCGTAAGGAAGCATTGATCGCAATAATTCCCATTCCAAAGGTCAGCAGCACTATGACAAAAACCTTCGCATGTACAAGCGTTTCCAATCCTTGGGACGACATTCCGCCCTTAAAAATCAAATCGTGCGGAAGCGCAAAAAGTAGATATGATGAACTAATGACACCCACAAAAAACAACGCAGCCGATAGCAAGCTAAGTTTGTTTGGGTCTTTAAAAGTTTGAAGTAACCTTTCCATTATTTGTAATGCTTATCCAGTTCTTTTATAAATTCTACGATCTCCTCGATTTTCATCGTATAATCGATCTTTGTCAGTGCCAAGGCCGCCTTCGGCATCGTATCGATCATGCATTCGGTCGGTTCTTGTACGATAGTAAGCCCTCCCTTATCCTTAATGTACTTCATCCCCAATCCTCCATCGCGGTTGGCGCCCGATAATAAAATCCCGATCAGTTTATCGCGATACACATAGGCGGCACTACCTAAGGTAATGTCAATGGCTGGCCGTGAGTTATTAATCATTTCTTCTGTTGACATAGAAAAATGATTACCCAATTCAATAGACATATGATAGTTAGAAGGTGCCAAGTAAACACTCCCTTTTTTAATTTGCTCTTTATCGTTTGGTTCCACTACTTGAACCACGCTTTTTAATGACAATGCTTCTACAAACCCGTTTCGCACATGTTTTAATCTGTGCAAACACATAATGATCGGTAACGGAAAAGACGTTGGAAGCTGCGCCAAAATTTTCACGATCCCTTGAAAACTTCCGGCCGAACCTCCAATGACAACTGCCTTGTAGCTGCTATTTAAGTTGTACTTGTCCATGGCGGTTCGCTTCGCTAATCCTTTATCTTCTTATAAACTTTTTCCTCGTTGTTCACAACTAAAAACTTATTGGCTACATCGCACCAGATCAAAGATTCTTTTGAACCAATGGCTAAGTACCCATATTTGAACAAGCCTTCGTGGAATTTTTTAAGCACATCATTTTGAAGCGACTGATTGAAGTAAATCATCACGTTTCTGCAAAGGATCAAATCAAACTTATTAAACACCTCGCCCTTTACTAAATCATGCTTGCGGAAGGTTACATTCTGCATTAGTTCTTTGTCGAAAATTGCTTTGCCGCCTTCTTCCTTGTAGTACTCTTTCAAGCTCTTCTTACCCTCGTAGCGGATGTAGTTTTTTTCGTTCAGCTCCATGTTTTTGATGGGATAAGTTGCTGACTTTGCTTTTTCAAGAATATTTACATCTAGGTCGGTAGCGAAAAGTTGAACATCCTGAAGAATTCCCATCTCCTTCAACATGATTGTCATTGACAGGACTTCTTCACCTGAGGAGCATCCGGCATGCCATATTTTAAACGTCTTATGGTTCAGCAATATGCCCGGGATAATCTCATCGCGAAGGATCCTCCAAAAGCCAGGGTCGCGAAACATTTCAGTCACATTTACTGTCAATTCGTCCAAGAACTCCTCTATAAAACCGGGCTGCTCGTTTAGTTTTTTTAATAGAGACTCAATGGTCAGGTTTTTTAGTTCTAATATTCGCAGCATGCGCCTTTTGAAAGAAGACATAGCGTAGTTGCGAAAATCGTATCCATACTTGGTTTGAACCAAGTCGGTTATTTTTTTTAAATCAACAATGTCGATGTCTTGTACCACTCGATAAACCAATTAGTGTTTTCTCAAAGAAAGGCAAAAATAGGTTTTCAATTGCCGCAACCAATTCTTATTCTCAAAGAAATATTACATGGGTTAAATCCACTGACAAACGAGCAGTAAAGCAATATTCTGACAGAGTTTGGAATGGGATTTACGGGTAGGTTAAATGTCTAACTGGCTAATAAGTAGCTGTTTAAACCTTAATCAACCTAGACACTTAGATTGTCTTTTGAGAACGCCATCGGGAGCAGACTGGCAGCACTCTCGCATTTTATCCATTCTTCCTCGTTCGCCATCATTACTACTTGCAAGGGCGAGTGCTGCCGATGTTCGAATTCCAGCATTACCTGTCTACATGCTCCGCACGATGCCGCTGGCATTAGTTCCTTGTGGTTCTTCTTGTGGGCAACAACGGCCAGCTTCACCATTTTTTTCTCTGGGTGCTGCATGGCCGCAGAATAGATGGCAACTCGTTCGGCACACATACATAGCGGGTAGGCGGCATTCTCCTGATTTGCTCCCACCACGATTGTGCCATCATCCAACATAATTGCAGACCCAACGCAAAATTTTGAATAGGGTGCATACGCCAGATGTGCAGCTTCTTTTGCTTTGTGCACAAGGTACTTCGATTCGCTGTCTAGTTCTTCCAGTGTTTTGAATTTTTCAAATGTGGCCATCGTGTATGGGTCCTAATTAATTTGAGCGATACTGATTTCTTGAGTAGTGGAATGGTGATTTATTAATAATTTGCAAATGTTCTGTTCATCATTCTAGTTTCACCACGTTAAGTTATGCATTTTAAATCAATTCTTGTTCTTGGCGCAGGGCGTTCCTCTTCTGCTTTGATAAATTATTTACGTCAACAAGCCGCCATTAACAACTGGCAACTCACGGTTGGGGATTTTGATCAAGTCGCGGCAAAAGAGCGAATTGGAAATGCTGACTTTGCAAAGGCCATACGCTTTGATATTGCCGATCAGGATGCAAGTAGTCTGGTGATAGAACAAGCAGATGTTGTTGTTTCGCTCATTCCTGCTCATTTGCATCCTCAAGTTGCGCGCATTTGTTTGGAGAAGAAAAAGCATTTGCTGACCGCCAGCTATGTTTCCGAAGAAATGAAATCGCTCCAAGATGAGGCGGCTTCGCAAGGCCTGCTTTTTTTGAATGAGTGTGGGTTAGATCCAGGCATCGACCACATGAGCGCTATGCAAGTTATTGACAAGATCAAAGGGCTGGGAGGCAAGCTCTATTCTTTTGAATCGTTCACGGGCGGACTGATTAGCCCCGAAACAGATTTGGAAAACCCATGGAGGTATAAATTCACATGGAATCCAAGAAATGTGGTAATGGCGGGGCAAAGCACGGCCAAGTTTTTGCAAGATGGCCGCTTCAAGTTTATTCCCTATCAACAATTATTTAAAAGAGTAACACCCGTTCACGTTCCCGGTGCTGGAGAATTTGAAGGCTATGCGAATCGCGATTCATTGAAATACCTAGAAACCTATGGACTCAAGGGCATTAAAACAATGCTGCGGGGTACCCTGCGAAACAAGGGTTATTGCAGTGCTTGGAATATTTTGGTGCAATTAGGGTGTTGTGACGACAGCTTTCAGATGGAGGGCGTTGACAGAATGAGCCATGTTGATTTCTTAAGTTCCTTTTTGGAGTCTGGCTTTGGCAAATCGGCAGAGGAGAAAGTAGCGTCTATGTTTAAACTTTCTCCTGGCAGTGAAGAGTTAAAACGCTTATCGTGGAGTGGTTTGTTTTCCAGCGAAAAAATCGGAATTGATCAAGGTACGCCCGCGCAAATACTTGAGCATATTCTCAACAAAAGATGGAAGCTTCAAATTGGCGATCGCGATTTTATAGTGATGTGGCACCGGTTTCGCTATGAAATTGATGGAAAAAGGAAAGAGATTCAAGCGTATTTAACCACCACCGGGGATGACGAAAATAATACTGCAATGGCGAAAACGGTTGGATTGCCATTAGCTATCGCGGCTAAACTATTGCTTCAAGGAAAAATTAAAAGTCGAGGCGTTTTGATCCCAGTGACAAAAGAAATTTATGAACCCGTTTTGACTGAACTCGGGGCGTTGGGTATCCGACTTACGGAGGTTGAAAAAAACTTTTAATTAGCTGCTTGGTAATTTTCCGTTCGGTAGTTTAATAATTTTCGGTAGGCTTTTTTTATCTCTTCGGGGTGTTTGCCCCGATTGAACATAAACATAGCAACCCCATTTGCGATTTGCACGCGTAGCCACGAATTGCTTCGGTATTTACGAGTAGAGATGACCACACTCTTTTTAATGAGCTTAAAAGCTATTTTCGATTTCCATATTCGCCTAATAAAATCATAGTCTTCCATAATGGAATAGTACTCATCGAAACCACCAAGCTGTTGAAATATCCGCTTGGTAATAAACAACGTTTGGTCGCCTCCTCGGAAAGTTAAAATATTAAGCCGGGTCATCAAGGCATTTATTTTCATCAATCCGGGATACGAATCAAAATCAGATCTGTAGCAACCGCAGCCAAATCCAGCTTGAAGTGCTTCCGTTATGTCATTATAGAAACTTTCGGGCACGGCAACATCGGCATGGACAAAATAGAGAGTTTCATAGGTTGCCAGTCTGGCGCCTTCATTCATTTGAACCGCCCTGCTTCGTTGTCTACACTCAACTACAATCGCCCCTGCATTTAATGCCACTTGCTTGGTTTCATCTTCGCTGCCGCCATCCACCACTATTACCTCCAGATTCGCCTGCAGGCGATGCCCTTTAAATTGTTGGACCGTTTTCTCTATTAAACCAGCTTCGTTTACAACTGGAATGATGATGGAAATACCCTGTTGCATAGCTTCACGTTGAAACCTTAAGTTAGCAAATCAATTCATTATCAAAGGATAATTGGGCTAGCTTTGCTTTATGTCTCTAGAGGAAAAAGTAAAGTCAGTAGAAGAAGTTTTTAGACGGCTGGATACCGAAATCTCCACGTTGCAATCTTGGTCAGGCCTTCATTGTAAGGCGGGCTGTGGCAAGTGCTGTTTCAAACCGGATATTGAAGCAACCGTTCTAGAGTTTTTGCCATTTGCCTACCATCTTTTCAAAATCGGTGAATCAGAAGCGTGGCTTGCAAAAGTTGAAAACGCAGAGTCCGGACTTTGCCCCATTTTAAATCCGACACAAGGTGGAGTAGGTCTTTGTTCCGAATATGCACACCGGGGACTGATCTGTAGACTATTTGGATACTCTGCTCGTACAAACAAATATGACAAACGAGAATTGGTAACGTGCCAAATAATAAAAACAGAGCAGACTGAAAATTTCAATCTAGCTCAGCTGAAAGTAAGTGAAGGCGAGTCAGTTCCGGTAATGAATCAATACTACATGCAATTGCATGGAATTGATTTTGAGTTGACCCATGAATTTTATCCAATTAAAGTTGCTATCAAAAAAGCCATTGAAACCGTTCTTCAATATTATGCTTATCGGTGAGACGACCTTTTGAAAAGGGAAAGTAGATCAACCAACGAAACGGTTTTTATCATCATCCATTTTACAGAAAAGTGAAGCGGTTTTGTTCGAAAGCCTATTGTCGCGGATTCAGTGGAAGTTGGTAGCGTGGCGGTAAGTAGCGCCACGCAAATGCCAAGCGCCAGCAAACTGTTTTTTCTATGGTGTGTCAACGATTCTAAACCTTTCATTTGACTCGATTTTGGCTCCTTCTCATTCAAATTTCACTTTTCTAGATAGTGGCGGTTACTGTTTGTTAATAATCTTAGATTAAAGGAATCTATTTTCTCACTAGATTTGTCGCAAGAAGTAAGCAAAAATTACACGGTATGCATAAAATTTTGATGTTCTTAGTTAGTCTTTCTATTTCCTGTTCGCTGTTGGCGCAGTCGCAAGATAAAAGCTCATCTCCAGTCAAGTGGATGACCTTCGAACAAGCGGTGGAAAAATCGAAGACTGAAAAGAGAAAGATTTTTGTGGATGTTTACACCGATTGGTGCGGTTGGTGCAAAGTGATGGACAAGAATACGTTTAGCGATCCTGCCGTTGCCAAAGTATTAAACGAAAAGTTTTATCCGGTAAAGTTTGATGCCGAACAAACGGAAGATGTGGTCTTTAATAACACTACTTTTAAGTTTATTCCGTCTGGAAATAAGGGCACACATCAATTGGCCGCTGCGCTATTAAACAATCAATTGAGTTATCCTACGGTAACTTTTTTGGAGGAAGATTATACAGCCGTTTACCCGATACCAGGTTATCGCAAGCCAGAAGAATTTCATCCTTTTTTGATATACTTTAGTGAGAATCATCACAAGAAAGGGCAGAATTCTTATGCGGAATTCATGAAGTCATACAAAACACCGTATGCAGCGGCCGTAATAAGTTCAGAAGGAGGGAAGTAACCGAATCTATGTGGCTACTTACTTTCGCAAACACCCACTCCTAATCTTCCGCTAGAAAGACCATTTGCCGCAGCAATGCCAATGTTGCCTGCAGAGAGGATTATATCTTTTTCAGGACCCGAATCCGATAAGTGAATTTTGATGCTTGCGTCCAACTTGGTTATTGCTTGGTATGAAATTTTTGTTTCGTCAGCCAACTGGGTTAAGGAAGTTTGACTTTTGCCAGTGCTGCCAAGCACAGGGTTTAGTTGGGCAGCTATGCTGGCTCCCTGAACCGATAAATCCCCCAAGTGCAAATGCACAGGGTATTTGGCATTTCCAGACGTTCCTTTCAGCTCCACTTCAACCAGTGTTGAGCCATCCTTTTTTTCTTTAAAAGTTACCGTGCCCGATACTTCATATTGCGAGGATTGCTGCAGCGCATAGGTGGTCTGGTTTCCAGTAAACTCGCTAGTCGCCTGTTCCTTCGTGCCGCAGCCAACCATCCCTGCGATCAAAGCTGCTAGAGTAAGTACACCTTTCATATTGATTTTTTAATTTACAAAGTTAAATAAATAAATTGTTGTTAGACATTTGGCGTTAAATTTGTTGATCGCACATTTGGCACAGACATAGCTGTTTTTTTAACGATATAAACCTGCAATTCATTGTGAATCGTCCACTTATTTTAATCTTCTTGTTGATGGGCTGTAGTCCTGCCATCAATACTTCCCTGAAAATGGATCTTAAAAACCCAAAGCCGGAGTGGCTTTCAGCGAAACCCAATCAATCCTCTTACTACACTGGAATTGGAAGAGGCACCAAGAACGGAACCGGTAACTACATCCAAGAAGCAAAGAAAAGTGCGCTAGAGGACTTGGTGTCAGAGATCAAAGTGAATATCTCGTCATCTTCCGTGCTGAGTCAAATAGATGCTAACAAGGAATTTCAAGAACGATACGAGCAAATTATAAATACGACAGCAGCAGATGAGATTGAAGAGTTTGAACAAGTGGATTCTTGGCAGGACGAACTGAATTATTGGGTGTACTATCGACTTTCAAAGCAGCGCTACAAGGAAATTAAAGACGAGCAAAAGCGCAATGCAGTCTCGATTAGCCTAGATTTCTTTTCAAAAGCAAAACAAGCTGAAAAAAATGGCGAGTTGTCATTGGCGTTGGGCTTTTACTATCAAGGCTTTCGAGCTATTGAAAAGTATTTGGGTGAACCCATTCGCATCGATTTCGAGGGAAAAGAAATATTGTTGACCAGTGAGGTGGTGGCCAGTATGCAACTGTTGATGGATAAGATCAGCATTACTATAAACCCTACAGAGATTGCGCTGAACAGGCGAGTTTCGTTGGGCGAACAAACCATCATGTGCAAGGCTATCGATAAGAACTCAAAAAAAGTAGTTGGGGATTTGCCGTTAAGAGCCGAATTTGAAAAAGGAGCTGGTAATGTGTTTCCAACTTATAAAACCGATGCTGCCGGCATGGCAAAGATACTGCTGACGAAAATCAGCTCGCGCGATTTAGAACAAACGGTGGTGGTGAAAGTAAATCCGTTGAGTTTTGCTGGCCTGTCAGCAACTAAAATTGATTCGCTTGTGGTGCAAAAAATGGGCTTACCGCGAGCCACTTTATTATTGAAGGTACAAAGGCCGATTGTTTTTGTTTCCTCAATTGAAAGGAGTCTAGGTGCTACTAAATCAAACCAACAGATTACCAACCGGATAAAAAACTATTTGGCCACTGCTGGTTTTGAGTTTACAGATGATAAGAGTAAAGCAGAACTTGCAATGGATATCGATGCGAACTCAGAAAAAGGGGTTGTTTCGGGCAGTATTTATATCACGTATGTAACCGCAGTAATTCGCGTGGCTTCGGTAAAGGGGAATAAAGAAATCTATGCCACCACGTTAGACCGAATCAAAGGTTTTAGCCTAGACTTTGAGAGGTCAAGCCAAGAAGCGTACAATAAATCATTGGAAATTTTGGAAAAAGAGAACCTTCCAGCGCTTTTGAATTCGATTTTGCAATAAAAACAAGGAATTTAAACTTTTTTGGTCTTTGATTTTTACCGTAGAAAATAGTGGCCTATTAATTGCATTCACTAACTTGCTAACCAAAATAACAAATTGATATGAAAAGAATCGTAAATTATTCAGTCGTACTAGTCGTGGTTGCTGCTTTGGTGATAAGCGGCTGTTCTAAAAAGAAAAACCCAACACCTGATGGTGAAAAAGAAGTAGTTGTTCCCTGTTCGGGCCCTGATTTCTTCACTACCAACAAAGTGTTTCGTGCCAACTCGATTGGAGAAAGCATGGATCAGGTAACTTCTAAAAAGAAGGCGTTGACCAATGCTAGAAATGAGCTAGCCCAATCCATTCAAACAACGGTAAAGACGGTTACTGACAACTATACCAACTCCCGTTCGATGAACAGAAAAGAAGAATTGGAGCAAAAGTTTGAGCAGTTAAACCGGGAGATTGTTGAGCAAACTTTGCAAGGTGTAAGAACTTTTTGCGAGAAATTAGTACAAACCAAAGACGGCAACTATAAAACGTATGTAGCTATTGAACTTTCTGCCGATGATCTAGTAAAACAATACAATCAGCGTTTGTCTACTGACGATCGATTGAAAATTGACTATGATTACGAGAAATTCAAAGACACTTTCAATGCTGAAATGGAGAAAAAGAAAAACGGTAATTAATTTTTCTTAATCATTTTAAAAATCCCGATCTCGATGGTCGGGATTTTTTATTTTACTGACCGATAACTATTTCCAGTTGGCCGGATCCAGCTTCCATGACTTTACATAGATCAATTGATTTTCATCCAAGTATTTTCTTTCCAAAGCTTCCTGTAACAAATGATCGAAATCGCTTAAGCAAATAAGTTTGATTTTCTCTTCGCTGAAGCTTTTTTCACTTTGTTCAAAACCATAAGTAAAAATAGCGACCATGCCAATTACATCAAAGCCGGCCTCGCGAATGGCTTGTGCTGCTTTTAGCGAGCTGCCTCCCGTTGAGATCAAATCTTCTACCAACACTACTTTTTGACCCTTTTCAATCTTACCTTCTATTAAATTACCCATTCCATGTTCTTTGGGCTTGGGCCTAACATAAACGAAGGGTAACTGCAGTTCTTCTGCCACCAATGCTCCTTGAGGGATTCCCGCAGTAGCTACCCCGGCAATGCATTCCGCCAACGGGAAATAGTCCATGATTGCCTTTGCCAAGGAAAGCTTGATATATGACCGAATAGGCGGGTACGACAGCGCCAGTCGATTGTCGCAATAGATGGGCGACTTCCATCCAGAACTCCACGTAAATGGTTTTTGGTGATTTAACTTTATAGCGCCAATATCCAGTAACTTTGTAGCTGTTTCGCGCGCGGTAGTTTCTAAAATTTTTATTTGATCCATAGAACAGCAATCTATGAGGATTTGAACGACTGTACAAAATCCTGCGTTTTTATTCCAAGCAGGTATTGGCGGATTGAGAATAATTTGTGTTTTTGCAGCGTTATTAAAATAACTTAGCAACCATGGATCTTTTTGTAAATGATATTCCGGTTCGGATCTTGGGTGCCGATGAAAAACCAGAGGCAGGCCATTTTAATACTGAAATCAATGCATCGAATGAGCCCATTCACAAAGCCAAATTATTGAACCACGTTTGGCTGAGCCACGCCAGCGTGCTTGACATGAATGTTGTGTTTGATTTGATCAATTCAAAAGTTCCCATGAACCTGTTATCATTGACTGTAAGCATCAACGATTACGAGGCGTTTAAACTCTATTTGAAAAATAAGTTCAAGGTTATCAAGGCGGCAGGCGGCCTTGTTCGTAAGAAAGATAAGTTTTTGATGATCTACCGAATGAAAAAATGGGATCTTCCTAAGGGAAAAAAGGAAACTGGCGAGCGCTCCTCGCAAACGGCTATGCGTGAAGTAGAGGAAGAGTGCAACGTGAGCGTAAAATTGGGTGCGAAAATTTGTACCACTTGGCATACGTATACCATGAACAAGAACAGTATGCTCAAAAAAACAAAATGGTATGAGATGGACTTGGTGGATGATTCGAATAGCAAACCAAGTTTGGAAGAAGATATAGAAGAGCTGCGCTGGATGACGGAAAAAGAAGTGTACCACGCGCTGGAAAATTCCTACAAGTCCATACGTTTTGTGTTTGAAGAATTTTATAAAAAGAAGGAAAGGATCAGCTAATCCAGCTGATAGGGGATAAGTCCTGATATATCTCCTTTGTATCGGTGAACTTCTCGAATAATCGAAGAACTGATAGCCGCAAACTGTGGAGAGGTGATTAAAAAAACTGACTCCAAGTCTGCACTTAAGTATCGATTGAGTTGAGCGATACTGTTTTCATATTCAAAATCCGTGGTGTTGCGCAATCCGCGAAGAAGGTATTTTGCGCCATTCTTTTTTGCGAAAGAAGCCGTTAGCTCATTGTACGTTTGAACTTTCACTCCTTTGTGTTCTTTAAAGGTATTCTCGATTTTTCCGACCATGAATTCAATGGGGAAGTAGCGCTGATTTTTTCCACTATTGTACCCAATGGCAATAATGATCTCGTCAAAAAGTAGTAGCCCCCGCAAAACAATATCCTCATGGCCTTTTGTAAAGGGATCAAATGAACCGGGAAAAAGGGCAATGCGCTTCATGTCAGTCGATAAGCAAATCAATTGAGTAGAGGTCAAAGAAATGATGTTCTTGTACCTCGTCAAACATATAGCCAAATCCGAGATTGTTTGGGCGATGTCCAAAATTGACGTTGCGAATGTACTTAACAAATTCTGAATAGTGGGGCGATTTTCTTCCTATATAGCCCCATAATAGCACTTCGCTTTTCTGCTGATCCATTCCTAGATTTTTCATCACCAGCATGATGTACTTGACATAATCAGAAAACTGATTGATGGCAAATTGATTGTAGTAAATTAGATTCCCCTTTGTGACGGAAAGAATGTGCAGTTTAAATCGATCGACATATATGTAAAGCGGGGGAGTTGCTACTTGATGGGAGTAGGCAATGATGCCTTCAATCAGTGCAGAGGACTGGTGAAAGAAAAACAGTTTCGTGTTCTGATATATTTCACTCAACCATTGGTGCAAATCCTTTCGAACAGCAAAGACGGTAATCGAGTCGATTGATTGATTTTTGCAAGATAAAACCATCTCAGATTCGAGCTTGACCTTCGCATTAAAATTTAGGTAGTCGATGGAGCCATCTGATTGAAAAAGCCCCGCGGGCAGTTGGCAGAACTTGTTGTTTTTGATGGAAACTTTTACGCTTTTCCAAAACCCAGCCTGAAGAACGGAATGTTCTTCAAAAAGCGATTTTAACAATTCCAGCAATTGTTCATGAGTTTGCAGATTGCCCAGTACATAATCTTCAAAAAAAAGTAGCCGTTGATCGCTTTCGGCTACAACGGCTACTTGAAAATCCCTGACTCCTAATTGAATCAATAATCCATACTGGTGAAGATTCTCTTCATCAAATCGATCATCTTTGATCTTTTTAACTAACTTATAACTTGCGACTGTCGGTTGCAATGAAAAGAATTATTGCGATTCCCAGTTTCCTGTGGTAGTAACGTCAAACTTTGAACCAAAATGCAAGGGCTTCCTGTTTTTGGCCTCATTGCTTTCTTTTCGAGCAGGATTTACCGGCTTGGGATCCTTCACTTGAATTACCTGCACCATAACTCCGTTCTTATCCACTTTGCCAACCGTTATATCAAAATTTTTCCCTGCCAACATTGGAACTTGCCCGATATTCTTAATGTCAATTGCGGGGTCAAATGCGTAGTCCCAATAGTTAATAAGTAAATCTCCTTTTTTTACCTCTGTTCCTACGGTTACGGCTTTCAGAGCTGTTATCATACCTTGCTCTTGAAAAGGAACTTCTTGAATCTTATCACCCACTTTTAACAAATAAGCCTTTTGATTCTTCAAAGAACGATCCCCTACCTTTACCTTATAACCCATAAATATCCCATTGTCTGATGCGTTGACTGTAAAGTTCTTTTTGAATATCCTGTCCCTCACCGATGTAAATCCTAAGGTGTCAAAGAAAACCTTGACTTCCTCCTGACCATATCCAACTTGCTTGATTTCCTCTCTTCGTTGAATGTTTGGAACCCTCCCGTTTTCTATAAACCGGCTTAAAGAATCCCAGTTAGCTGTATATCGTTTATTAACCTCTTGAAATACTATTTCAGCTTCACGAATGAACTTAAGTTTGGCAATGACCGCTTCTTCCGTGCTCTGAATGGCTTCCGTTTCATCTATCGTGCCTTGAATTCCGCTGTAAAGTCGGTAGGCCAGATACAAACTGATTAAAACTAATACACTTGTGAGGATTCTGTTTAGGTTCATGTGGTTATCAGGTTTAGCCTGCAATTATAGATATTTTATATGGTTAAAAGCAACCAATTACAACTTAAAATAGCCTCTCAACAGGTTGATTTGGTCAACTTTCTCCGTTTTTAACAAGATCCCATGTAGATGCTGTTCTCCGACTTGATCCAATTCATTCCTGCCCATAAACTTTACTTGTTTGATAATTTGTTGGTTGCCGAACTCTGGGTCATTTCCTGCGGCCAACGTGCCTCCTTGACTTTTCACACTAAAATACACTTCGATGGCGTGGAGGGGGCGATTAATAAATTCACAAACGAACAAAAAGTCACAAACTTCTATCACCAATCCCGTCTCTTCCAAAAACTCGCGCTTCAAACAATCGTGCGCGGTTTCCCCAAATTCAATTCCACCCCCCGGTAACGACCAGAAATCGCCCTGAGTTAACCCGGAGTGATTGATCAATAAAACCTGGTCATTTTCAATACAAATGCCACAGGCGCGCACCCGTAGAAGATTTCCATGCATTCGCTGAACCAACTGATCCATTTTATTCGTTTCTAATCTGCATGCTATTTACAGTTAAATTTACATACGAAATGAACAAGTTTATGCAAGGGCAACTTCTGGTGTTGTGGATTTGTTGTTTTTCTTGTTCAAGTAGTGCGCAAGAAGCAATTCTATCAAAAGGAGTCTCCATTAATTGGGAAAAATCGGAGCATGGTTTTGGTAATCTTTATTCAGGTCAAAAAGTTAACCATACGTTCCGATTTGTAAACAGCGGATCTGAGCCATTGATAATCACCAATGTGGAGGTGACTTGTGGCTGCACTGTGCCCAAGGGTTGGCCCCGCAACCTAATAATGCCCGGTCGTAAAGGTGAGTTGGACGTGTTCTTTGATTCGACTGGCAAACGAGGAAAACAAAACAAAATGGTCACTGTGATTTCCAAAGCGGTAGCGGGCAACAGTCAGGTAACCTTTACGGCCACCGTGTTAGAGACGAAACCAAACCAACACTAAGTCCTAGAAACGAACGCTACGTAGCCCATAAAGCCCCAACCGGCTAACAAGAGAGCTCCTCCAATTGGAGTAATAAAAACCACTGAGGTAGTATTAAAAATAGCCATTACGAAAAGGCTGCCGCTGAATCCGACTGTTCCGCAAAAAATAAATGTTGCGCTGAGTTGTACGGCCTTCATCTTTATTCTGTCCATTAGAATCGAGAGCAGTATCATAGCAATGGCATGGAAGAAAAGGTACTTGACGGCCAGCTCGTAGGTGTCTACCTTATTATTTTCGATCAGAATGCTCTTTAGTGCGTGCGCCCCGAAAGCTCCGAAGGCTACGGATAGAAAACTGAGCAAGCTGCCAATGAGAAGGGTATTTCGTTGATTGAGCATTTATTGTTTGGTGTAATTACGCTCGCCAAAAATAGCTGTTCCAATCCGCACGAGCGTACTTCCTTCCTCCATTCCAATTGTATAATCTGAGCTCATGCCCATCGAAAGCTCCGTCATTTGTACCGCTACTGGCAAACAACCATTCTTGATTTGCTCAAATATATTTTTAAGTTTTTTAAATTCCTTGCGAATTTGATCTTGATCTTCGGTGAAGGTGGCCATTCCCATTAACCCCATAATTTTTACGTGCGTCAAGGTCGATGGAAAATGATTCATTAATTCCGTTACCTCCTTTTCATCAAAACCAAATTTAGTTTCTTCGTTGGCAATAAAGATTTGTAGTAGGCAAGGAACCACGCGGTCTATTTTTTTTCCTTGCTTGTTGATCTCTTCCAACAACTTGATGCTATCCACCGAATGGATAAGTGAAACAAAAGGTGCGATGTACTTTACCTTATTGCTTTGCAGGTGCCCAATCATATGCCACTCAATATCTTTTGGCAGTGCCTGGTATTTTTCCTCCATTTCCTGCACTTTGTTTTCGCCAAAGATTCGTTGACCCGCGTCATAGGCTTCTTGTAATTTTTCATGTGGGTGCGTTTTGCTCACCGCAATCAGCCGACAGGTGGAAGATAGATTTCCGTTGATTACATTTATGTTACTTTTAATGCTCATTGTTTAATTTAGCCCGTTATAACGGGATCAACACGCAATACATAGCAAAGTTATGGCCATACTTGGAACCTTACTAAAAAAAGGAATAAAACTTCGGGAAACCCTTCAACAAGAATATTCGTCACCGATTGAGTTGCAGAAAAATGAACTCAAAGAGTTGATGATTTTGGCCAGCCACACAGAATTCGGAAAGTTTTATGACTTCCCTAAATTACTACCTAAGTTTAAGAAAGGTGGTCACGCTTTTTACAATGCCTATAAATCGGCCGTGCCCATTCATGATTACAACAAGATATACAAAGATTGGTGGCAACTTTCGTTGAAGGGAGCCAAGGATATTGCTTGGCCGGGCAAAATAAAATATTTTGCGCTCAGTTCGGGCACTTCGGAATCGGCATCCAAGCACATTCCCGTAACCAAGGAGATGACGAAGGCCATTCAAAAGACCAGCATTCGCCAAATTATTTCATTGTCGAAATACGATTTACCTCCCCGGCTTTTTGAATCGGGCATATTAATGATTGGTGGAAGCACTCACTTGAATAAACGGGGAAACTATTTTGAGGGCGACCTGACCGGCATTCAAGCAGCGCGGTTGCCGTTTTGGTTTCAACATTTTTATAAACCTGGCAAAAAGATTGCAAAAGGCAGAAACTGGGATACCAAATTGGATGAGATCGTAAAGAAAGCAAAGGATTGGGATATTGGTATTGTGGTGGGCGTGCCTGCATGGATTCAAATCCTGATTGAAAAGATTGTGATTTATTACAAGGTCTCCAATATTCATGAGATATGGCCCAATTTGCTGGTCTATGTTCATGGCGGTGTTTCGATTGATCCGTATCGGAAAGGCTTTAAAAAACTGATGGGCCGCCCAATTTATTTTATTGAAACCTACTTGGCCTCAGAGGGATTCATTGCCTATCAGGCGCTACCCCAACACAAATCCATGAAGCTCGTGTTGAACAATGGGATCTTCTATGAGTTTGTGCCGTTTGACGAAAAGAATTTTTTGCCTTCAGGGGACATACGGCCCAATGCCGAAGCGCTATTGATTGATGATGTGGAAGAAGGGAATGAATATGCGTTGTTACTGTCTACTTGTGCAGGCGCGTGGCGCTATTTGATCGGAGATGTGATCAAGTTTACGTCAGTGGAAGATTCGGAAATTATCATAACCGGAAGGACAAAGCACTTTTTGAGTTTGTGTGGCGAACATTTGTCGGTAGACAACATGAACAAGGCCATCGAATTGGTTTCTAATGAGCAAAATATTGAAATAAAAGAGTTTACTGTGGCTGGCATTCCCTATCAAAGTTTATTTGCGCATCAGTGGTATGTGGGCACAGATTGCAAAGTAGATGCGAAGTTATTGAGGGATAGAATCGATTTTCATTTGAAAGAATTAAACGATGACTACGCGGTCGAAAGAAGTGCCGCTTTGAAAGATGTTTTTGTGGAAGTATTGCCCCTGCATAAATTTTATGATTGGATGGAATCAAAAGGGAAGGCGGGGGGTCAGAATAAGTTTCCGCGTGTTATGAAGAATGCGCAGTTGGACGAGTGGAAGAACTTCATCGCTGAATAGGGAACAGATGGAGATTGTTCTAAATGGTCTGAAGTTTGGGATTGTATTGGCATTCTTGGTTGGGCCAGTGTTCTTTACCATTATACAAACCAGTATTGAGCGCGGTTTTTCGAGAGGCGCGCTGGTAGCCTTAGGTGTATCGATTAGCGATATGCTATATGTGGCGGTTTGCTATTTAGGATTATTTCAGTTTTTAAATGAGCCCAAGTTTAGAACCAACATGGCCTATGTGGGTGGCGCAATTTTGATTTTGTTTGGAACCTATCATTTGTTGGTGAAAAGTAGAAAAGCGCACGTCATTACCGTCAAAACGGCCAACGAAACGAGTTCATTCAAATATTTCATAAAGGGGTTTGTTATCAATGGAGTTTCCCCTATGGTCATTATTTTTTGGATCGGCACATTGAGTGTGGCCACGGTAGATATGGGTTACACTCGCGGACTTGAGCTTTTTATTTTTTTTGCTGCCCTGCTTTCCACCGTTCTTGCTACCGACCTGTTGAAGGCATTTTTAGCGGATAAGCTGCGGTTGTTGATTACTCATCGTTTTTTGGTGATCATGAATGTGATCGTGGGTATTTGCCTACTCGCCTTTGGCGTGCGGTTGTTGTTAATGGCAAAGACGGCCTTTCAAACCTTTGGCTAATTGTTAATTCCTTGTTAAAGATTTTTCTCAACGCGATTTTTAACTGAGAAGTATAACCTTTATTTCCGTTTTAGAGTTAACTTACGGTGTGAAGACGTTAGTTTCGATATCCGTTTTGTCAGTCTACCTACTTTTATCAGTAGGCATCGCAAAGTCCACTCATTTTTGTATGGGTAGAGAGCACCATTCTTCGGTGTTCTCGTTTGAGTCAAAAAAATGTGCCTGCTCCGTTTATGCGTCTGCAAAATCATGTTGTAAGGATGAGCGTGAAATTGTAAAGATTGACAGCGATCAATCTGCTTCGCAGATAGTTCATCCAGACGTGCCTCAATTCGTTTTTATAGCAGACGTGTTTTCATTTACTGTTTCTTCCGATCAAATTGAAATGAAGGAACTTTTAGCAGAAGAACGCCAGCAGCCACCTCCCAAAGTTCCCATCTATCAATCAGTTTGCAGCTTGGTTTTTTATGATTCGTTAGTTTAAGAATATCAGTAATCTCAATCTGAGACTACTTGGAATTTTTAACTAAATAATCATCTGTATGAAAACCAATATATTATTTCCCATTCTGATTAGTTTGATTTCGCTCACCAGTTTTGCCCAAACAAAAGTCGTTACTGCCTCCATCAAAGTCTTTGGTAATTGCAGTATGTGCAAAAAGCGCATCGAAACGGCCTTGGACAAGGCTGGAATTAAAAAGGCTGAGTGGAGCCCCAAGACAAAAGAGTTGCAGGTAGTTTATAACTCCGGCAAAATATCGGAAAAACAACTACACGAAATCATAGCATCCGTTGGGCATGACACCGACCTGGTGAAAGCTAAAGACGAGACCTACGCGTCACTGCCTTTCTGTTGCCTGTATCGAGACCATGATCATAAAGCAGACCACTAATCATATTTTATATGAAGAATCGACTTTGTGGCGTAGTAGTCATAGTATTGCTTTTTTCCAGTCAGGCGAATGCGCAGAAAATAATGGGCTTGGTAGTAGAGAAAGATAACCAAGGCAAAGATCAACCACTGGCGGGTGCAAATGTGTATTGGCTCGGAACCACAAAGGGCGCGACAACGCGCGAGAATGGTGTGTTTCTTATTGACCGCTTCGAAGGAAGCAATAAGCTCGTGGTCAGTTTTGTTGGCTATCGACCCGATACGATTGATGTTGCGGATCTGACCAACCTAAAAATTGAGATGAAGTCTGACCAGTTTTTGCA
This sequence comes from Cytophagales bacterium, assembly GCA_038250265.1. Lineage (GTDB taxonomy): Bacteria > Bacteroidota > Bacteroidia > Cytophagales > Cyclobacteriaceae > ELB16-189. Next base: position 1,893 of record JBBSCN010000038.1, on the reverse strand, counting down.
AGAAGTAGTGGTGGAGGGTTGGAAGCCATCCACGAATGTAAATTTAGCATCGGGCATCAATATGATTGAGATGAATGAAAAGGAGTTGTTTAAAGCCGCCTGTTGTAATTTATCAGAGAGCTTTGAAACAAACCCGTCCGTAGATGTTGCCTTTACGGATGCGATCACTGGCACACGGCAAATTCAAATGCTGGGATTGGCTGGGCCGAACACAATGATCTCAGTAGAAAATATGCCCGGTGTTCGGGGGCTTGCTTCCAGTCAAGGCATTCAATTTATTCCGGGAACATGGATTAATTCCATTCAAGTTACGAAAGGAGTTGGCTCGGTTGTAAATGGGTATGAAAGCATTGCAGGGCAGATCAATGTTGAATTGAAAAAGCCACAGGAAAGTGATAAGCTTTTTGTCAACGGATATGTCAACCAAACTGGCAGGTCAGAATTGAATGTTATCCATACTGCTCAAGTGAGCAAGAAATGGGCGACAACATTTTTAGTACACGGGAGTGCACGGCCAATAGAAACGGACCAGAACAACGATACGTTTTTAGATTTTCCCAAGGGCAATCAAGTAAACTTCGTCAATCGGTGGGTCTATAATTCCAACAATGGATGGCTTGGTCAATTTAGTTTAAAGTACCTGAACGATTACAAACAAGGTGGGCAAACCGGCTATAATGCTGAGAAAGATAGGTTTACTACTAACCGATATGGATTTGAAATCAATACCGATCGCTATGAGTTTGTGGGGAAACTTGGTTACCAGTTTCCGGGTAAGCCTTATAAAAGTTTTGGATTGCAAATCAATGGGCTTCAGCATACTCACTCTAGTTATTTTGGTTTCAACACACATGATGCAGAAGAACAGTATGCATATGCGAACCTTATTTATCAATCGATTATTGGAAGTACGTTCCATAAGTTCAAAACCGGAATTAGTTTTCAATATGACAACTACAAAGAATCAATCGGGCAACCGCAATTCAATGGTGCCTTTTTTCGATTTGATCGGATTGAACAAGTGCCGGGTGCTTTCTTTGAATATTCGTATGACGACTTAAAAAAATTCTCATTGATTGCGGGTATTCGCGTAGATCAACATAATTTATTTGGCACCATTGTTACGCCACGGCTTCATTTAAAGTACAACCCTACAGAAACAACTACCTTGCGAGCATCGGCAGGCCAAGGCACGCGTGTTGCCAATATCTTTGCAGAGAACTCTGGTTTTCTAGCGTCTTCGCGAAGATTGATTTTGTCCAATCAGCAGACCAACCAAGCGTATGGATTCAACCCCGATCAAGCATGGGTGTATGGCTTCAACTTGAATCAGGAATTTACGCTGGATTACCGACCAGGAAATTTTAGCGTGGACTATTATTTTACTGATTTTCAAAATCAGGCAGTAGTGGATTGGGATGCATCTTCAACGGAAATCAATTTTTATGCGCTACAGGGGAAATCATTTTCGCACAGCCTGCAAGCCCAAGTGGATTACCAGCTAGCCAGAAGATTTGATATTCGGCTGGCCTATCGATGGCTTGATGTAGAAACCGACTATGCCGGTGGCCGTTTGCAACGCCCGATGGTTCCAAGAGGTAGAGCGTTCATCAACCTCGAATACAAAACCAAAAACAATTGGGCGTTTGACTACACCATCACACGAGTTGGAGAGCAACGCATACCCGATACTAGCAATAACCCGCCTATGCGTCAACTGCCGCCCGTTTCTGATCCATATATTCTCATGAATGCGCAAGTGAGTAAGGACTTTGGCACTCGGTGGAGCGTGTATGTAGGTATTGAAAATGTAGGGGATTTTAAGTTGACAAATGTAATTATGTCAGCAGAGCAACCATTTAGTCCGCATTTTGATACTTCCATGGTTTGGGG
>JBBSCN010000037.1:0-21634 GCA_038250265.1 Cytophagales bacterium | reverse complement strand
CCTGTTCCCACCACAATCACCTCGTACTTTCTTTTGTTGGCTGGGTTCACCAATTTCAGATTGAATTTATGCTTGGTCCACTTTTCTGCCAATGGGCCTTCGGGGATTTTTGAATCGAGCTTCATGAGTGATTAATTATTTTAATGATAATTTCGTCTTTGGTTAAACAAAAAACATAGTAACAGGTATCAATGCGAACAAAGCAGGAACTACGACCGAATAGGCTTTTCCTACAAACCTTATAACAGGATTATACTTCATATGGTTTAAGCCCAAACTTTGAAAGGCACTCTCAAACCCGTGCCATAAGTGAAATGCTATAGCCGTCATGCTGAAACAATAAAGCCCTACATACCACCACTGGCTAAATGCCTCCGCGCAAAGCGTGTACAAATCTTTAACTTCTTGATCTCCGTACGTCTTCATTGGCACAGAACCAAAATGCATTTCGCCCCAAAACTGACGCATGTGTATCACCAAGAACACAAGAATGATCGTGCCTAAAATGCCCATGTTACGAGAAGACCAAATCGCTCTCGATTCTTCTACAGCATAACCCTCTGATCCTCTGGCTACCTTATTCTTTCGCGTAAGCAAAATCGCCCACCCAATATGAAAAAGAAAGAATGCGTAGTTTACGTACGAGACTGTTTTTATTAGAGGATTGTGCGTCATAAAATAGGCATACACATTAAATGCCTCACCCCCGTCATCTTTTAATAGCTGCAGGTTTCCAATCAAGTGAACAGTGAGGAACAAGATAATAAATAGGCCGGTCAGTGCCATCACCACTTTACGACCAATAGAACTAGAAAAAAGGTCAAGGAGCCACTTCATCTTTGGATAGTATTTTGATACGAATCAAAAATACTGTTCAAAGGATTACGAAACAATAATCTTTTTAAAAGATAAAATAAGATGAAAGACACCTAGCCGAAAGCCCGATGCCTAAACAAACCAAGCCTAGACAGGCCTATCTCAAAAAACTATCTTTAATCTATCAGAGGAGTTCAAATAAAAGTACGATCAGGGCAATCGTGGCTACCATGACAAGGAGAAACCATTCTCTTTGTATAAAGGTCGAAACTCGACTGAATAAGAATTTCATAAGGATTGGGTTGAATACAGATTGTTTATTACCAACGATATACCCAATTCATTTTGATTTGATTATCAAATAGTTACTAGTTCAAATTCTGCTTTATTTTACTCTTTTGGGATTGATATCTCAAAATGAGACGACTTGTTACTTCCTAAACATATTCTACTTTTACATCCTACGACCACTACTTGTAAACCATGTATTTGATTTTTGACACGGAAACCACGGGGCTTCCGAGAAATAAGACTGCACCCTTAACAGACTTTGAAAATTGGCCACGCCTCGTGCAGCTAGCTTGGCAATTGCATGATGCCAAGGGAAAACTCCTGTCCCAACAAAATTTTATCGTTAAACCAGAAGGATTCGATATTCCCTTTAAGGCAGAGCAGGTTCACGGCATTTCTACGCAAAGAGCTATTGATGAAGGCCATGATCTAAAGGAGGTCCTTGCCCGCTTCTCGTCCGATCTGGAAAAAACGCAAGCATTGGTTGGCCACAATATAGAATTTGATATTTCAATTATCGGATCCGAGTTATTGCGCGGGCAATTAAGCTCTGATCGTTTTTTATCACTGAATAAAATAGACACCGGGTTAGTCTCGATTGAATATTGTCAACTGCCAGGTGGCATGGGCGGAAGGCTAAAGATGCCCAAGCTTTCTGAACTCTATCAAAAATTATTTGCCGTTGGTTTTCAAGATGCCCACGATGCCGCCTATGATGTGGAAGCCACTGCCAAATCGTTCTTTGGTCTGCTCGAAAACAATGTGGTCAATCCATTTGATGGCACTCCATTAAAAGAGATTCGGTATGAAGCCCCCGCCTTGGATGCAGGCAATTCTACCAAACGCGTTAAGGCAAAAGGCGTTGACTATAGCGAAAGCGATGAGGCGTTACTTTCCGACAAGCCATTCATTCATTTGCACGTACATTCGCAATACTCGGTGCTGCAAGCCGTGCCCGATGTAGTCGAGCTCATCGCGAAAGCGAAAGCAAATAACATGGAAGCGTTGGCGATGACAGACTTCGGCAACCTTTATGGCGCCTTTAAGTTTGTGAGCGAGGCATTGAAACACCACATCAAGCCAATAGTGGGTTGTGAATTTTTCATATCGGAGGAGAGAGAGAAATTAAAATTTACCAAGGACAATCCAGATAAGCGGCACCAACAAGTTCTCTTGGCAAAAAATAAAGCTGGGTATCAAAATCTGGCCAAGCTGAGTTCAATTGGTTTTATCGAAGGCCTTTACGGAATTTATCCGCGCATTGATAAGAAATTAGTAACACACTATAAAGAAGGCATTATTGCTACATCCGGAAGTCTATTGAGTGAAATCCCCTACTTGATTTTGCATGTGGGTGAGCGCCAAGCCGAAGAAGCGTTTAAATGGTGGCACAATTTGTTTGGTGAAGACTTTTATATCGAGCTGAACCGGCACGGCATGCCCGAAGAAGATCGCGTGAACGAAACGCTTCTAAAGTTTGCTAAGAAATACAACGTAAAATACTTTGCTGCAAATGAGTGCTTCTATTTGGAAAAAGAAGAATCTAACGCACATGATGTTTTGTTGTGTATTAAAGAAGGTGAATTTCAATCTACACCTATCGGCTCGGGTCGTGGTACGCGTTATGGGTTGCCCAACAATCAGTTCTATTTCAAATCGCAAGATGAAATGAAATCGCTCTTTCGCGATTTACCTGAGGCGATTGAAACGATCACGGAAATAGTTGACAAGGTGGAGAAGTACGAATTGAAGCGCGATGTATTGTTGCCGAAATTTATTTTTCCGAGAGAGTTTGCGACCGAAGACGATTATCTAAAGTACCTCACTTACGAAGGTGCAAAAAAACGTTATCCAGAATTAACTGTGGAAGTTAAAGAGCGCATTGATTTTGAATTAGAGACTATTAAGAAAACCGGTTACCCGGGATATTTTTTGATCGTGCAAGATTTCACCTCGAAGGCACGGGAGATGGGTGTGTCTGTTGGGCCGGGTCGTGGGTCGGCTGCTGGTTCGGTAGTGGCTTTCTGCACGGGCATTACCAATGTGGATCCCATAGCGTATGATTTGCTGTTCGAGCGTTTCTTAAATCCCGATCGGGTTTCGCTTCCTGATATTGACATTGACTTTGACGATGAAGGCCGAGATAAAGTATTAAAGTACGTAATTGAAAAATATGGCCACAATCAAGTGGCGCAGATTATTACCTATGGCACGATGGCTGCAAAGTCTTCCATCCGCGATTGCGCGCGCGTGATGGAGTTGCCATTGACGGAATCAAACAACTTAGCGAAGCTTGTTCCCGAAAGGCCAGGAACAACATTGGCGAAAGCATTTGAAGAAGTAAAAGAGCTGAGTGATTTAAAAAAGGGAACCGATCTAAAAGCGCAAGTACTGAACCAAGCTGTAATCCTAGAAGGATCACTAAGAAATACCGGCACACATGCTTGCGGTGTTATCATAACGCCTGATGATTTGACCAAATTCGTACCTGTTTCCACTGCAAAGGATTCAAGCATGTTGGTCACGCAGTTTGATAATAGCGTGGTAGAAAGTGCCGGCATGTTGAAGATGGACTTTTTGGGTTTAACAACGCTCACCATCATCACCACCGCCATTCGCAACATCAAAAAAAGAAAAGGAATTGAAATCGACATCGACAAAATTCCACTTACTGATCTAAAAACCTATCAGCTATACCAACGCGGTGAGACCACCGGCACATTTCAGTTCGAATCCGATGGTATGCAGGCGTACTTAAAAGGATTGAAGCCGGATAAGTTCGAAGACTTGATTGCAATGAACGCGCTGTACCGACCGGGTCCGATGGAGTACATTCCAAATTTCATTGCGCGTAAACACGGTCGCGAGGCCATCAAGTACGACTTGCCAGAAATGGAAGAGTACTTGAAAGATACGTATGGCATTACAGTGTATCAAGAGCAGGTGATGTTGCTTTCACAGAAGCTTGCCAATTTTTCTAAGGGTGATGCCGATGTGCTGCGGAAGGCAATGGGTAAAAAGCAGAAAGATGTGCTCGACAAAATGAAGAGCAAGTTCATTGAAGGCTGCAAAAAGAACAATCATGAAGAACGCATCGCTGAAAAGGTTTGGAAGGACTGGGAAGCATTTGCGCAGTACGCTTTTAATAAGTCCCACTCAACTTGCTATTCATTGGTTGCTTATCACACGGCTTATCTCAAAGCAAATTATCCGGCCGAATACATGGCAGCCGTGCTTACACACTCTCAAAGCAACTTGGATAGCGTCACTTATTTTATTGAAGATTGCAGAAAACAAAATATAGAGGTTTTGGGGCCACATGTAAATGAATCAGGAGTCTTCTTCGAAGTAAACAAAGAAGGGAAGATTCGTTTTGGGCTTGGCGCAATCAAGGGTGCTGGAGATGCAGCGGTGGAAGCGATCATTCAAGAACGAGAAGCAAAAGGATCATTTAAAGATATTTTTGAATTTGCAAAGAGGTTGAGTCAGCGAGCCGTGAATAAAAAAACGTTTGAGTGCTTAGCTCTTTCTGGTGCTTTCGATTGTTTCCCCGAATACCATCGCAGACAATACATTGCGGCCAAGGATGGAGACATTTCACTGACCGAAAAAGTGATCAAGTATTCGGCAAAAATGCAACAAGAATCACAAAGCGCCCAGGCAAGTCTATTTGGAAGTTCTACTGGCACAGAAATGCCTTTGCCAAAAGTAGATGCGATTGAGCCCTTTAGTGAAATCGAAAAGCTACACTTCGAAAAGGAAGTGGTAGGTGTTTATATCTCTGGCCATCCGCTCGACAATTTTAAATTTGAGATGGAGACGTTTTGCAACACGCCCGTCTCATCTTTAACAGAATTGGATGGCAACGAAGGAAAAGAGTGTAAAGTAGGAGGCATTGTAGCTTCCGTAGAACATCGCATGACTAAGACTGGTCGGCCATTTGGTAAATTATTTTTAGAAGACTACAGCGGCAAAAGTGAGATCGTGCTGTGGAGCGATGATTATTTAAAATTCAAATCTTTTTTGATGCCGGGATTATTCCTGTTCATCGAGGGAAACATCGTTCGTAAATCATGGGGCGAGCAAAATCTGGAGTTCAAAATCCGCTCGATGGATTTACTCAATGAATTGGCGAATAAAAAAGTACAAGGACTGGCATTGCGATTTACTGTACAAGAAGTCACCAGCCAGTTTATTGACTCGCTGGACAAGCTTTGCAAAAAGAATTCTGGCAATGCTGCCTTGCGGATGTATTTGAAGGATGAAGTCGATGCCCTTCAAACCGAGCTTCTTTCACGCTCTGCAAGGATAAAGCCCACGAATCAATTAATTAATGACTTAAAACGATTGGCAGAAGTGGGCGTGGTTACCGATAAACTAGAAGTGCGCTGGCTGACAGAACAAGCATCAAAGTTGAGCCAAAAGACCGAGGTTGGAACATTTTCTCCTGCGTATATTCTAGACGAGGTGGAGGCTTGAGTGAACGCAAGTTTTTTGCTCTTTGCAACCCTGAAGGTTTGCGCCAACTTCTTTATTGGGTTTATGACGATGCAGAGAATCAAGTTTCGTTACTTTCCAAGTAACGCGAATTGGCTAAGCTGAAACCCGGTTTTTATCACAAAGGCTTCATGGTAGGGACTTTTCCCATTGACGTGCAATGGATTCCACAAAAACAAAACTGATCCGTTTACTTTTTTGTGGATTTTAAATTGCCTGCCGATCCCGATAAGTGCACTGTTGATCCAAATCGGAGTGCCTTTCAAATCATTCACCAGTGATTTTGTCGTAGAGGTTGTTCGTTCAAATTCAGCATAAGCAAAAAAGTTAAGGACTAGGGAATAGCTCGCGAATACACTATAGCCGTATACATTTGACGGCACGGCATTGCTAACTTTTACAGAATCAACAAATTTGGCGCGGTAAACTCCACTGACCCCGGCTTGAAATCTTTTGTTGATTCGATAGCCGATTTGAGGAGCAAAGTCTATCATAAGGGGCGTAACATCAACAATATTAAGGTTTCCACCGATTACCCATCTTTCTCTAAGCGGCCGCCCTTTCAACGACTCTTCTTTGATACCCGTACTCAAATCATTGGAGTTGAGTAATGTTGAATACTTACTCTTCATCACACTCATTTTGTTCTGAAGCAACTCGACAAGTTTCTGTTTTGCAGCTTCTTTCATCTTGGCCGTGTCTGTTAAATCTTCCACCTGCTGTTTGTATTGATCAGGTGTTGACTTCAATTCTGTCAGGCTCTTATCAAATGGAGTTAGTCGATTGATTTGGCTTTCGCCCAATCGAGTTGCCTGTTCGGTGATCTGCCTTACTGCCAGCGACTTTAACGTATCGAGGTGATCGACCGAATCTTTCAAAAAAACAAGGTACCGCTTTGCTTCATTGGAGTAGGCGCCAAACTCGTTTTGAATTTCTTGCACTTGCTTTTGTTGACCGCGTGGTAAACTTGCTAATGACTTTTCTTTTGCCTTTTCAAGTGCCTTTATTCTTATTTTTCTTACTTCGCTAGAATCGCCTAAAGGCGCGGTCATAGGGTAAACGCTTGGACCGGGCAAGTTGTTTAGCCCCATTTGATCTGCTTCACTCTGCGCTTTGTGTAGCGTGGCTGTCAAAGATGAATCTCTCTGCAGCAAAGCGGCATACTGTTGTAACATTTCTGCAGAGTCTATTCGAGGCGCGATACCTTTTTTCGCCATTTGTCTGGCTACTTCCCTCTGGTGTAACATCGAGCGGGATATACTATCATACTTTCTTTTATAGAAGGTATTTAGATTTCTCAAATACTTAGCACTGTCTTTGCGATAAAACTTTTTATATTTTTTTAATCGCTGATGTACCGATCTACTCTCATTGATTTTCGTTAGGTGTCTAGGTGATAGGGAGACGTTTAATGCTTGACCATATGAAAGATTTAAGCAAAGCGAAAAAAAAATGACAAACCAAAAAACTACTTGGTTTCGGTTGATCATAGCAGTTTATATGAAATGCCTCCATTTAAAGATATCGTAAAATATTTGGCATTAGAATTCAACGAAAAATAATCGTTTACAACTCTGAAAAACCCTACAGTTCGAGGATAGATTACTGAATCATTTGTGTAGACGCCATCCATTTTTTCGAGGCTCCAACTCACGCGAGGGTTAAATAATATCGAAAGTCGCTCCGTCAACTGATAGGATATGCCGCCCCCTAATGCAACACCCCAGTCCTTTTCGTTTGTTCGTCCATGATCTCTCTTTATCGTCATCCCCTCAAATGCGAGCGTTCCATCAGCTAAGAACGTCTTTATATTCCTTGTTAGATACTCGCTTTTTAAAATAGCCCCATATAAACCTGCATCCAAAAAGAAAGAGAGGCGATTTCTCTCCATTTGAATTCTAACTTGTATCGGTATTTGATGATAACTGTTAGTAAGATCAATTTCAGCGCGTGTATAAGCATCAAAATTTGAAGCCAATAAAAAATCTAAAAAGCCGGTATAGACTGAGTTGGATTTCATCGATACAAAGTCATAACCTGAAACCAACGAAAATCGCTTGCTCAGGCGGTAAGCAATTCGAGCGCCATACGTCTCGCTACTTACAGTACTGGATTCAAAACTTGATGCATTATCTCCAAATGGGCTTTTTGCATCGCGGAGGGAAGAAAATAATACGCCAACACTAGGCTGGATGGACAATCGATGTTGTCGATCTTGGCAAAAAACATTTGTCGAAAGTCCCAAATAGACACCAAAGCAACAGATTATATTCCTTCCTATGCCAAACTGAGTCATCATTTCGTTCATAATCTTTAGTTTACACCGCAATGCACTTCTCTAGTTAAATCAACACTAGTTCTTTTTATAGCTATAACTTACTCTTTTGACGATAGCGCCATCTTTATCGATCACGTGCAACAATCGCCCAAAATTATCATACTCAAATTTTGCTAAGCTTCCGTTTTCGTCCACTGTCTCTATAAGGCCGTTCATCGGCTGGAAGACATTTGCCTTTACTTGAGCATTTGGGAGAGCAGACCTGAGTGTTTGGGCAAGCCCACGAATATCAACTGCTGAGATGGCTGTAGAGGCCAATAGAGCCAGATTTGTGCCTAGTGCGCTAACGACTGAAGTATAGGTTGAATTCGTTATTTGGAGTATTGGAAACCGGGCATCATATCCCCACAATTGTACATACGTTATACCCAACTGATCGGTTGCCTCCACCAAGTTTCCAAAATCATCGTATTTTACCAGTTCCGTAGACAACCTATAGAAAGGATCCATCGAAAGTTGATAATTGTCGAGATTGGCCATTGATTCAGAAAAAGAATAAGCTGCGTTGGCGTCAACTTCGAGGTTATAAACTTGATATATATTAACTGTATTGCTTACTGCATTAAATGCAAATTTATTAAGCTTTGATTCAATGACCTGATTTGAACTGCCATAGTTAACAAAGTTTGTTACTTCAATGGGTGTTGAAATAATATTGTTTATCCTCATAAACTCCAATGGTTTTAGGTCAACTGAATTGGAAAATTCTGCTGAACAGGTCTCGAAAGAAATTCTACATTCTTCCTCACAAGCAGTCCGTTCATTTCTGTCTGGCTGATTACAGCCTGCCCGGCAATTAGTCCACTCTTGACGACAAAGTGTTTCTGTAGCTTGGTAGTCGCCAACGTATTTTAATCGTTGTATGCGACTATTTCCTTTCGAAAGATTTTGCTTTTTTACCTCCTTCAATTGACCGAAAAGATTGTAACTGTAAATAGATTGCATCTCTATCCTTTTCACCCCATCGTATTGCGTTTCTGTTGAGGATGCTAACAAAAACCTAAAATTGAATTTCCGATAGGAAGTTCCAATAATCACTGAAGCTCCGTCACACAATACTTTCAGGGTGATATCTAAAAATCTAAAATAAGAATTCCCAATTTGTGGATCAGCATATTGATACAAAATAGCCTTGACAGGCGTTCCATCTGCCTTATAGGAGGACTCCTCCAGCAATTTACCGCGCGTCATTTCGCGCGTAGAGTAGGCGGCATATGGGCTCGTGTACGCTCGGCTGTTTGGCAATAATGTCTGCTCAAATGCCTGATCGAAATAGCCATTGTCGTAGTTTGAGTATTTGTAAGTGGTGTACCCATTTCCAGTAAGTTCAACAACTTCAGAGTAGCCAACGTGGTTGCCTGAGTTATAAGAGTATACTGGCAGTTGATTATTTGTAGTCGAGAAGAAAAATGAGAAAGAAAAATCACCCCATGCACGTGCACCCGAGAAACTATCAAACGTGTATTGCACTTGGCTGGCCAACACGCCACTAGCTGGTAAGGTTGAGATATTCGCACCAGGAGTATAGTTCTTTACGTAAAGATATTCTTTTACGAGTGTTTTGTTGGTCAACGGATCGGTCGCTGTAATTTTTCGTATTCGAGGACCTCCGGCCACAAGCTTTGGTGCGTGCATATTGAGTGGCTGGGTTCGAACAATTGGTACATTTGCCCCATAGTCATTGCTTTCCCACAAAAACTCTGTTGTTCCTTTAGTTGGGTAAGTTATTTTTGAAAGTGCGCCATACGTAGTGTATGTGGGATCAGGTCTTCGCCAATTGGCGTAAGCGAGTGACCCTACATTAAAAGGGTCAGCAAAAATATTGTTGTAGTAGCCCCAATGGTCGACCTTACTACTATTGAAAGGAGGCATCAAATCAAGATTGTAGTAGGCAAACGCATAAGGTTGCTGATACTGATTATTTTTTCCTTTTTCTTTTATCTCGGTTAGTGCTAATCGTTGCGTGGTAGTATTTGTGCCGTTGTTGTAGAGAAAGTTAAATCCTTTCTCAAATACATTACTTTTAAGTATAGATATGGAATCAAGCTTCATCCATTTAATAAGATTTGCATCACTCGGCCGTGGTAACGTTTGATTCAACGCAGTCCTAATTCTATCAAGAAATGAAGGGATTGCTCTGCCATCATTAAGCCATATTTTTAAATCATTCACGGGAAAGGTGAGTGCGCTGGTAAAAGAACGATGAAACTTGAGCGTTACATCACTATAAGAAATCTCATCTAAATAGATAACATGGTGAAAATTGAATGATCTTTTCGGATTACTGATGTAGACATTGTTACTACACGTTGTAGAAAGTTCACCGCCCGTTACTACTGAAACTTGCCCGACTTCGTTATAGATGGTTTGACTATACATAAGGTCTCCAAGATTCGATGTACTGTTGTCCTTACCCCTCACATATTTATAATTTACTACCGCTTTGGTAGTAGGCGATTCTATTTTTGCCAGGTACCAACTGGTAGCTATTTCTTTGGCTTCACCTAAACCTATATCAACATAATTAGATTCGATAAAATCCATGCTGCCGCCAAAAGTGTACTTCATACCATCTTCCGTGATGAGTACAAACTGCTGTATCATTTTTACGTCTCCATTACTCGTAGTGATGATATCGGTATTTCTATCAAAAACCACTTTTATGTTTTTGTCAGAGATTACTTCCCAACTTCCTGTATGGCTAAAAATGATTTCCCCAGAATAGCCGTTCATGGAAAACCGAAACACATCAGGAAATACATCCTCAAGAGATTGAGAATACTCCCAAAGTTTTTCCTGGGTATTCCAATTGGAGACATTGAGTTTATCGTAACTCAACAAAAATCCTTTTGGTGTAACTGACTCATCATAAAAGCCCCTCATTTCGCGGCTAATTACACCGCCACTCATCAAACTCCAGCCTAACCCAACCCAGCCCACGGGCTGGTCTGGCTTGATAGACGCTGCATGATAGTTGAGCGAGATAGGTACCTTGATATCTCGGTAAACAATATCATGAATAGGTATTGAAATGGCCGGCATACCCGAAAAGTTATTAACAGGTATTTTGTCATACAATCCGAGGGCTGCCGCATTTGGGCTAGGCACTAGCTTGATGGGCTTTAAATCTTGGCAGATGCCAATGGACACAACAAATGAAGCCAAAACAAGTCCTACTAGTGTATTTTTCATGCAACAAATATTTCAATTTTCACTACCAAACGTCAAACTCAAATTCTCTACGAAACCAAAGACCGATTACCCCGGACGGCATCGCGTTGTCAAAGCGCGCTAGCGAGGGAAATTATTGCTGAACATTAATTTTCATTACAACACTCGCGCTAGAATCACTAGCATATCTTGCCACTAACTTATATATGCCCTTTTTTTTGAAATCAATAGAGAACCAGTAATTTGGCTCACTTGACTTAACTAAACTTTTCTTAATAATAAAACTATCATCCAATCTGTTTATTTCTACATATCCTCGGTCGTCAGATCCACAGAAATAAAAGTAGATATTTGCCGTAAAAGGTTCGCCCACTTTCCAATCATAAATAGAATGTTGAGTCTTTACGACAATAAAAATTCCTTTTTCGCCTTCTCTATTCAAAAGCTTTCCGTCTAAATCATAAATTTCCTTAAAACTAATTTTTCCGTGAGGGTCATAAAATTCGCATAGTTTGATTTTTCTATTTGAATAGTATTCTATCTGTTCGCCAGTTAATACGCCATTCCTCCAGTTATTTTTCCGCTGGATATTTCCAAGGCTGTCATACCAAGTCCAAATGCTATCTTTTTGATCGTTCTGATGCCAGCCCTCACGCATCAGCTTTCCATTCAGATAGTACCGAATCTCCTTCCCAAACCTTTTTCCATTAAAAAATTCAGTGTAAAATTCTAGTGCTCCATTTGGAAAGAAAATCTTTCCGTACCCATCGGGAACAGTATCTCGAATATACGTCCTTTCATATTTTATTGTCGTGCTATCTGAATAAAATAGCCTTTTCACCAATAGTCCTTGATTGTTTGTAAACTCCTTTCTTTTGTCAGCTTCCTTGCATGAAAAGAGAATTAAAGAAGTTACGAACAACAATAATATCTTATTTTTCATTTTTACTACTTCCATCAATGTGGTACCGATTCTTTGTGTCGTCATTAATTGGGTCATTCGTAAGCAACAACAATCCCGCAGAATCCTTCCAGATTCTGCCGCACCCAGCACATCCAAACACTGTATAAGTTGGTGTTGGTTTACTATTAGCTTCGTCACGGAAAGCATCAAGAGATTGAAGATCCTGATCCTTGTTTACCCCTTTACCTATGCTCTTTAAATCCTGCCCACCTTCGCTTCCTTGTCTGTTCTTTTCAGGTCTAGAAGGTGTCAACCTCTGTTGGCCTATTCCCAGCATAAAATTCACAAGGAAATCCATTTGAACCCAAACGGATTGATTACCCCTCGGCTTGTTTGTTCCACTTGTTGACGTAGGACCTTCTCCTGAAGGAGATACGATATATACATCTGGTAGCTTCATCTTCAATGCTTGGCCTGCCTTTTCAGCGCTATTTTTTGCTTTCCTTGCTGCATCGTCTAACGATTTTTTTATTCGATAAGCTATGTTGTCAAATGTTCGTTCTAATTTCCGAATCTCATTTTGCAAAGGCCAAGGAATTATCGGCCACATTCCATCAGGATCAATAAACCGAATAGGGTTGTCAAATGTATATGCATACGGAGACCATCTTCTTCCTTTTTCAGACAATGGATCAATAACTCCCCACCTCCCGATATCGCTCATATATTTTCTCGCGCCATAATCTAGCCAATCCAAACCAAGCTGATCTTGTAATTCCTTGCCGTTGTATTGGTATTTATTCGGTACGCTGTTTTCACGTGAGTAGGAGTTGAAGGTGAGGCCGAATGGATAGTAATCCTGCGCCTGCACAACTTTTAAACTGCTACTTGTTTTCTCGTGTATTATTTTAAGGTCGTCAAAAAACACGTTGAAATTGCTTTCGTTGCTTACCCATACGTAGGCAAAGCCCGTCATGCCTACAGGCACTGGCACCTCCAGGCTCAGCTTCTGCCATCCATTGGCCGCGGCAGCTGGCATTACAACATAGCCATATTGTGAGCTGGTGTAGTTTGTGTTGAACAGAATGTAGTTTATATAAGCCTTAGGGTCTCCGTTGCTGTAGGTAATGCCACTGGTGAAACCGGGCAAGTTGTTGTTCATGCCATTGTAGGCCACAAGATTTTCTGCTGCTGTTATGTTGAAGGCGGTGGTAACCGCCCCAACCAAACTGGCCACTACATCGCTCGCATTGCCACTGCTTAATACATAGCGCGCATACACTTCCATTTTTAGTTTGTCGCCAGTACTCACGTCTATCGTTTTGCCGGGGTCTAGCTCCTTTGCAGTACCCCGCCTAATCGATGTAAACTCCAGATTCACTTTAGAAAATATTTTATCTCCGTTCATTCTTTTGTTTCCTTAATCAATACTTCTTCTCAGCTTGTTTGTGAACAACAACAAACACGAGAGTCTCGCTTAGTTCCTAAAAATTTTCGTTCACCAAATCTCGGTCTTTCATAACCTTCAATTTGTATTGGTTCGCTCTAACCTATTCCATTCTCAGCACAAGCGAGACGCTTGCGCTAGAGGGGTGAATTCCGGATGCTATTCCAAATCAATCATCCTTTGTGTCAATCTTTTACCCCTTCCATCCCACTACCTTTCGTCTTGTTTGTTGGTCCACGTGATAAACACCAAAAAAGGCAGCGGAAGGTTTAGAAATTCCATTTTCTAGTCACTCATTTTTTATCGAGAAAATGATTCTCAGACAAAGAGTCGTTTATTTCACGTTCATAATTTACAAAAAATGAGATTTTGTAATAAACAATCACTCCATTCCGTCTCATAGCCAAAACTTCCCAAAACCCTGAGTCTGGAATATAAAATGGAGATTGGTTGTCCTTTGATTTAAGGCTATCTGGAACAATCAATGAACAGATAGTATCATAAATAAAGACACTACTTCCCTTGTATTTTAGAATTTCGCAAACCTTCAAATCCTTTGTCGGCCACTTTTGATTTTGCCAGATGCTAATGATAACAGAGCTATCATTGAGATGCTCAGAAAATCGAATATGTAGCTTTTGCACTGTACCGGAATCCACTTTCAAGAGTGTCAGCAGTTCGTCTATTTCCGAAGCTGAAAATTTGAATCCATCTTTCGTATCTTTTTCTTGAACCTTTTGAGCACAAGCCACTAAACACATCAAGATGGTTACAGTAGTTAACTTAGTCAACAACAGATATCTCATATTTTACTTATTTTTTCTTAGGAATATATTTTATGTCCCATCCTCTATCTGTATATCTGTAAGTTGAAGTATTGAAAGTAGTTCCATCTATTGTCGCATCATTCTTACCAAAAATTGTATATGGGATCCATACGTTATTTGATTTAGCATTGTCCCTTGCAATACTTATATCGCCACCAGTCGGAATAGCTGTTCCTATATGACCTCCTGGTTTAGCCTTTGGATGACCTGGATGAGTATGAAATGTTCTAGTGGGGGTTCCTGTAAAGCTCCCGGTTTTGGAAGTATACGTAGATTTTATCTCTTGACTCGCCCCTGACCTCATCTTATCAACATAACCACCCTTCATAGTTACAACTTGCCCTTCATAAGGTCT
The DNA here is from genome assembly GCA_038250265.1 of Cytophagales bacterium. Taxonomy (GTDB): domain Bacteria; phylum Bacteroidota; class Bacteroidia; order Cytophagales; family Cyclobacteriaceae; genus ELB16-189. The sequence goes on along the minus strand of JBBSCN010000037.1, from coordinate 6,988 downwards.
TATCTCAAGCAATTTGCCTCCCTCACTATTTTTATACTCAACCCCAACTATCTCTTCAGATGTATATTTAGAGATATCAACCGCGAGTTGGGTGCCCCCTTGAACATTGGTGGTTTCCAAACCATTTTGCTTTATGTTTAGTCCGTCTTTTAAAATCCCCTTGTCCACATCCTTCGCTATGACAGTGCTGTTATCCTTGGAGTCAACCAATTTATCTGTTTTATCGTCCGGCACCACCTTTATCAGGGTGATCTTCCCGGTCTCGGTGTTCATTGCATAATCGTCCAACATCCCATCAGGGTCAATCCTAATAATGGGATTATTTTGGACAAAATTATAAGGACTATAAGACCATCTTTCATCTGCCAATGGATCCGGGCTAATCCACCTGCCGATCTCCGCCATGTACATCCTTGCCCCGTAATCCTCCCAATTCAATGCAAATTCATCTTGTAGTTCTTTGTCGTTGTATTTAAATCGGTTAACTGGGGTATTATCTCGTTGGTAGTTGTTGAATGCTAACCCAAAAGGGTAGTAATCCTGTGCCTGCACTACTTTCAAGCTGCTCGTAGTTTTTTCGTGAATGATTTTAAGGTCGTCAAAGTATACGTTGTAGTTGCTTTCGTTGCTTACCCATACGTAGGCAAAGCCCGTCATGCCCACAGGCACTGGCACCTCCAGGCTTAGCTTCTGCCATCCATTTGCCGCTGCCGCAGGCATTACTACATAGCCATATTGCGAGCTGGTATAGTTGGTGTTGAACAGAATGTAGTTGAAATAAGCCTTAGGGTCTCCGTTGCTGTAGGTAATGCCATTGCTAAAACCGGGCAAGTTGTTGTTCATGCCATTGTAGGCCACAAGATTTTCGGCTGCCGTTATGTTGAAGGCGGTGGTAACCGCCCCAACCAAACTGGCCACTACATCACTCGCATTGCCACTGCTTAATACATAGCGCGCATACACTTCCAGCTTTAGTTTATCGCCACTCGTTACGTCTATTCTTCTGCCGGGGCCCATTTCACGGCCAACGGCACCATTTAGCCAAGCACTCTTGGAGGGAACGGGTGAATCTTTGTCGGCTACGGTATGGTTAAAGAGGCCGTCTCTTCTGTTGGCTACATACTTCAAACCGGTTGTGCTGTTTTGCTCTATCTCTTCTACGGCAGCTTTTTCTGGTTCCATTGTGGCCATATACGCGTCCACATCTTGCAAGTTTCCAAATGCCACGCGCGTGTTGCCCAAGTGATCTTTCAGGTGGTATTCGTATTCCCAGTTGGTGCCCCGCTTCATGGCACGGCCTTCGCCCGTCATCACAAAAGCTAATTGCCCCGCTTCGTATTGAATGCCATTAATGTAGTCGCTCTCTTTTAACACAGTACCGTTGTCAATCGCCTTGTATTTCAATTTGGTGCCGCCAGCATCGTAGGTATATTCAATGGTTTTGCCACCACTGATGGTAACAAGCGTTGGTAAATTTAAGTAATTGTAAGTGATGGCGGTAATGCTTTTGTTAAGGTCATACTTGAGGTTGCCATTGTAGTCGTAGTCCATTTCCAGCACCCCAGCTGCGTGGGTGGCTTCCACAAAACCAGCATCTTTCTTTCCGGGCTGATAGTGTGCAGAGCCATCCGTAACGGTTTGTAGCTGGTTGCTACCTCCCCCTTTGTATTCGTAAGCCAGTTGGTCAATAAGCTGCTTCGTGCCACCAAAAAGGGCATAGCGGTTTAGTGATGTGATGTTTCCGTTTTTGTCGTAGGCAAGCTGCTCATCAAAGTTTCCTCCATTGGTAGTCCATGCGCCCGTAGTGCCAGTAGCATAGCCGGCTGATTTTAATCGGTTGAGCGGATCGTAAGTGTAATTATAAATTTTCTCTACAGATGCATCTATCAGATTATTCATCTTCCACTTAGTGGCTGCAATATTGCCATTAAACTGCGGCTGGGTAGCAGTGCCATTTACCGTTTCTGCGGCTTCGTTATACAGCAACTGCATCCCAAACAAATCATTGGCGTCATTATTAAATGTGCCATCGTTGGTCAATTGGCTATTGTTGATGTGGGTCATCCACCCGCGGATGTTGTAGCGGTAATCGTTGGATTGAAGAAAAACGGTTTGTGCAGGGTCAGTGCTATGGAGGTTCTTTTCAACCAACTGACCGAGTTCGTTGTAAGTGTTAGCAGCAAGGAGTGTGCGCGTTCCACCATCTAGTGTGGAGAAGGTGCGTAGCACCCGGCCACGGTGGTCGTAGTCTGTTTCGGTGAGGCGCGTGAAAAGTGAGCCATGCGCTTGCAGGGACTTGGTCACCCAATTGGTGATGCCGTAATACGCATTGGTCACTCTATTTTTATTGCCCTTATGGTCGTCTGCAATTGTTTGTAATAGGCGATAGCGGTCGTCATAATAAGATACTGCCACCAGCCAATTGGCAGAACCTACTATTTTTATCTTGCTGCCGGTAGTTAAGTTTCTTACTTGTTGATTATATGCACCACTAAACCCGGTTGGCAGTGCAAAATTGTAGGCGGTGCCCAGCGATAGGTTGGAGATAAAGCTATAGTTGTCATAATACGTGATGGTCAGCAGGTCGTTACTGGTGATGGTGTTTGGGAATGTAGCCGTTGTGGTGTACCCAATCGCGCTTTCCGCTGTGCTTTCAAAACGGCTGGTGGGGTTCGAAGTGTAAAAAGTATTGACCGCGGTTTCCATAGCAGTCCGGTCGTTGGTACTGCTATATTCCCCTATTAGGATAGGTCTGTTCAGCTGATCGTATTTCGTAAAAAGCCACTTATTCGCGTTTCTCTGGTTGCCATCGCGCGTCAGTACAAGGCGGTTGTATTTGTCATACACCATTTCTGTAGCGCTGGCACCTGGCACTTGCTTGGAAAGCATTCGCTGGCGCATGTCATAAAGATATTGAAATGCCCACGCATTGAGTAACGACTGTTTGGCTGTTGGTGAAGCTGCATTAAAGTTTGTGAGCCGCGCGCAGAATTCGGGTGGCAACACAAACCTCAAATTGTCAATATCGTCATAGACATAGTAGGTAAGTGCCCAGTGGGTGTCATCGTTAATTGCTACTGCCGATTCTACATACTGGACTTTCTTTAAAATAGTACGACCCTCTTTGTCTACGTAGGTGCGCACTTGCCGATTTTCTTCGTCTCGCGTGACATTCACGTAAAGCGTACCCGATGCGTAGAAGGAATTTGTAGTTGGCAAATTTGAAACAACGTTAAAGATCGCAATGCGTTCTTGGCCAACAGCTGTACCATCTACATTTACCAAGTAATCAGTTTTAACAGCCTTGTTTGTTGGGGCGTTTGGATTTACAGGATCGGGTTGCCATGCGCTGCCGGGAGCACCCTGCTGCAGAATTCGGTTGAGAGGCGAGGCTTCGAACACTGTGGCAGAAAAAGGAGCGTAGTCGGTTTTAATAAGGTTGTTATATAGGCCGTTAGTAGGATTATAAAATCCTGCTTGTTCTACAGCCCACGAAGTGCGCAAATCGATGCACTCTTGCGTTACGGTATAGGGCAAATAGTTTAGAGGTGTCCGTCCAAACTGATCATAGGCCACTGGCGAAATTGTATTTTTGAGCGTAGGCGAATCATTCACACCAATGCTTTGAATTAATCTACCCAGCCCATCAAAATACTGATAACTCGTTTTCTTTTGAGTGACGGTTGCATTGTCGAGGCTTAGTGGGGTAGAAAAACCAGACACCAAAAGATCTTCTACCTTAATGTAATTCTGGTTGTTGGTGCTTTGGTCAACGGGAACATTAACTTGCATTCTTGGGCTACTTTCGCAATTGGTGGAGGTGTTTAGACTACTCAGAAAATAGGTGGCATTGCCAGTAAGTTGCGGGGTAGTAAAAGAGATACCCGTCTGTAATAAACTGCCTCCGCTAGACTGATTATACCATCTCACTGTGTTGCCATTGCTGCCGGGGGTTGCAGTCAGCGTTACAGCCTTACCATAACAAACTGTAGTTCCAGTCGCTACTGGTGTAGTAGGGATTGGGTTAATGGTTGCAGTCACGGCCAAACGTGTTGCACTCGCACAGCCACCATAAATATGCTCGGCATAATACGTAGTAGTAGAAGAAATGGTGGGTGTAACGAATATTGAGCTACTGGTGGGCGAGCCCAACGGGCTACCGCCTGTAGTCGTAGTGTACCACAACAATTGGCCATAGGGCGGATAGGCAGTCAACGTCAAACTACCCGGACCGCACCTGCTAGCAGGAGAATTGGCAGGGTTGGGCGGGGGCGGTGTGCCATTCACTGTTGCCACCACGGGAGAACCCGGTGCAGCCGATTCGCAGCCTGTTGAGGTATTAATCGATCTGGCGTAGTAGGTGGTAGTTGCCGCGATGCTAGGCGTTTGATAGGATAGCCCGGTAAACCGAAAGGTTCCGTTGGTCTCATACCATTTCACCGAATTTGCATTTGCTCCTGGAGATGCTGTTAGGTTGACAATACCAGTACCACAGACCGACCCACCCGAAAATGAAGCGACTGGTGATGGAATTGGATTGAAGGTAACGAAAGTAGTAGCCAATGCACTACTCCACGTTCCACAATTTGCGTATGACCGTAGGTAGTAAGTCCCCGAAGTATTGATTTGATAACTAGAGGAAGAATTGGCGGTACTTGTGCCTAGGGTATTATCCTGCCAATACCAGGTTTCGCCACTTGGGGGAACTGATGGATAAGTTACTGTTTTTGTACCGCATGTATTCGCGCTGTAACTGAAAGTAGTATTTGGAGTTGCTGCAGCGCATGCGGGGCCTAAAATGGTAACTGATAACGATGAGAAGATTCCGGCACAATCATCAGAAAACCAAATAATTGACGTGCCTGCTGCCGTCCAATTGATCGTAGCGGTTCTTGCGTCCTCATTTACAATGGTACCATTGCCACTCAAGCTCCAATAGGGGCAACCCTCCAAAACGAGTCTTGTTCCACCCATTCTGTATTGAACAGTTTGCCCCACGCTAACGGAGGTGGCGCCAGTGATTTGAGCTACTATTGAAAATGGCAATAACGTTAATCCGCTAAAAATGAAACTCAAAACGCACGCTCTCATAGATCGATCTAATTTATTGTTTTGCTACGTTAACAATCTTGAACACTTTATTCAGTTTGCCTCCCGTTTTCCCCGATAAATTGAGGGCTATATTGTATTTTCCATTTGTCCTTTTTATAGTTAGAGTGCCAGCAGATTTGTTCATCGTAACATTAAATTTCACCTCGCCATCTTCGTTAATGTTTCTCCACGATTTAATTACATTAACAATGGCTAATGTATTTGTTACAGTACTCACTTGTTGGGTTTCATCCGTTCGTTGTGTGATCCATTCAACTTTGCTTTGGCCGAACGTTACGAAATAGGATTCATATGCCAACGCTGTAGAGTCAGCTGATAAATCAATATCTAGTGCAATTTTCCATTTGATGACGTCTTTGGAAGCATCCTGCCCAAGAACGCACTGCCCACTTAGCAATATCAAATAAGCACCAACAAAAAATATCAGAGTGGTCGAGAATCTAGTCATTACAGCTATAGGTAAATTTGAATTGATCTTTTTTTGATTTTTCCCGCTTACGGGCTTCGCTAAATTGGCAATAAATTCTACGCTCACCAGAACATTCGAAATTAAGTGTAATTCACCTCAATTTAATTGAGGAAGTTCATGCTGAAAGTGAGATGTAATTATTCGGCAAAAATAACAGTATATTAAAAGCCTCGAATACCCCATAAATGGGGTATTGCATTTTTTCCTATTATTGCAGTAGACTATCTTGCTCAAACTTCTATGGGAAAAGTTAATCTATTGGTTGTTGACGATCATCAACTTTTTAGAAAGTCGCTTGTAAGATTGTTGGCAACTTTTCCATTAAATCTAATTTTTTTTGAGGCGGAGGATGCATTTGAAGCACTCGAAGTACTGAAGGGCTCACCGATCAATATTGTTTTACTGGACGTTCAGATGCCTAGAATGAATGGAATAGAATGTCTGAAGGAAATCAAAAAACAGTATCCGCATGTGAAAGTGATTATTCTCACACAATTTGATGAGCCCGCGTTGATCGTACATTTGGTAGCCGTTGGAGCCGATGGCTTTCTGCTAAAAGATTCAAGTCCAAATGAGCTTGAAAAGGCCCTCATTAATGTGATTCAGGATGGACAATATTTTACTCAACAAGTAGTCGATACGTTGGCTTTAACAAAAGGAAAAAGCGGACAACTACTTGCTCAGCTTGATATCTCGCCCCGGGAAACTCAGGTGGCAAATTTGTTGAAGGACGGACTTGGAACAAGTGAGATCGCGGATAAACTAGGGCTCGCTACATCTACGGTTAGCAGCTATCGAAAATCGATTATGCATAAGACGAAAAGTAAAAATGTCGCTGATTTGGTAAAATTACTTTTCACTACGGGACTGGCTGTAAAACAAGAGAATGTCAGAGCCACGACTGTAAAAAATTAGAAAGAGATCGGTGCGCCATGAAAGTTGACGCAAAAAACAGAGGTTGGAACATTTTCTCCTACCTTTGTGTTGGAAGAAACAGAAATTTAAAAATCCATTTTATAAATAAATACTCCCATGGGAAAAACCTTAGAACTAACCGATGCAACTTTTGACGAAACATTGAAAAGCGATAAACCTGTTTTAGTTGACTTTTGGGCAGAGTGGTGCGGCCCGTGCAAAATGATCGGCCCTGTTGTGGAAGAACTAGCCACTGAATTTGATGGCAGGGCAGTAATAGCAAAATTAAATGTGGATGAAAATCCAACCATCACGGCTCGCTTTGGAGTGCGCTCTATTCCCACCTTGTTGGTATTTAAAAACGGACAAATTGTAGACAGGCAAGTGGGTGCGGTGCCAAAATCTGTTCTTGCCGGAAAATTGGAAGCTCAGGTAGCCTAAGCAAAGAACAAATTAACGGTAATAAAAAAAGGCCTTCATCAGGCCCTTTTT
>JBBSCN010000036.1:0-22072 GCA_038250265.1 Cytophagales bacterium | reverse complement strand
TGGCTTTTTCACGCAAAAATCGGAACAGCTTTTGGCTCAATTTAAATCTGCCGAAGTCAATACACTACCGACCGTATCAAACGAGCAATTCAAAATTCTATCCAAGATTGCAAAGTTCTCGGAACAGGCGCTCACCCCCTTACAACGAATTGAGCATGCCATGCATCCGTTTGTAGCATTTGTTATAATGCCCATTTTTGCGTTAAGCAATGCTGGGGTAGAATTAACCAGCAATTTCACAACCCAAATTCAAAGCCCGATAGCGGCCGGTATTTTCTTCGGGCTACTGGTGGGAAAAGTATTCGGTGTGGTAGGGGTTGTCTACCTCATGCTCCGCTTAAAATGGGCGGTGCTTCCACAAGGGGTTAACATGTGGCATATGTGGGGGGCGGGATTTCTGGCAGCCATCGGGTTCACCATGTCTTTATTCATTTCAGGCTTGGCATTTCGGCAGGAAGATTATGCGGTGCAAGCTAAGTTGGGCGTACTTGCTGCTTCCTTAGTAGCCAGTGTGATCGGTTATTTTATCATTCGCATTGCAAATAAAAAAAACCAGACTTAAGCTATCAGGGTTTCTGCTTCTGCGCCTCGCTTTCGCGAACGGTAATTCACGGCACTTCTGCCACTCAGCAAGATCATCAGGCACCCGCCCCTATTGGTGTCTTTCTCCAATCTGGCGCAAGGTGTGTCGCGAAGCCTTGATGTGAATCAAAGGCCTGCTGTATAAAAGATGATGTTAGGTCTATTGCAATCGTTGTGTAAACAAAGGTTGCAAACCGCCCCTCGGTGCTGTTTCAGTAACGAAGCGGTATTAAACGGAAAGGGAAAAGGTGAAGTTAATCCATCATGTTAGCGCGCGTTTGCAACGCGTGCAGCCCTAATTCCACCATGTTGCTTTGTTTGCAGGGAAGGCTTAGGTGCAGTGTGAAAAGTGTGGCTTAATCGATATTATTACGGCCACGCGTTGCAAACGCGCGCCAACAAAAGCCGTTTCCATTCCTTACAGCTAATTGATAATTTAGCAGTCAAAGTAAATTCCTTCGCAGCAGATTCTCCCATCTCAATGACTCCGCGTAATTCATGATCGGTCCTTGCCTCTATGTAATTCATGATAGAATTTAAATAAAACTGTCACTATCTATATCTTCGAGCCATCAAGATATTTAGTTGAGATATGGCTACTGAAAAATATGATGTTGTAATTATCGGGGCTGGCCACAACGGGTTGGTAGCGGCCACCTATTTGGCCAAAGCCGGCAAGCGGGTGGTGCTGCTAGAAGCAAATGCTGAAATCGGTGGGGCGACAGCAAGCGTGCGCGTATTCCCAGATTTTGATGCACACCTATCGCGCTACTCGTACCTCGTTTCGCTGCTGCCCGATAAAATTGTCAACGACTTACAGCTCAATTTCAAAACCTTATCAAGAGAAGTTGCTAGTTATACTCCGTTTGCTTCTAGCGGAAAAGAAACGGGTTTGCATATCTCCAAAGTGTGGGATGCGCAAACGGCTCACTCATTTAAAGCATTAGAAAATGGGGAGACTGAAATGAAAGCTTGGCAAAAATTTTATCGAGAGATTGCAGTGTTTGCGCAACGCATCGCTCCAAGTTTGCTGAAGCCGCTGCCCACACGTTCACAGCTGAAATCAGAAATTGGTTTGAATGAAGTGTGGAATGATTTGATAGAACGACCTATTGGGGATGTGATTACACAAAATTTTACAAATGACATTGTGCGCGGGGTGGTGCTTACCGATGCGTTGATCGGCACGTTTACGTCCGCTTTTTCGCTGCAAGCCAACAAATGTTTTCTCTATCATTTAATTGGCAATGGAAATGGAGAGTGGAAAGTACCCGTTGGCGGAATGGGTGCGCTCGTAAGTGAGTTGGAACGCGTATCAACTTCGGCAGGGGTTTCCATTTTAGTGAACAGTCGTGTTGCACAAGTGCAATCTGATTCAACAGAAGTGAGAGTGACATTAGCAGATGGAAGAAGTTTCGCTGCCGACTATTTGCTTTCCAATGCTGCACCACAGGTATTGGCAAAGGTGAGAGGTAAAAATCCACCTACTAGTTTAGAAGGAGCTCAACTAAAAATCAACATGTTGGTGAAGCAGTTGCCAAGATTGAAATCAGGTGCCGATCCGCGTGATGCCTTTGCAGGGACTTTTCATATCAATGAAAGTTTCAGTCAGTTGGAAGCAGCCTATCAACAGGCATACGCAGGTAAGATTCCAGACCAACTTCCGCTGGAAATTTATTGCCATACGCTAACGGATCTCAGCATACTAAGTGCTGAATTACAAAATAAAGGATATCATACGCTTACGCTATTTGGCTTGCATACACCCGCAGCGCTCTTTGATGTTGACCATGATAGACAAAGAGAAAATGCAAAGAAGGCCGCACTACAGTCACTCAACCAATATTTGGTTGACCCAATTGAGTCGGTGTTGGCAACCGCAAAAAATGGCGAGTTAACCATTGAGACGAAGACTCCGCTCGATATTGAAGAGGCCATTGGCTTGCCGCGTGGAAATATTTTTCATCAAGACTTCGCCTTTCCATTCCGCGAAGAAGAGGAAACGCCCGGTTGGGGTGTAGAAACCGATGACCCTCGTATTTTTATTTGTGGAGCCGGTGCCAAACGTGGTGGAGGTGTGAGTGGAATACCTGGCCATAATGCAGCTATGGCGGTATTAGAAAAGAGTCCTTTCTAATTTTTAAAATGCAGGTAAACTTTTTTTGAAAACCATTCTGGTAAACTTGAGCAAGAGATAAGTTTGATCGAACTGAGCTATACTTTCTGATAGAAGCACACAAGCGAGACGCTTACAGCACGGGGTTCTGCACTAATCCGATTAAAATCGTTTATTATATAATACAATATAATACCTTTTTTGTTTTTTATAAAAAACGTTTACATTTATGCTTTAGCCTACAATGGAAAAACTTTTTGAAACTTCTTCCCTTAAGCTTAGAAGCATTAAAATTGATTTTGAGCGTTACCTCGCGGTAAAAATAGACTGGAAGGATCGGTTGATTGCCATTATGGGCGCACGTGGGTGTGGTAAGACTACGCTCCTGCTACAGTACATTAAAAGAAATTATCCACAATCCGAAGATGCCCTGTACATCAGCCTAGATGATATTTACTTCACTACAAACAGGCTCATCGATGTGATAGATGATTTTGTAAAACAAGGTGGCCGCTACTTGTTTATAGATGAAGTTCATAAATATACCGGGTGGAGCCGTGAAATAAAAAATGCATATGATACATATGCCGATCTCAAAATTGTTTTTACGGGGTCATCGATGTTGCAAGTCCACAAAAGCGAAGGTGATTTGAGCAGACGCGCGGTGGTGTACGAAATGCTTGGCCTGTCCTTTCGCGAATACCTAATCATGAATTCAGGAAAGGAATTTCCGGTCTTAACAGTAATGGACATCATTAACAATCACGTATCGCTGTCAAAAAAGATCGCTACAGAGATTAAACCATTAATGGAATTCAAGAATTATCTAAAGCACGGCTATTATCCCTATTTTCTAGAAAACAAGAGTACCTATCTTCAACGTTTATCTGCAACAGTTAACTTAGTATTGGAATTAGACTTACCATCTGTTGAGCGGATAGACTATTCGACTATTCACAAGTTGAAAAAATTACTCTACATTATCGCCACGTCCGTGCCGTTTAAGCCAAATATTGAGAAGCTCAGTCAGCAGACCAACGCTACTCGAGGCAGTGTTTTGCTTTACTTGGATTACCTGCGAAAAGCGCAGCTAATTGGGCTATTGAAATCTCCAAAAGCTGGAGATGGATATATGAACAAACCCGAAAAAATTTACCTAAACAACACAAACCTGATGTATGCATTGGAACATGAGCAACCCAGTATTGGTACCGTGCGAGAAACTTTTTTTATGAATCAGCTACAGGCAGAATCAAAAGTGCATTACACTGATAAGGGAGATTTTTTGATTGACAAGAATAAAGTATTTGAGATTGGTGGAAAGAACAAAACGTTCGATCAAATCAAAGATCTGAAAAATAGTTTTATCGCGGCTGATGGGATTGAGACAGGGTTTAAAAACAAAATACCTCTTTGGTTATTTGGGTTTCTGTATTGATAAAAGAAAGCACGAAACCACCGCTCACTACTGATCAATCCGATCCAACGAAAAAAAATGAAAATAAAAAAAGCCCCATCGTTGGGGCTTTGAAAAATTGAAAGGATCATTCAATCAAAATCCTCCTCTATACTTATACGTCTTCGCTACTTTGTCAATTGCCACCATGTAGGCGGCAATGCGCAACGACACTTTGTATTCAACAGCTGTTTTATATACGTTATCAAAGGCGTCTTTCATGATCCGGTCGCTTCTGCGGTTTACCCGGTCAGCCGTCCACTTGTAGCCCAAGCGGTTTTGTACCCACTCGAAATATGAAACCGTTACGCCACCGGCATTCGCAAGAATATCGGGCACAACACTAATTCCCTTTTCGTAAATAATTGCGTCTGCTTTTGAGGAGGTCGGGCCATTGGCACCTTCTACAATCAACTTGGCTTTAATCTTTCCGGCATTGCTGCCCGTGATCACGTCTTCTGTAGCGGCCGGCACCAACACATCTACATCCAACGTTAAAATATCACCACTTACAATTTTTTCAGCGTTAGCAAAACCTTCCAGAGATCCTTTGTTGGCATCGCGGTATTTTACTGCAGCTTCAATATCAATTCCGTTTTCATTGTAGTACGCACCACCCAAATCACTAATCGCCTGCACTTTCAATCCACGCTCAGACAATAAGCGAGCTGCCCATGAACCCACGTTTCCAAAACCTTGCACCGCACACGTTGCTTTGTATGGATTGATTTTTAGCTTTTCCATTGCAGCCAATGCAGACACCATTACACCACGGCCGGTAGCTTCTGTTCTTCCCAAAGATCCACCCAATACAATTGGCTTGCCTGTTACTACGGCATTCACCGTCATGCCTTGTGTGCGAGAATATTCATCCATCAACCACGCCATCTCACGTGGGCCAGTGCCCATGTCAGGTGCAGGAATGTCTTTATCCGGTCCGAATATGTCAATCATCGACACCGTGTAGGCGCGCATCAATCGCTCAATCTCTCCTGCACTCATCTCACGCGGGTTGCACGCAACGCCACCCTTTGCACCACCATACGGAATGTCTACTACTGCACACTTCCACGTCATCCAAGCAGCCAGTGCTTTTACTTCATCTAAGTTTACATGCGGGTCGAAACGAATACCCCCTTTAGAAGGTCCCAAAATAGTGGAGTGAATTACGCGGTATCCCTCAAAAACCCTAATACTTCCATCGTCCATTGTTACTGGAAGCGAAACGATCACCTGCCGCGCAGGCACTTTCAACACATTGTACACTTCTTCTTCCAATCCTAAAATTTGGGAGGCAGTGCGGAAGCGTGACATCATTGCTTCAAACGGATTCTCTTTGTCAAGTAGCGGAGCAGGTTCGATATAAGCCATTTGTAAAGTTTTTTTGTTTAAGGTTTCGATCAATAGTAGTCAACCGAAATCGGTTGCAAAGATAAAAAATTTGGCCAAACGGGATGAATCAAATTGAAAAAGTACTTTCTATGGCTACGCACCAAACAAACTGAATAAAATAGCTGCCAGCGAGCAAACCAGCGAATTTTGTTTTAATTCCAAATCATTTCTTGGTGGCATCCCTCGCGCCTGTGCTCAAAACCAACTGGCTTGAGCCAGGCTGTTAGCACTCGCCATCCAACACGCTTTCCACTTCGGGCTCAAATCCCGATAGCTATTGGGACTCCATCCTCTGCCGATGTGCCTTTATAAGGCAGCATTGAATTTTGTATATTTGACTTAGTCAAAACCATAAGCATGTCAATAATTGCCGAAAAGAAAACTTACACTGAAAAAGAATACTTGACTTTAGACGGGTTGCCCATACCAAAAGCGAATATTTTAAAGGTAAGGTTTTTGCCATGTCGGGGGCTTCACTAAGTCATAATATCATTGCTATTAATTTTGTTTCTTTTCTGAACGCAAAATTGAAAGGAAAGGCATCTACACCGTACTCAAATGACATGAGGCTCCATACACCGGGGACTGCTTTTTATACCTACCCAGATATTTTGGTTGTCTGTGGTAAAGAAGAATTTCTAGATGCTGAATTTGATACCCTGCTCAATCCTATTTTTATAGCCGAAATACTTTCCCCCTCTTCGGCAGATTATGATACAGGAAGAAAATTCATGCGTTACCGTGTAATTCCTTCTTTGAAAGAATATTGGACCATCTCATCTTTTGAATATCGAATTGAGAAATATTTGAAAAACCAATCTGACAACACGTGGCTCCTAAGCGAAGCCATCGATATCACAAGCCAACTAACAAACTCAAACCTTGACCTAGCAGTATCACTTAAAGAGATTTACGAAGGCGTTGAAATTTAACAAAGGTGTCCCTAAAATATCTCTAAGAATGCCACGATAAACGGTGCCGAAATAAACAATCCATCGAACCGATCCAAGAACCCTCCATGCCCTGGTAGGCTGTTACCAGAGTCTTTGATTTCAATGCTTCGCTTGAGAAGCGATTCTACTAAGTCGCCATACACACCGCCCACAATGATGATCGCACAAATCCACAGCCACTGCCACAGCGCCAACGAAGTAAAAAAGTAGGCTATACCAAACGCCATCGCAAAGGCTAGCAGCGCCCCGCCAATGACGCCCTCCCACGATTTTTTAGGAGAGATGCGTTCGAATAATTTACGCCTGCCAAATAGTGATCCCGCAAAGTAAGCACCGGTATCCGTTGCCCATAAAATAAAAAGACAGCCAAAAATGATTTGGAAATTATATTCCCCATCTTCAAACGCAGCAATGTGCAAAAGTGCCAGTGGCACTGCGATATAAAATATCCCTAAAAAAGTAAAGGCAATATTGGTAAAAGGCTTTCGCTCAAATTTTTTATAGAGCTTGATCATGTATACACACGACAACAGCGGAAAGAAAATAAAATAGTAGCGATACGAAATCGAACCACGCTCAATGAAAAACGAAAGAAAGAAAATAGTAAGCCCACAAATTGTCCCAAATGTTTTTTGCGGAATCATTCCGTCTAAGCCAGCGAGCTTATAAAATTCCCGCAAGGAAAAAACACATATAATAAAAAATACGATCAAGTAAGTCCACTCACTGTAAACAATTCCGAAAATGATTCCCGCGGCACCTAAGAGAGCCGTAGCCAGGCGAGCAGGCAGGTTACTGAATTTTGTTGTCGTGGCGCTCAAGTCAAGATAGGATTAGAGGATTGGAATTTCTTTTTAAAATAAAATAAAATGATGGCCACCACGCCAACTGAAATAATAACGGCAGGCCATGGAGCAGATTCTGGAGTATCTAAATTGGTAGTTACCACATTTTGTTGGTACAAATACATAGCAGTGAGAGCAAACCCATTATTGACAAAATGAGCAAACATCGGAACGATCAAATTACCGGACCAGTAGTATAGGTAACCAAACAATCCTCCCAACAACATGCGGGGCACAAAACCAAAAAATTGGGCGTGGATGGCGCTGAACAAAAATGCTGACACCCAAATGGCCACATGGATATTTTTGGTGCCTCTGAAAAGCTCCGTTTGAATAATGCCTCTAAACAGAAACTCCTCGCAAATGCCCGCGAAAATTGCTACCACAACTAAAGCAATAGTAAATTCTAGAGGCGATTGAAAGTTGGTGATCATCTTGGTCAACTCTGCAAGTTGATCTTCTTTAGCTCTTGCCCATTCTTCAAATGACTTAAGAAATTCAGGAAAGTGGATATTCTGATTCCATTCAATAATAGCAGAATCCGCCACCGCAAAAGCGATGACGATAACAAAAACCAGAAGTAGAGAAGCAGCCGAAAACCCAGCGCCCACGAAATAGCTGATGCCTTTTTTTCGGAGGGCATTCCATACCAAATAGGGTACAATCAAAAACCCAAAGACGGTGGTGATCCCCTGAACAATCAACAGCGGAATCCGCAAGCTCTCATCCGTTGGATTTAACATGGCCTGTGAAAAATTCCCTGAACCCTCGTAAATCAAAGCGGCTACACCAGCACCAATTGCACTTCCCATCAATACCCCCACGCAGGCACTGGCGATCACCAGTAGCAAAACCAACCAAACAGGTTTCTCTTCGTTAACCTCCATGATGGAATAAATAGTAATTTTGCAGTCGCGTAAGCGGCATAGCCCGCAAACAACGCTGTTTTTAGACGAATAATCAAACGAGTGGTCAAGATTGCAGACATTGAATTAGGCGAGTTTCCGCTACTACTGGCGCCCATGGAAGACGTGAGCGACCCGCCCTTTCGTGCGGTGTGCAAAGAGGGCGGTGCCGATTTGATGTATACGGAATTTATCTCTTCGGAAGGGTTGATACGCGATGCCGCCAAGAGCCGCCAAAAGCTCGACATCTTTGAATACGAACGCCCTATCGGCATTCAATTATTTGGTGGAGATATTGGCAACATGGTGGAGTCTGCCAAAATTGCCACAGAAGTAAACCCTGACCTGATAGATATTAATTATGGTTGCCCAGTGAAAGCCGTGGCTTGCAGAGGAGCAGGTGCAGCATTACTGCAAGACATCCCGAAGATGGTGCAAATGACAGCCGATATTGTAAAGGCCACTCATTTGCCCGTTACTGTAAAAACACGTTTAGGTTGGGATGACAATACAAAAAATATTGTAGAAGTGGCCGAACGATTGCAAGACATCGGCATTAAAGCACTAACAATCCACGGGCGCACGCGCGTTCAAATGTACAAGGGTAGTGCCGACTGGACGTTGATCGGAAAAATAAAGGAAAATCCGCGCATGCACATTCCTATATTCGGCAATGGTGATATTGATTCACCCGAGAAGGCAGTCGAATACAAAAACCGTTACGGAGTTGATGGCGTGATGATCGGTCGAGCGGCCATTGGTGCACCTTGGTTTTTTAATGAAGTAAAACACTTTATCAAAACAGGCGAACATCTGCCTGCGCCCACCTTTGCCGATCGATTGGACGTTACCCGAAAGCATCTAGATTTTTCAATTCGTTGGAAGGGCGACAAGCTTGGGATTTTTGAAATGCGTAGGCACTATACAAACTATTTTAAAGGTATCCCTGATTTCAAACCGTTCCGAATGCGGTTAGTAGAGGCTCCAAACGCAGAGGAGATTCACCAGATTTTGGAAGAGGTAGAAAATCATTTTGCGGAAGTTGAAGTCTAACGTTATTATCTTTGAGCTATGAAATCAATAACATTGTCCGTACCCGAAGAAGTGAATGAAAGAGAAGTAAAGATGGCCGTTGCCGCCCTACTTTTTGATAAAGGAATTCTTTCTCCTACTCAGCAACTGTTTAATATTCTTGTGGTTGTTGTTTCACATGACGGAAACGAAGTACTCTGATAGAATCCTGCGTAACAACATAAGAAATCCGATAATTAAATTTTTCAAACGCCCGAAATCGACTGTCTTTGTCTGTGCGGTATTTGTCAGGTGGGTGCATCTCAGGATTTGCACTCAGCTTTTTTGTAGCAACAATTATTTCCTGTCGTACTCTTTCGGCTTGCTGAGGGGAGTCTTTCTGAATGTGATAATAAGACTGCTTCAGCGCAGTTCTGGCTCGCTCGTCCCAAACTACTTTCTTCACCAATTAGCACTTTCCTTTTCTAAGTCTTCTTGTGTAACAAAGTCACCTGCTTCAATTCTGGCAGTGGCCTCATCCAATTCTCGGTTGTACTGCTCAACACTAATCTTGCCCTCGTTTTTTAAACCATAAAGTACCATTACCTTTATCGCATTTAATAGCGAAATATCTTCCACTTTTTCAAGCTCTTTGATCAGCAAGGCCCGTTCGGTATGGATACTCATAACATTGGTGGTTTATTATTTCAAAGCTACGATTTTTAAGTTATTCTATTAAGTAGCCGAAGCACTGGGTTTAGTTTCGTTCGCAACGATCTTCTCCGCGGCCGCTTTGCCCGCTATTGCTTCCAACTCTTCAAAACTAGCTTCTTTTATCTTTTTAAACGACTTGAAGTGAGCCAATAATTTATCGGCAGTCTTTTTGCCGATGCCGGGAATACTTTCCAATTCGGTAACGAAGGTAGAATTGCTTCTTTTCAACCGATGAAAAGTAATCCCAAATCGATGCGCCTCATCGCGGATGCGCTGAATGAGTAAGAGCCCAGGAGACCTCTTGCTAATCAACAATGGCAACGGATCTTCGGGATAATAAATTTCCTCGAGTCGTTTGGCGATACCCACAATCGGAATCTTTCCGTATAGCCCCAACTCTTGCAAGGCCTCGCACGCACTGCTCAATTGTCCCTTGCCCCCGTCTACAATAATCAATTGCGGGTACTCCCCCTCCTCTTCCATAATGCGTTTGTACCTCCTACCGACAATTTCTTTCATTGATGCGAAATCATCAGGGCCTACTACGGTTTTGATATTAAAATGTCGATATCCTTTTTTATCAGGCTTGCCATCTACGAACCGTACCATCGCAGCTACCGGATTCGTGCCCTGAAAATTAGAATTATCGAAACACTCAATGATTTTCGGGTATTGCAGCAGCCGCAAGTTGTCCATCAAAATATGAAGCACTTCGTTCTTTTTAGTTTTGCGTTCTTCCTTGTTGATCTCGCGTTCGCGTTTGAGATACAATGCATTTTTTAGCGAGAGGTCGACTAGTTTTTTCTTGTCGCCAATTTGTGGCACTACGTTTTCAAAGTCATCAGACTTTACGCTCAACGCAATATTGGTGTATACTTCGGCATTATTACTTTTGTGCTCGCTCCGCACCTCCTGCACGGCCATGTTCAAAATATCCTCGTCCGATTCATCTAACTTTTTCTTGATTTCAAGATTTTTCGAAAAGATGATCGCTCCTTCTTTGATCTGTATGTAATTGACAAATGCATCTGTTTCACTACTGGCAATGGTGACAACATCAATATCCGTCAGTTTTCGGTTGACGACTAATGATTTGGTTTGGAAGTTTCCTAGTCTCTCTAACTTAAACTTATAAAAGCCAGCTTTTTCAAATTCTAACTTCTCTGCTGCTTCCTTCATACGATCAACAAAGTAGTCCTCAACGATGCTCAAATTGCCTTTTAAAATAAATCGCGCTTGGGCGATCTCTTCGTTGTAGGCTTGTTCTTCTTGAAGTCCTTCGCACGGACCTTTGCAATTGCCGATATGATACTCTAAACAGACTTTAAATTTTTTCTCTTCAATGTTTTCTTTTGATAACAAAAGCGAGCAGGTGCGAATGGAATACAACTGCCTTACCAACTCCAATAGGCTGTTCATCGCGCCCACGCTGGAGTAAGGACCAAAATATTCACCTTGTTTGGGAATGTATTTTCGAGTGGAGATGATACGTGGAAAGCGTTCTTTTAAAATACAGAGATAGGGAAACGTTTTATCGTCCTTTAATAAGATATTATACTTCGGCTGATTTTGTTTTATTAGGTTGTTCTCCAGCAGAAGGGCATCGAACTCTGTGTTGGCTAGAGTATATTCTAACTTGACAATTTCAGAAACTAGCTTTTCTGTTTTTCGATTGTATTGCGATTGCTTGTTAAAATAGCTGCCAACACGCTTCTTTAAGCTCTTTGCCTTGCCCACGTAAATCAGAACGGCTTCTTTATTGTAATAACGATACACCCCGGGGGAGTCGGGCAATGAAGCAACTTGATTTTTTAGTTCTGACATAAATCATTACTGGTTTCCGGTTGCCAGTTTCCTGTAACTGAAAATGAGAAACTAGTTTTTAATGTCCCAGGGCTCTTCATCGAGTTTTCGAACAGAATCAGGCAGGTCATTTTGCTTGCCGCAATTGAATGACAAATCTACCCCGCTGGAAGGACGTTTAAAAAATCCCTTGCCAATTCCTGTTTGGGGATCAGCATAAGTTTTCACCATGAATTTATCCCAAATAGGTCGCGCTGTTTTTCCACCTTGACCAAACGTCCACGATGGAAACCGAACGCCACGCTCGTCACCACCTACCCAAACGCCCGTCACCAAATTATGTGTAACCCCCACATACCAGCCATCGGATGCATCATTGGTCGTGCCGGTCTTTCCACCAATTTCATTATCCACACGCAAATCATATGTTAACCCTTGTGAAGTTCCGCCACGCTCTTCGATGCCCCCTTCCAACATGTAAATCATCTTCCAAGCAGTTTGCTCATTGATAGCCTGTTTTGTTTTGGGCACAAAGTTCTCAATCACGTTTCCGTTTTTGTCTTCTATGCGCGTCACAAAAAATGGGTGTGTGTTGATGCCTCCATTCACAAACGTAGAGTAAGCTCCAACCAATTCGAAGAGAGACACATCACTGGTACCTAGACACAAGGAAGGTACGGCATCCAGTTTACTTTCAATGCCCACTCGGTGAGCAAACTCCACCACGTTCTCGGCACCCAGAGCTTTCATCATTTGGGCCGTAATCGAATTCTTAGAGCGCGCCATTGCCTGACGAATGGTCATCTCCTCGCCAGTTCCTTTATCTCCTTCTGCATTGTAGGGATACCAAGGCGGCTGGCCGGGTATGTCAAACTGTGGAGAAATATCTTTCAATTTATAACACGGAGAATAATCCGACTCCATAGCTAGCCCATAGATAAATGGCTTAAAGGTGGAGCCCGGTTGTCGAGTTTGCTGGCGAACATGATCAAACTTAAAAAATTTATGATTGATGCCACCCACCCATGCTTTGATGTGACCCGTATTTGGATCCATCGACATCATGCCTGTTTGCAAAAAATGCTTGTAGTAGCTGAGCGAATCAAAGCTGCTAAACAACGTATCACGCTCGCCATTCCAGGTAAAAATGGACATGGACTTTTTCTTCTTCATCATGATCAAGAGGGAGTCAGATCCTTCGCCATACTTTTCGGCATAGAGTGCGTAGGCATCTGTTTGCTTGATACGCTTTTGTAAGAAGTCCTTTATCTCCACTCCGTCTTCATCCACCCAGGGGTTGCGGCCACGTTTTTTCCATTCGCTATAAAATTGCCCTTGCAATACCTTCATGTGCTCTGCCACGGCTTCTTCGGCATATTTTTGTAGGCGACTATCAATGGTGGTGTAAATTTTTAGACCCGAGTTGTAGAGATCAATCCCTTTCTCTTTGCAATACTTAGCGAGATAATTTCCCAAAACTGTTCTAAAATAAGTAGCTAATCCATCATTCTGATTTTGTACACTATAATCCAATTCGATGGGTAAACTTTTGATGGAATCAAATTTTTCTTTGGTATCGATTTTATATCTTTTTTTAAAGACTTTGTAAAGTACTTCGTTCCTCTTGCCGAGTGCATTGTTAGGATTGCGTTTGGGATTATAAAAAGAAGGAGCCTGCAACATGCCCACTAAAATAGCTGACTCTTGCAAATTGAGGCTGTCTGTAGATTTGTTAAAATAAGTTTCCGCGGCTACTTTGATACCGAATGAATTGCTGCTGAAGTCGCACGTATTGAGATACATCGCAATGATTTCCTTCTTGGTAAAATTCTCCTCTAAGTTTACAGCAATAATCCACTCTTTTGTTTTTTGAATGATTCTCCGAGGGTACTTTCCAAGTCTTGAAAGAAATCCATCTAGGCCTCTGTCGGGATTAATCGTATAAAGATTTTTAGCCAACTGTTGTGTGATCGTACTTCCACCGCCAGCGGGATTAAAAGTAAGCAGTCCCTTGAGTACCCGCAAGTAAGCAGGCAGGTCAAGCCCCGAGTGGTCATAGAAGCGGTGATCTTCTGAAATCAACAAGGTGTTGACCAATTCATCAGACAGCTCTTCGTAATGTACTTGGCTGCGGTTGTACCTAAAATACCGCCCCAATGAAACACCATCTGCAGAAAGAATCTCGGAAGACAAATCATTGTCTGGGTTTTCGATTTCGGCCAAGCTGGGCATACCACCAAACAATCCAAACAGATCGCCCTTTACGGAAAAAATATAAACGGGTAACCCAATGATAACGCATAAAAAAGCAATCCAGACGTACTTGATTGCCTTCGGTATCCAGGTTTTTTTTGCCTGAAGGAATTTATTGATTTTGCTTTTGATAGTTCCGGTCGAAGAACGTGAGGTACTCATCGAGTGCTTTGGTTCGGTAAAAGGTTTGGAAATTGTTTTTTGTGATTACAAAATTATAGAATTTATAATTGGAAAACGGTTTTGTGTTGGATAGTTGAGCAAGAAATTTGTCGAAATAGCTGAGAGCGGTTTCGCGATCAGGAAATTCCACCACCATCGTCACAATTTTTTCATTGAGTGCTAGGTTGCTGGTGGTGAGTTTGAGCTTATTCCACACCATAGCGTTGAATTTTTCCAGTGCGTCTACCACCGGGTTAGTTATTTTGTCAGCTTCTTTGTATACAGTTATAAAATAGTGAGTACCACTAAGATTTGCACTGTATTGAATTCCTTTTGCACGTTCTATTTTTTCCAGCAAAGCCTTTGAGGTGGCTAACAATTGAGTTGCATACTCTTTGGACGATTCTGCAGGATATTTTTTGATAAAAGTCTCCAGCTCAAACTGATATTGCGTGACATCTTCTGTTTTCCCGGTCATCAGAATTTTTAATAATTCCAACTGGGGAGTAAATCCCGTTTCGCCAATTTGAAGTGCCTGGCTAATTCTTTCTTGGGCTGCCCGTAGGTTGTTTTGTTGAAAATAGGAATAAGCCTGTTTGTAAATTAGTTTCTGCTTCTCCGCAGCCACACTGTTCTCTTTCAAATAATTAGGATTGACCAGGATCTTGGCAAAAGTAGAGGAAGGGTAATCATTTATTAATTGGTTAGCATATCGTTCCACTCTTTCGTCATTGGCTTCTTTATAGATCAAGTAAAGTTTGTACAGTGCCTCCGGCATTAGCTCTGAAGTAGGAAAACGCCCAATGAGTTTTTCGTACGACTCTGCTGCATTTTTCTTTTCACTCAAATCGAAATAAAATAAATCACCAAGCTTAAAGTAAGCTTTTTCGATTTTAGCCAACGCCTCCCCCTTTTGCTTATCGGTGGTCGGTAATTGTGAAATTATTTTCCCTGCTTCGTCTAGTTTTTCTTCGGGTTTAGTTGCCGCAATGGCCACCGAATTTTTTGGTTCTTCATCTACCGGCTTTGGGGCAATTGCACTAGCATTATTCAATTCTGCAGATCGGTTAGATCTTCTCCAATTGTCTTCTAATGTAATGGAACTCCAAATGCGCTGGAACTCACTTTGACCAGAAGCCACCAGCGCGGCATTACCAAAATACCAGTCTGTGGTGGAGGTAGATTCGGTGCTATTGAAAAATGGATTGGTTTGTTGCCCACCGCCTGAACTGCCATTGTCGACCCTTTTCTTCTTTTTCTTGATGGCAGCTAGTCTCTTATCCCGTGCCGCAAAAACTGAATCCAATCTTTTTCGGACGGTAACTGAATCAAGAGAAGCCAATTCCAGCAAACTATCATTGAGGGTGATAGTTTCGGTATAGGACGCAAATTCACCTAATATCTTCTGTCGTTTCTTAATGGCTTCATAGTTTTCAAAATCTTTGGGCAACGCCCCGACTGCGCTATCATAATATAATTTGGCAAGGCTATATTTTTTCAGAGAATCAAAATTCAATT
The DNA here is from genome assembly GCA_038250265.1 of Cytophagales bacterium. Taxonomy (GTDB): domain Bacteria; phylum Bacteroidota; class Bacteroidia; order Cytophagales; family Cyclobacteriaceae; genus ELB16-189. The sequence goes on along the minus strand of JBBSCN010000036.1, from coordinate 6,362 downwards.
GCCCCACTCTCAAATAAGCACTGCCTTGTATGCGCTTACTTTTGCCCGCATGTGCTGCTGATTTGTAATTTGCAATAGCCTCCACCAAATTTCCCTGCTTGCGCTCAAACTCTCCCCATTCAAAATAAATTTTGTCTCTGAATTCCTGATTCTTTGTATCAGTGAGCATTTTTTCAAATTGTTTTCGAACGATTCGCACATCGCGCTTGTCTTCTATTTGAGCCACTTGTGCCATATTGAGCCGAGCATAAAAGTCAATCTCATAATCGGGGTTAGTACCGAGACACTTTCTATAAAAATTATAGGCCTCGGAATTAAAGCCGAGCTTTTGATATACTTGGCCAACGATAAAATAGATTCTCCCCTTCCGGTCTGAGCGAACCAACAGTGAATCTACCTTTGAGAGATTTTGAACCATGTTGTCGTAGTCATTCCGCACCTGGTAATAATATGCTTTTTCCAAATACAATTTTTTTGCGTTGAGCTTAGTCAATTTTTCCTTCTCCAAAAATCGAAATACCTCTTCACCCCTTTCAAAATCACTTTGCTCGATAAATGTTCGAAGCAAGTAGATAAGCGCCAGATGCCGTGTTTCGGGTGTAGGGCTTTTGGTGTTCACATATTTGAAAGTCAGTATCGCGTTTTGAAAATCGCAAGCATATAAGCGGGCCAGCCCAACCATCACATAATTGTCATCCACCCATTTGCTGTTGGGGTGACGTTGGATAGAAATGGATGCCATCTTGATAATCTCATCGGTATCTTTGGAATAGCCTTTTGCTCTAGTTGTGTCGAGTGCCGGAAACAATCTCAATACTTGCGTGGGGTCATCGTCCAGTGTTTTTAAAATCATCTTTTCTACTTCTCGCGCTTTTTCCCGCGCGTAATAAAATCCGTTGTAATGGGCGGTGAGATTGTGGAAAGTATTGCTAGTGAAATTTTTTTGTTCGATGGAGCATCCCGATAGGAAAAAAATTAAGAAGATAAGTGCCAAAGGTGTGAGACCGGGCCTGACAATCAGCAAAGAGCGGTAGAAGAGAGAATTGCAAGGACTCATGAACTACTTTTAACGAAAAGATACCTAATCATATTGTAAATGTAGAAAACTACCGATCAACACTATATTGATAGGATTGCCTATTTTTGACGGAAATTTCAGCTTGAAACCAAAGAAAACCTTATCCGAACGTCTGACCAACAAGTATCAGTTGGTTATTCGCAATGAAGACAACTTAGCCGAGAAAACCTCGATCGGGTTTACCTATGCAAAACTATTGGTTGTGGCTGCGTCTACTTTCCTCATCATTTTTACAGGAAGTCTTTTTTTATCGAAAACGTTATTAGCAAAATGGTTTGATCCTAGGTATGAACAAACGGAACAAAATAAGAAGCTGTATGGATTGGCCATTAAGGTAGATTCCCTTTCCATGGAAGTAGACCGCAAAGACCTGTTTATTCAAAACTTGCAACGAATTTTAAGTGGCGATACATCGAATGGATTCGTTGATCCCGCCAAACTGCTAAACGTTGAAAATACGCCTATTAAAACTACGGCCAATTTGAAACTAGCGGCCACCGATTCTCAATTCAGAAAAGAGTTTGAACAAACTGAGTTTTCCATAGTGTCTGTAAACGATCGGAAATACCGCGACTTGCAGGGAGTTTTTTTCTTTACGCCCATCACCGGTTTTATAAGCGATAAGTATGACGCCAAGAAGGCACATTACGGGGTGGATATTGTAACCAAAACAAACGAACCGGTAAAGTGTGTGGCCGATGGCACAGTAATAATGGCCTCGTGGACACAGGATTCGGGCTATGTGATTGCTGTGCAGCACAGGGGCAACCTAGTGTCTGTTTATAAGCACAATGCGGGATTGTTAAAAAAAGTTGGTAGTTTTGTTAACGCAGGGGATATAATCTCCATCGTTGGCAACAGTGGAGAAATGACCGATGGCCCGCACCTCCATTTTGAGTTGTGGCACAACGGAAATTCGCTAGACCCTCAGGAATTTGTAACTTTTTAAACGTAGAGCCATGTTAACTTCTAAAGAGCAAAAAAGAGCTGCTGACGAAATCAGTAATTCCAGTAACGTGATCGGTAAGGGCACCGTGTTGGAAGGAAATATTGAAACGTATGGAAACATCCGCATAGAAGGAAGGATCATCGGAAACATCAAGTCAAAATCTAAAATTGCATTAGGCCATTCCAGCCATGTAGAAGGAAACATCATCGCACAAAATGCAGACTTGGAGGGTGAGGTAAAAGGTAAAATTGAGATCTCAGAAATGTTGGTGCTTAAATCTACGGCAGTTATCCATGGCGATATCAGTACGGGAAAATTGGTGGTGGAGCCCGGTGCGCTGTTCAACGGAACCTGTAAAATGGGCGCTCCCATCAAGGACATTAAAATTGGAGAAAATGGAACACGAGCCCCGCATGCGCAAGAGATACGATTGAATTGAGTGTTTATATAAATATTGACGAAGCCGCGGGAAATCAACCAGCGGCTTTTTTTTTGAGAACCTATGGCCGATAAAAAAACAGACAATAGCTTTTTGAAATACGGTGGGCTAGGCCTACAACTATTGGCTACCATCGGCATTGCTGGATGGATCGGTCACAAATTGGATGGCTGTCTGAACTTCACGTTTCCAGCCTTTATGTTGACTTTCATTTTGGCTTCTTTTGCAGGGATGATGTACCGACTTTACAAGTCATTGAACGGTGAATAAAAGCCTGATCCGATTTGGTGCTGTCGTTTTTGGTGCGGCCATGCTGATAGTATTGGGTGCCCATTTACTCCACTACTGGTATGATGTCCCTCTTCCGTCATTCACCTTCGAAATTATCTTGTTCTTTTGTTTCACTACTCTATATGTTTTCCATCGGTTAGACACTGCAAAGAAAACTGAGCCGTATGACTTCGTTAAGCTTTTTATGCTTTCTGTAGTTTTGAAAATAATCGGGAGTTCCGTTCTGATTTTTATTTTTTTTTGGAAAGATCCGAAGGGCGCAAATGGCAATGCCCTTTTTTTTGTGATCAATTATTTAGTATTTACTGGTTGTGAAATTACTGTGTTAACTTTAAAAAAGAATCGCGAATGAAATGGTGTTATCTATTTGTTTTAGGAATTGCTTTGTCCGCTCATGCGCAACCAAATCCCCAGTCGATTGACATCATCCGTGACAAATGGGGCGTTCCACATATTTATTCACCTACCGATGCCGGAGTAGCATATGGTTTGGCGTGGGCAAACTCCGAGGATGATTTCAAGACCATTCAACAAGGATTTTTGGCAAGTAAAGCCATGTTGGGACTGCATTCTGGAAAGGCGGGTGCCACTATTGACTATGTTAATCAGTTTTTACAATGCCGAAGAATCGTAGAGGAGCGATATGAGAAAGACATCGCGCCCGATTACAAGAAAGTATTAGAAGGATATGCCGCGGGCGTCAATGCCTATGCACAGGCTCATTCGAATGAGGTGTTGGTGAAAAAACTTTTTCCTATTACGCCTAAAGACATGCTGACGTATTCGGTGTTACAATTGGCGATTGCCAGTGGCGTAGACAAAGCACTCAAAGAAATTACCGGAGGAAAAATTGCTACTGCGCCACAATTTAAAACGGGTGGCTCTAATGCATATGCGTTCAATTCAAAAATAACAGAAGATGGAAATGTATATCTCGCCATTAATTCGCATCAACCACTCGAGGGCCCAGTGTCATGGTACGAAGCTCACTTGATGAGCGATGAAGGATGGAATATTTTAGGAGCGTTGTTTCCCGGTGCGCCCAGTATTCTACATGGCTGTAATGAGTATTTAGGATGGGCACACACCGTAAATAATCCCGACAAATTGGATGTATACCAATTGGAATTAAACCCCGAAAATAAAAATCAATATAAGTTCGATGGCAAGTGGGAAGAGTTAACGATCAGCAAAGTAAAATTGCATGTAAAGGTAGCGGGGATTAAGATCGCGGTGAAGCGTGAGATCTGGGAAAGTAAGTATGGACCTACCATGGTCACGAAGCAAGGAGCTTTCGCTCTGCGAACTGGAGCCCTGATGGAAATACGGGCGTTGGAGCAATGGTACCGAATGAACAAAGCCAAAAATTTTTCAACATTCAAAAAGGCTTTGGATATGGGTGCGATTTCGGGTTATAACATTGTGTATGCCGATCGGTACGATACAATTTATTACTTGAGCAATGGAAAATTGCCCATCCGAAATACAAACTACCAATGGAAGACGACCTTGCCGGGAAATACGAGCCAAACATTGTGGACAGACTTCCACCCAATTTCAGATTTGCCGCAAGTATTGAATCCAAGTTCGGGTTATGTGTTCAATAGCAATCACTCTCCCTTTAATGCAACTTCAGCAGCCGACAACATCAACGAGAAGAATTATGATGCCACCATGGGGTATGAGACGAACGAAAATAATCGGAGTATGCGCTTTATGGATTTGATTGCGCAGTATCCGAAACTCAATTATGAAAATTTTAAACGAATTAAGTATGATCAGCAATTGCCGCAAAAATTGGCGTACCAAACACAAGCCGATACACTCTTTCTTCTGGACCCCAACAACTATCCTGAATTAAGTAATCTGATTACTATTTTGAATCAATGGGATCGCAAGGCTACTATTGAGAGCAAGGGTGCAGCCCTATTTTCCATTATCTATTACCAAGTGGTAAAAGAGCAGCGGGCCGGGGCATCCTATCGAACGCTATCGAAAAATAAGTGCCTTGAACTACTGATTTTTGCGAAAGCGTATTTATTAAAACATTTTGGCAACATAGATGTCTCATTGGGCCAATATCAAAAGTTAGTAAGAGGCGATAAAGCAATCTCTCTTTCAGGTATACCCGATGTAATTGCTGACATGCATTCGGGACCCTATGAAGATGGTCGTGTGAAAGGTGGGCAAGGTGAATCATACATTGAGTTGGTCAAATTCACAGCGCAAGGCCCAGAAATTGAGACAGTAAATTGTTATGGCGCATCCAACAACCCCGACAGCGAACACTATGCCGACCAAATGAAATTATTTGTAGAGAAGAAAACCAAACCGATGACTCTCGATAAAGAAAAAGTGTACAGAGAGGCGAAAAGGATTTACCATCCTCAGTAGTAAAATGGCTCTCAAACAGACGCTCATTACCTGCAACGCCTCAAGAAAAAATCGGTTTAGTAATCTCTTTATTTTCTTACTAACTTCACTTTTCAACAGTCTATTTGTAAATGAGAAAGATAACTATTCTCCTGTTCTGTATTTCCCTTTTTCTTTCCTGCAAAGAAGATGCAACGGTTTCAGATCAAAGCACTAAGTCATTTTTAGATTCTCTTTCACACGACACCTTTAATTTTTTTTGGGAGCAAGCCGATTCAACTACGGGCAATCATCCCGACCGCTGGCCAACTCAATCATTCTCTAGCATTGCATCAACTGGGTTTGGCTTGACTTCTTATTTGATAGGTGTAGAAAGAGGTTACATCGCGCGCGATCAGGCAGCGGAGCGTGTATTGAAAACACTTCGTTTTTTTACTGAATCCAAAAAGGGAGATGCTCCTTCTGGGGTTACTGGGCATAAAGGATTCTTCTATCACTTTATCGATATGCGAAAGGGCGATCGTTTTGGCGATGTCGAACTTTCCACCATCGACACGGGCTTGCTCATGATGGGCATCCTTTCGTGCCAAACCTATTTTGATACTGATACCGAATCAGAAAAAAGTATTCGACTGTATGCAGATTCGCTCTACCGTGCAGTAGAATGGGATTGGGCTATGAACGGGAAAGAACTGATGAGTATGGGATGGAAGCCTGAATCAGGTTTCATAAAAACTACTTGGAAGGGCTACAATGAAGCAATGATCTTATATATTTTAGGGGCGGCCTCGCCCACTCATCCAATACCTCCTGCGTCTTGGCAGGTTTGGACAGAAACCTACCAGTGGGGCAAGTATTATGGTCAAGAACACATCAATTTCGGACCACTGTTTGGCCATCAATATTCGCAGGTATGGATTGATTTCAGAGGCATTCAAGATGCGTACACAAAGCAAAAGGGAATCGACTATTTTGAAAATTCTCGAAGGGCAACCTATGCCAATAGAGCTTATTGTATAAACAATCCCGCTGGCTATATTGGCTATTGCGAAAATATATGGGGACTAACTGCTTGCGATGGCCCTGGCAATGATGGTACAGTTAATATCAACATAAGCTTTGACGGATACAATGCGAGAGGTGCAGCACAATGGTATGTAAAAGATGATGGCACCATTGCGCCAACGGCAGCGGGCGGCTCGCTTTCCTTTGCACCTGAAATTTGCATACCC
>JBBSCN010000035.1:0-22182 GCA_038250265.1 Cytophagales bacterium | reverse complement strand
TTCAAATGCCTTGAATGTCATGATATCCCGCGGCTTCAAATCTTTTTCCAATAACAAGCGCATTGCCTTTCCTGCTTCAACGCACTCGGCTGATTTTTCTTTGCTGAGTGCCGGATTGGATGATGAGTAGGGCAACGCCATTCCCAATGCTTCAATAGCGGAGGCCATTGTGTTGGCTGTATACATGCCGCCACATGCGCCCGCACCCGGGCAAGAATTTTGAATGATGCCTTTGAAATCCTCTTCGGAAAGTTTGCCTTGAATTTTTTCTCCCAACGCTTCAAATGCCGAGATGATGTTCAACTCTTTTCCTTTGTAGTGCCCTCCGGCAATCGTGCCTCCATACACCATAATAGCCGGGCGATTTAATCTTCCCATCGCGATGAGCGAACCCGGCATATTTTTATCGCAGCCCACAATGGCAATCAACCCATCATAATGTTGTGCGCCACAGACGGTTTCAATCGAGTCTGCAATCACCTCACGACTCACCAGCGAGTACCGCATGCCTTCTGTTCCGTTCGCAATGCCATCGCTCACGCCAATGGTATTAAAAATCAACCCGACCAAGTCTTGACCCCACACGGCCGTCTTCACTTCTTTTGCCAGGTCGTTCAGGTGCATGTTGCACGGATTGCCATCATAGCCCGTGCTGGCCACGCCCACTTGCGCTTTTTTCAAATCATTTTCTGTCAACCCAATGGCATACAACATGGCCTGCGAGGCAGGAAGAGTTGGATCTTGGGTGACTGTTTTGCTGTGTTTATTTAATTCCATTCTATCAGTTGTTTGTTGTTAGTTCGTGGTTGCTAGTAGTAATCACTAACAACTATCAACCAACAACTATTATACGATTACATACGAGTAACTTTTATCCAATACAATATTTCTATAGGTCTCTTGAATCAATGCGCCCATCGAATCTTTCCACGCTTTTGCTACCGGCTGACGCTCGAAGGATTCAATCGCCACAATCTCTTGCATGGTGCTGCAGAAGAATGCGCTATCGGCTTCGAATAACTCTTCGGGTTTGAAATATTTTTCTTCTACCGGTAATTCTAATTCTTTGCAAATTTCAATCACTGTTCTGCGCGTGATGCCCGGAAGAATGCTGGTAGCGGGCGGTGTATAAATCACTCCATCCTTCTCGTAAAAGAAATTCCCGCCTGGGCCTTCCGCTACAAAGCCGCTGAGGTCCAATAAAAGTCCATCATCAAAACCTCTTCGTCTTGCTTCGGTAGTGGCTAAGATTGAATTCACATACAAACCACAAACTTTAGCTTCTACTGTTACAGCTTTTGGATTAGGCCGTTGAAAAGAAGAGATGCAAATATGTTTTGGCTTAAGGGTGGGATGTTGTTCGCACTCCCAGGCAGTGATCATCAACGAAACATCGGTCGGTGAAGTCAACTCCATGTTAGGGCCACAAAATACAATCGGACGGATATAAGCGTTTGATAAATTATTTTTCTCCAGTACTTGGTACGTGAGTTGGATAAGTTCTTCCGCGCTATAATCAAATGGAATGCCCATCAGTTGGCAACTGCGCTGCAACCGCTCGAAGTGCGCGCGGGGCTTAAATACTTTTACACCATTTACAGTTTCGTACGAGCGGATACCTTCAAACACTCCGTAGCCATAGTGAAACGTTTGGCCGAATAAATCCATCTTCGCCTCGCTTGCCTTCACAAATTCTCCATTTAGGAAGAGGACTGTCTGGTCGTTGTAATACTCAATCATGTTGAAACAATCGTTAGTTTGTTGTAGTAGCTATAAAATAAAACCGTCCCGCTTGTGGGCGGGACGGTTGAAAATTTCTTTTACAAAATCGTCACAGCCCCGGTTTTCGGAGAATAATGACAATGATGAGCACCAACAAATTGATCAGGCTTCCCTGATTCATTTTCACATTAAAAAGGTTTAACTTTCTCATCTGTTTTGTTTGTGCATGTGCAAGATGGCAAAATTTTGTGTTGGTAATCAATGAAAGTGAAGAAAAAAGTTTTGATTTTCCGGTTAACGAATGTTAGGTGGGGAATTAAAAAGGACAGATTCTCTTTAGGTCAAGCAGCCTGGATAGACTTAAGCAAGGGATGCCATAATTTTATAATATCAATCGTAAAACTCTTTTCTGTCACCCGCCTCAATAACCGTTACGGTGAGGACTCGATCTTTAATTTCATAGATGACACGTTAATTTCCTTCACGAATTCCATAACCTGAACGGCCTTCTATTTTTTGCTTCCCAGCGGACGAGGATCATTGGCCAATGCTGCGATAGACAGCGTAATGCGATAATAATCTTTTTGAGGAATGTTTTTAAGCTGTTTGATTACAGCCTTCTCAATGAAGACCTTATATGTTGCGGCCATTACGCAAAAGTGCAATTTCTTTTACGGCCTGCTTGAATAGAATGGGTCCGCTTTTGCGGGCGTGGCGCGGTCGTAAGCTCTCAAGTCTTCTATCTCTTCGAGTTCTGCCAATATCTTTTTGTAACTACGAATGGGAAGCACCACACTTACTTTCTTTCCCTGGGTATCGGTTATATATTGAGCTTTCATCTTGTCTTTCTTTCGTAATTCAAAAATAACGGATTAAAGTTCATTTAAATAATGTGATGCCCCTGTTAGTTCAGGGCTAAAGTCCTTTGTCGGCTTCTGCAATAACCAAGGCCTCAAGGCCGTGGTTATTGCACAAAGTTTTATTCGGGCTTTAGCCAAATGAAGTTGCAATTCGCGATTGCATAAAATTCAAAATCACTTGATGAACTCCGCGCTGGCATCGGCCCGGGATTGCAGCGGCACCCCGCACCCCGCGCCTCGCGGGGGTGGAGTATAGCGGAAAGCCCGAACGGCCGCCAAGAAAAAATAATTATGCTATAAAAAGTGGACTGTGAGGACACAGTCCACGGGATCGTATGAGACACAATCTGCGGTGGAGAATAATTTTTTACGATGCCAAATACTCCACAATCCCATCGCGAATGGCGGTGAAGGTTTTTAACAATGATTCTTCATTCTCCTCCAACAACGTTACCCGAAAACCTTGAAGCTCAGAGCAGAAAGAAGAAATGGGAACGACACACACGCCTTTCGCGCCAAGCAAGTAATAGACAAAACGTTTGTCGTGGGGCATCTGATGGCTTGTCCACTCTTCTACTAATGCTTTAATTTTTGAATCGGGGATTTCGATTTTTTGGTTGGGCTTCAAGGTGCCTTTGCGAAAAATAATGGTGTTGTAAAAAGCGCCAAATGTTTCATTGAATGTGAGTTGGGGAACGGTTCTAAAAATATCGCAAATGAGTTTGCTGCGCTTGCCAATTTTCTGATTTGTTTCTTCGCGATAGCTTTTAAAGCGAGGGTCGCCCAAAATTTTGGGGATGGCCAATTGCGGAAGTTTGGTAGAGCATACTTCAATCATCTTTGCATTATCAATGGCATTGCATAGGCGGTTAAAGTCAACATCTTTATTGCGATTGTAATATTCCATCCAGCCGCAGCGTGCGCCAGGCCAAGGCAGTTCTTTTGATATGCCTTTCATGGCAATGCCGGGAACGTCTTCACTTACTTCCGCCAATGAGTAAGCTCGCGCTCCGTTATAAGTTATATTCAAATAGATTTCATCACAGATCAAAAACAAATTGAACTCTCGCGCAATGGTGACAATCCGTTTCAATGTCTCCAATGGATACACCATGCCCGTTGGGTTATCGGGATTGATGATGAGAATGCCGACTACATTGGGATTGTATTTTACTTTGTTGTAGAGATCAGCGAGATCAGGATACCATTTATTGTCGGGATCGAGTTTGTAGGTAAGTGGTTCATGACTGGCATGGGCCGCCTCGGCACTGGAGTGCGTGGAGTATGCGGGCGATGGTCCAATGATGCGCGAAGTGGGCGCAACGTATTGATACACTTTGGCGATGGCATCGCCCAACCCATTGAAAAAACAAATATCATCGGGTGTGATCTGTACGCCCTGTCGCGCGTTATTTTGTGCTGCTAAAAACTGCCGCGTTTCTAAAATGCCTTTTGAAGGGCAATAGCTATACGTATCATTTTGCAGAGAAAGATCGGCAATGATTTGTTTGATCCATGCTGGAATGAGGTGATTTTTCTGAATGGGATCTCCAATGTTTTCCCACTGAATTTCCTTCCCGAGATTTTTTATTTGCTCGGCCTTCTTTACGATTTCGCGGATTTCGTAACTGAGTTCGTTGGCTCCGGGGCTTAATAATTGTTGACGCATGAGTTAGTTCAAAGTGGGTAGCTACAAGTTCAAAGTTATCTGCTTAGGTTTTTGAAACTCGAAAGTAGAGTTTAGTTGGGGAGATTTCAAAAATCAAAAGCCAGTTGCAGTTTTCCTGATTGACAGCCCTCGAAGCATTGTTACTGAATGGCCGTACTGCATCGGTTAACTTGTAAAGCAAATTAGATGGGTTTAAAAAAAGAATTAACCTCGTACTTTCCAATTTATGGCGCGAAGAATTCCAATTTAAAAAATATTCATGCTTGGCAACTAATTTATTTGCATACACAGTATAAAAAACTACTTTTGCGGTTCAGATTTTTAGGATATAACCTATTTATAAAATTCTGCCTGTCAACTAATTACAAAAGAATAAAAACTCATACATGGCTAATAGCGGAAGAATCACCCAAGTAATCGGCCCAGTGGTAGATGTGGCCTTTGACGAACCCGGCTCAAAACTCCCAAACATCCTTGATTCGCTGGAAGTAACCAAAGCAGACGGTACGCGCGTAGTGCTTGAAACTCAGCAACATTTAGGCGAGGACCGAGTCCGTACCATTTCGATGGAAGGTACCGAAGGGCTGGTGCGCGGCATGAAAGTGACGGATAGCGGTTCTCCCATTCAAATGCCTATTGGCGAAGATATTAAAGGGCGATTATTCAATGTGATTGGCGAAGCGATTGATGGGATCAAGCAACCAAGTGGCAAAAATACATTACCAATCCACCGCTCTGCGCCTTTGTATGAAAACCTATCTACTTCATCTGAAATATTATACACTGGTATTAAAGTAATCGATTTGATTGAACCCTACGCAAAAGGAGGTAAAATCGGTTTGTTTGGCGGTGCCGGTGTAGGAAAAACTGTACTGATTCAAGAGTTGATCAACAATATTGCAAAAGCATATGCCGGCCTTTCAGTGTTTGCTGGTGTAGGCGAGCGTACCCGTGAAGGAAATGACTTATTGCGCGAGATGATTGAGGCTGGGATTGTGGACTACGGTCCTGAATTTATGAAATCACTACATGCAGGCGGTTGGGATTTATCAAAAGTGGATCAGGAAAAACTGAAAGATTCAAAAGCCACTTTCGTGTTTGGTCAAATGAATGAGCCACCCGGAGCTCGTGCCCGTGTGGCATTATCTGGACTGACGGTTGCTGAATACTTCCGCGATGGGGATGGCACAGGAAAAGGGAAAGACATTCTTTTCTTTATCGATAATATCTTCCGCTTTACGCAAGCTGGTTCAGAAGTATCCGCATTGTTAGGCCGTATGCCATCTGCTGTTGGTTACCAACCGACACTGGCAACGGAAATGGGTGCCATGCAAGAGCGTATCACTTCTACAAAAAATGGTTCTATCACGTCTGTTCAGGCAGTTTACGTGCCTGCGGATGACTTGACTGACCCTGCTCCTGCAACTACATTTGCTCACTTGGACGCAACCACGGTGTTGTCGCGTAAAATTGCTGAGTTAGGTATTTATCCTGCGGTAGATCCGTTGGATTCTACGTCACGAATCTTGCGTGCAGATATTGTTGGCGAAGAGCATTATAACTGCGCCCAGCGGGTGAAGTTGACTCTTCAGCGCTACAAAGAGTTACAGGATATTATTGCTATCTTGGGTATGGACGAGTTGTCTGATGAAGATAAATTAACTGTAACAAGAGCAAGACGTGTACAGCGTTTCCTATCACAACCTTTCCACGTGGCTGAAGCGTTTACAGGTTTGAAAGGTGCGTTGGTAGATATTAAAGATACTATCAAAGGCTTCAATATGATTATGGATGGTGAATTGGATCACCTTCCGGAGATGGCCTTCAACTTGGTTGGTAATATTGAAGATGCTATTGCGAAAGGGGAGAAAATAATGGCGGAAGCTAGGGGTTAACTATTCAATTCGTTGATTCGGTAATTTTTTAATTTACCGAATCAACGAATCACCAAATCAACAAATTGATATGCTCTTAGAAATAATAACTCCCGAGAAAAAAATATTTGAAGGCGAAGTTTCCTCCGCATCCTTCCCAGGAGCAGACGGTTTCTTTCAAGTATTGAATGACCACGCACCTCTAATTTCTTTATTGAAAGAGGGTGTATTAGAATACAAATCCAAAGAGGCCGTCCAACAAATCAAAGTTACCGGTGGAGTGGTGGAGGTTCTGAAGAACAAAGTAATCGTTCTTGCTGACGGAGTATTTGTTTAAGCACAAACCAATAACGCTTTACTGATTTCAGAAACTTTTTTCAGTGCCATCCGTGTTATGGGTAGCATGAAGGCAATTGTCGCGATTATTATCCTTAGCTCATTTTCTACTTTTGGACAAGAGAACTGTGCCTTAAAAGTCGATAAAGAAAGCATTCAAGTCTATACATGTGGCGCTGAGAATTCTAAGTACAAAATCATCAAGGCAAAATTTGATGTAGCCGCAACGCGCGAGCAATTTGTGGCCATGCTCCTTGATATCGACCATCTAGGGGATTGGCAGTATAGCACGGCCAGTGCGCAATTGCTTAAAAAAATCAATGATCACGAAATCATTTATCACACCGAAGTCAACGCACCAGTAATTGACAACCGGGATTTTGTCATTCACCTACTGATCGATCGATCAATGGATCGTAAAATAACCGTTACTGCTACTAGCCTTCCCAACTACATTCCTACCAAGGACATGGTGGTACGAATCCCAATGTCGAAAGCAGTTTGGAAAATAACAGAGATGGCTAAAAATAAATTGTCGATTGAATATGTGATCGAAATTGATTTTGGAGGTGTTGTGCCAGCTTGGTTAGTAAATTCGCTTGCGCACAAAGCACCGTACGAAACTTTCAAGAGTATGAAAGAAAAGATCGGTCGTTATAAAAGTGCTGCTTATTAAAATTATCCTTTCCCAGCCTCTTTTGCCCACATATCACGCAAGGTGACAGCGCGGTTAAAAACTAATTTGTCCTTTGTAGAGTCTGGATCAAGGCAAAAATAACCCGTGCGCATAAACTGGAACCGATCTGTCAAGGTAGCCTCCGCTAATGACGGTTCCGCGTAAACTTTTGTTAGCACTTTTATTGATTCACGATTCAGGTGATTCTTAAAATCATCTTCTATCCGATTCATGTTTTCTGTTACGAAGAGCCTGTCGTACAGTCTCACCTCAACCTCGGCTGCGTGCGCCACACTCACCCAATGGATGACACCCTTTACCTGAATACCCGATGTGTCTGAGCCGCTTTTGCTTTCTGGGAAATACGTACAACGCAACTCTGTTACTTTTCCGGTCGCATCTTTGATTGCCTCCTCGCATTTAATAATGTAGGCACTTTTCAGTCGCACCATTTGCCCGGGTGCTAATCTAAAATATTTCTTTGCGGGCACTTCCATAAAATCATCCGCCTCAATATAAAGCTCACGACCAAATGGCATCTGCCTTGACCCTGCGGAATGATCCTCTGGATTGTTCTCGCTTAGTAACATCTCCTCTTGGCCCTCTGGGTAATTGGTGATTACAACTTTTATCGGATCGAGCACGGCCATTCTTCGCAGCGATATTTTGTTCAAATGTTCACGCACACAAAACTCAAGTAATCCTATGTCAATTAAATTTTCGCGCTTAGCAACCCCAATCTTGTCACAAAACTCTCGAATGCTTTCTGGTGTATAGCCTCTTCTGCGCATTCCGCTCAAAGTCGGCATCCGCGGATCATCCCAACCGTTTACGTAATTTTCATTTACAAACTGTAACAACTTTCGCTTGCTCATCATGGTATAGGTCATGTTGAGGCGTGCAAACTCATATTGTTTAGAAGGATATATATCCAAGTTCTCGATGCACCAATCATACAATTCACGATGTGGAACGAATTCCAGTGTGCAAATACTGTGCGTGATTTTTTCGATGGAATCACTTTGGCCATGGGCAAAATCATACATCGGATAAATGCACCATGCATCGCCTGTACGGTGATGACGGGCATGCTTAATTCTATAAATAACCGGGTCGCGCATGAGCATATTAACATGGCCCATATCAATTTTTGCGCGCAGCACCTTCTCTCCATCTTTATAATTACCCGCTTTCATATCACCGAAGAGCGAAAGATTTTCTTCTACGGTTCTATTCCGATACTTATTGTTTGTTCCGGGTTTAGTGGGCGTGCCTTTTTGTGCAGCAATTTCTTCGCTGGTGCTGTCGTCTACATACGCCAAACCTTTTTTGATTAATAGAACAGCGAATTCATAGATCTGAGGAAAGTAGTCTGAAGCATATAGTTCGTTTGCCCAGTTAAAACCAAGCCACTTTACATCACCCTTTATGCTGTCAACGTATTCGGTTTCCTCCGTAACAGGGTTCGTGTCATCAAATCGCAAGTTGGTAAAGCCGCCATATTTAAGTGCCAAACCAAAATTGAGGCAAATGCTTTTGGCGTGCCCCAAGTGCAAATAGCCATTGGGCTCGGGTGGAAAACGCGTAGAAATACTAGTGTGCTTGCCAGCCGCAAAGTCGGCTTCAACGATTTCTTCTAAAAAGTTAAGACTTTTTTCCTCTGACATACGTTCGTGAAAGCCCCAAAGGTAGCTGCGATTTTATTGTGAGAAAAATTTTGATCTAAAGAGTTTGTTTAGCAAACCCTACTTCCTCACGACTTTCACCTCGGTAGGCATTACGGCCGCCCCTTTATTCCCAAATGAGTTCCTTACATAATTTAGCACATCGCTTACTTCTTGATCGGTCAAGTCAATAGCAGCCATTTCTCCGTTGTAATCAATACCATTTACTTTCATCGGCCCGCTTACACCTTTTATGATCTGAATGATAGATCTTTTCTTATCGGCCATCAGGTAATCTGATTTAGCTAGCGGAGGATATACACCTTCTAAGCCTTCGCCTTTTTCCATGTGGCAACTGATACAATTAGAAATATAAATTTCCTGTCCGCGCTTGACACTTGCTTTCAAGTCGAAAGGAGGTGGCTTTTGAAAATTAAAAAACATGATGACTATGCAACTAAGGATCAGTACAGCAAAAAATTTCATATTAAAAAAAATACTATCGTTAAACATTATCCAAACTAAAAGGCAACTTCCTAATTCGCTTGCCTGTCAAATCAAAAATAGCGTTTGTCAGGGCGGGTGTAAATGGTGGTAACGCAGGTTCACCTACGCCTCCCGCTTTCTCATCGTTATCCATAATATAAACTTCTATTTCAGGCGTCTCACTAATGCGCGGCATTTTGTACGAATCAAAATTCCGTTCCACGGCTTTCCCGTCTTTAAAAGTTGTTTCGTGTTTGGTAGCCGCACCCAACGCCATGATGATGCTGCCTTCTACCTGTGCTTTGATAATATCAGGATTAACATACCAGCCGCAATCCATCACCGCCCATACTTTATCAATCTTTACTTTACCCTCGGCTGTTTTAGAAACTTTTACCACTTCGCCAACAATGCTGGAAAAGCATTCGGTAATCGCTACACCATATCCCTCATTTTTTTTGCGCGCTTTCCAATTGGTTACTTGTTCTAATTTATCAATCAGCAAATTGTAGCGTTCGCCCAAATGTTGCCTGCGGAAGTCGAGTGGATCTTTGGCCGCCAAAACTGAGAGCTCATCCATAAAACTTTCAAACGCAAAACCGTTGGTAGAGGCATACACGGATCGCCACCACATGACGGGCACGGGTGATTCCACAGGTGAGTCACCGAAACTGTAATGTGGAATAGAACCAAAGTAGCCTTCCAAAAATCCTTCGGTGTCACTTGCGTTGTACGTGGATTTATCAGCAGCGGGGTTTTGCATGTCCATGTTCTGCCCCGACAACTTTGCTTCGTAGGATCCGATTCGGCCTCCTTCAGTAATGGTTCCTTTACATTGATAAACCATACCAGGGCGGAAGGGCCCGATAGTCATATCATCTTCGCGTGTCCAAATTACTTGCACAGGAGCTTTTATTTCCTTGGAGATCATCACCGCTTCATACGGATAGTCTGTAAACGCCTTGCGACCAAATCCTCCACCCAAGAAAGTCATGTTCACGATTACTTTTTCGGGCGGCAGCTTTAAATGCCCGCAAATATTTTGTTGAATCCAGTCTGGTCCTTGAATTGGCCCCCAGATTTCACATTTGTCATCCGTCACATTCGCCACGCAATTCAATGGCTCCATACAACTGTGCGATTCGTAGGGAGTTTCGTACGTTGCCTCGACCTTCTTTTCTGCTTTCCCAAATGTCTTCACCGTATTTCCCATCGTGCGAAAGGAAATCATATCACCCTTTACTTGCTCACGCATCTTATTATACAATATATCTGAATTATGATGCGGGAAAGCAGCATCGTCCCACTCTACTTTCAGGACTTTCCTTCCTTGCATGGCAGCCCACGTGCTATCGGCCACAACAGCCACACCTTCGCGCATATTGTCAAACTCATCGCGCGTTACTTTGAGAACGTGTTTTACACCCGGTATTTTTTTGGTTTCAGTATCATCAAACTTTACCACCTTGCCTTGAAAGCGCGGACTTCTTTCTACCACCGCGTACAACATGCCGGGCAATTTAAAATCCAAACCAAAAATTGCTTTGCCGTTTACTTTTTGCGGAGTGTCTTGTCGCGGCAAGGGCTTACGGATGATTTTATAATCTTTGGGATTTTTTAATGTGATCTCTTTCGGTAGTTCTAATTTAGCCGCATCGGCTACAAGTGCTCCATAATTTAATTTCTTGCTTGAAGACTTATGAATCACTTCTCCATTTTCTGCATAGCATTCTGACTTGTTGACGCCCCATTTTTTCGCTGCCGTTTCGATCAACATCTCACGGGCAGATGCACCCAGCATCATTAGCTTTTTGTACGACCCTCGAATGGTAGAACTACCACCGGTAACTTGGCTTCCATATTTTCTTCCGTTGCCGGGAGCAAATACGATGTTCACTTGATCGAGTGAAACTTCCAATTCTTCGGCAATCATCTGCGGCACTGACTGAAAGGAACCCTGCCCCATCTCCGAGCGGTGGTTCATGATCGTGACTTTGCCATTGGTGTCAATCGAAATCCAAGCGTTGAGTTCGACACCTAAACCTTCAGCTGCCTCAGCATTAAAAATTTCAGGCTCTTTGCCAGAAGCAGAAAAGCCGAGTCCAAGTGTTAGCGCGGTGCCCGTTAAGCCAGATAGCTTAATAAAATTTCTGCGCGATATATTTTGTGTACTAGTTTCCATAGTCTTACCTCACCCCATACCTCTCCAGAAGAGAGGGGAAGAGTTTAGGATTTAGTTTTAGTTTTTCGGACAATCATTTTTTTGTTATAAGCTGTGCAGCGGTCTTTATTGCTTTGCGAATTCGCGGATACGTTCCGCATCTGCAAATGTGGCCTTGCATGGCCACGTCAATATCTTTGTCAGTAGGCTTTGCATTTTTCTTGAGTAACGCTGTGGCCGCCATAATTTGGCCGCTTTGGCAATAGCCACATTGCGGCACTTGCTCAGCAATCCACGCTTGCTGCACGGGGTGAGAATTGTCCGAAGAAATCCCTTCAATCGTAGTGATTTCCTTATTCGCAACAGTAGACACTGGCAGTGAACAAGACCGAACAGGCACACCATTCAAATGCACGGTACATGCACCACATTGCGCGATGCCACAACCGTACTTAGTGCCCGTAAGTCCTACGATATCGCGGATGGCCCAAAGCAGCGGCATTTTAGGATCGGCATTGATCGTTTCAGTCTTGCCATTAATTTTGAGGGTAATTGCAGCCATAATGATGATTCTTGGATTTTGATCTGGAAGGTACTAAAAATGAGCTAACTTAAACCTTACATATTTGTTAATATTGACAAATGGTAACCCATAATTAATTTATGAAAATTCTGACAACCCTCTTTTTGGCACTACTTGCTTCAACTTTGGTCGCCCAAAAACTAGTGGTCAAAATTGAAAATGTGAAAGACGATCAAGGTCAAGTGGCCGTAGCTTTGTTCAACAACGGTGGTGATTTTCCAAAAAATCGCTTTCAAGGGAAAATGACTCCCGCAAAAAAAGGAGAGGTAGAAGTGATTTTTGAAAACCTGCCTGCCGGTGAATATGCAATTAGCATATTGCATGATGCGAACAAAAATGAAAAAATGGACTCGAACCTGTTGGGCATGCCAAAGGAAGGCTATGGGTTTTCCAACAATGCGATGGGTACAATGGGGCCTCCCAGTTTTGAAAAAGCAAAGTTTACTTTGACTTCTAATCCTATCACCATCAAAATGAAGTACTAATTATTACCTACCTATCGCTCATTACAATCGTTTGCAGCATTTTTTATCCCCGATTGGTACAATTGGGCTAAAGCCATGTGCTTGTGATGTGCTATGTTCGCATCCAGATTTCAAAGATTGAGACCAAATTCTGATTAAAATGATTGATTTAACTACACTCTTTCCCTACACATTCGACAAAAAATATAGCAAGCCAGTAGCGTATTTTTCCATGGAATTTGCCATCGACCAACCGTTAAAAATATACAGTGGTGGGTTAGGCTTTTTGGCGGGCTCTCACATGCGCAGTGCCTATGAACTAAAGCAAAACATGATAGGCATCGGCATTCTGTGGAAAAAAGGGTATTACGACCAAGAGCGAAATCAAGATCAGACATTGAAGGCAACTTTTCGCGACAAGGATTATTCATTCTTGACGGATGTCGGAATTACTTTTCCCATTACCATCCATGGCGCCCGTGTGTATGTAAAGGCGTTGTTGCTCAAACCGGAGGTTTTCAAAACAGCCCCAATGTTTTTACTAACCACTGACATTCCAGAAAATGATTTTCTAGCACAGACCATTAGCCACAGACTCTACGACCCAAATGAATCAACCCGGATCACTCAGTCCATTTTATTAGGAATTGGAGGTGTTAAATTATTGGATGTACTAGAGCGTAATACGGAGATTTATCACATGAACGAAGGACATGCTTTGCCGCTTTGCTTTTCTTTAATGGATAAATTCAACGACTTAGATGAAGTTAAAAAGCACGTGGTATTTACTACGCACACACCCGAGTTGGCCGGCAATGAAGCTCATAGCGTTCCTTTGCTCAATAGCATGGGATTTTTCAATGGCCTAACGGTGGATCGCGTTAACGAATTGGTACATCCAGAGAATGGTATTTTAAACTACACACTCACGGCACTGCGCATGGCCAAAAAAGCGAATGGCGTTTCTCAATTGCACGGTGAGGTATCAAGAAAAATGTGGGGAGGCAATGAAGGCATTTGTGAAATAGGTGCGATCACTAACGCCCAAAACAAAACCTATTGGCAAGATTCGCTTTTAGAGAAAGCTGCAGCCAAGGACGATGATGAAGCATTGGAAAAAAGAAAAAAATATTTGAAGTTTAAACTCTTTCGGGTAGTGGCCAACCAAACCGGAAAATTATTTGATCCGAATGTACTTACGCTGGTTTGGGCAAGACGGTTTGCCCAATACAAACGCGCCAATTTATTGCTCTCTGATTTTGATCGGTTTTTAAGGATCGTAAACAACAAAGAGTTCCCGATTCAAATGATTTGGGCAGGCAAACCCTATCCAGAAGATTACAGCGCTATCAATATCTTCAATGAAATTTATTGGAAAACAAAAGCCCTTCCGAATTGTACCGTATTGACTGGGTATGAATTATGGTTATCGGCACATTTAAAGAAAGGTTCCGATTTGTGGTTGAACAACCCTCGTATGTATCACGAAGCTTCGGGCACTTCGGGAATGACTGCCGCCATGAATGGCTCAATAAATTTATCCATACCCGATGGGTGGGTGCCTGAATTTTCCAAACATGGAAAAAATGCATTCATCATTCCGCCAGCGGATGATTCACTTTCGGTAGAAGAAAAAGACAGACAAGAAGCGACAAGTCTTTTTGATCTTTTGGAAAATGAAATCATTCCGATGTACTACAAGTCTCCTTCCAAGTGGTCGAAGATCGTAAAAGCTGGAATGACTGATGTCGTTCCTTTCTTTGATGGTGGGCGCATGGCGCGTGAATACTACGAACAAATGTATTGGCCCGAAGAAATAACAGTTGCCAAAAAAAGCGCTGAGAAAGAGGCGACAGCTAGTTGAGACTACTTTTCGTTCAATGCCCAATTATATTCATAAAATCCAACTGCGTAAGTAGTTGGGATTTTTTCTTTTCGGAATTGGTTGATCCACTCGATTTCTGTTTTGCCCTCCATTGTAAAATCTTTTTTGTACCATTCAAAAATTTTAGAGAGTTCTATTTTCTTCCGGGCAACATTTACTTTTAACCATTCCGGATTGTTGAGGGCAGCTGTGGCTTGGTCATTCAATTGCTTGTCTAAGCCTTCAGGTGTATAAGCAAAACTGGCAAGGGGCGGGCAACTTTTGGCAGCGCAGGCTAATGCAAAATGAAAGCGTGCATCTTTATAAGTCAACAATAATTTTTTTATCTCCAAACTATTAAGCGTCATTTCCTCTCCCGCTATTCTGTGCTTGACTTTGTCAAAGAAGCCACTATTATCAAGAGGAGACTTTAAGGGGTAATGTTTCACCACCCAAAAAATAACCGCAATGTTGTAAGCATTGATATAGAATGCCTTTTTGTTAGAGTCATTTTCCTTTGACATATCCATTTCGCCCACACTGGTATAAAGTGTTTCCACTTCCGTCATATTTTGCTTGATTTTGGTGTACGCCACAGCGCCATTGCTAACATACTTCTTGAAGAAAGTATCGGCCGACTTAACAAAGGTCGGTACATCCGTTGCCTGCGCTGAAGGGAATAAAATAGTAAGAAAAAGAATGATCAAAAATCGTTTCATAAATAGTAGTTTAGTCTTCTATGTTTCACTAGAACCCCTCAGTTAGCAGGATTTATTGTACCTTGAACATCAAAAATGAATTAATAGTTGTTGTCCATTTGTCAAACAGTTGACAAAGCATGTTAAGCTAATTCTGAATCTTGGCGCTTTATGAAAAAAATAGTCATCATCGGTAACGGAATTAGCGGCATCACAGCAGCCCGCCACATCCGCAAGCGAAGCAATCATCACATTTTGGTAATCTCGTCCGAAACAAATCACTTCTTCGCCCGCACCGCCTTGATGTATATCTACATGGGCCACATGAAATACGAACACACCAAACCCTATGAAGACGGCTTTTGGAAAACGAATAAAATTGATTTGCTGAAAGATCACGTGGAGCAAGTGGACACCGACTCAAAATCGGTCCATCTAAAATCTGGGGACAAGATTAATTACGACATGCTTATCATTGCCTCGGGGTCAACCTCAAACAAGTTTGGCTGGCCGGGGCAAGATTTAAAAGGAGTGCAAGGTTTATATAGTTACCGCGACTTGCAGACGATGGAGATCTATTCTACGGAAACGAAAAGAGCCGTAATCGTTGGCGGAGGCTTGATCGGGATTGAAATGGCGGAAATGTTTCTCTCCAGAAATATTGAAGTGACTTTGTTAGTGCGTGAAAAAGAATTTTGGAACAACGTTCTCCCCCTGCAAGAAGCTGAATTGATTTCAAAACATATTCGTTCGCATCATGTCGATTTGAAATTAGAAACTGAGCTGAAAGAAATTATTGGCGATGGCAACGGAAGGGCAAAAGGGATTGTAACTGATAAAGAAGAAAACATCGAATGTCAATTTGTAGGGCTCACCGTAGGAGTTTCACCTAATATCCAATTTTTGAAAGGCTCGAAGATTGAAACCAAAAGAGGCATTCTGGTCAATGAATTTTTAGAAACGAATATTGTTGATGTTTATGCCTTAGGCGATTGCGTAGAAAGAAAGTACGAGTTGCCCGGTCGAAGCAACATTGAACAAGTGTGGTACACAGGCCGCATGATGGGCGAAGTACTAGCGCAAACCGTCTGCGGAAGAAAAACAAAATACGAACCCGGCCCTTGGTTCAACTCCGCCAAGTTTTTTGATGTCGAATATCAAACCTATGGCATTGTAAGTCCAGCGTTAAAAGAGAACGAAGAAGAATTCTATTGGGAACACGCCAGCGGAGTAAAAGCCATGCACTTTGTGTGGGATAAAACCTCCAAACAATTTATTGGTATCAACACGTTTGGAATTCGTTTGCGCCACGAATGCTTTGATAAATGGCTTCGCGAGAAAAAGAGCATCGACTTTGTAATAACCCATTTGGCAGAAGCCAATTTCGATCCCGAATTTTTCACACGACATGAATTTGAAATTATTGAACAGTTTAAAATGAAAATAGGTAATAGGCAAATAGTAATAGGCATACTGCCTACTAAAAAATAAATAGAATGAAATACATAAAAACTCTCGGTCTCATACTCTTCATCACAGGCTTCGCCATTTTCAACTTTTCCTTCTTTTGGGCATCCTACACCCTCACTCCCGAAATCGCAAAAGAAAAAATAACTGATTCGCGTAAAGCAGAATTATTTTTGCAATTGGCTACAGATTTAATTAATCAACGCACAGCTTCCAATTTCACTTTTGTTTCCCAACTGAATAAAATTTTTGAAAATGCAAACGAATCACAGGTCACCAAATTTGCAATCACCGCTCATGAGTTGGATCAATTAGCAGCCAATAACGACAAAAAATTTTCCCTTGCTTCCGCAGATTTTGTTTTTAAAGGAACTGATGAAGTCGCCTTGTTCAAAGCAAAAGCATTTAAAGATTATGGAAGCTGGCTGGAAGGCCAATCCTTTTCTTCGCAAGACGAACTGAAAAAGCAACTGCAAAACGTTGCAGACAACATTAAGAATTACGGCATCGTCAACCAATTTGGTTTTGATCGCTACCAAATCAAAGACTTAAAATATTCGCTTGCAAAAGCTTCTTCCCTCAGTCCTGTAAAAGACAACCCGGTACTATTTATTTTTCTCACCATCGGACTTTGCATAATTGGTGCGTTGCTCTACATCCTGCCGAAATTACAGCTGCCTCCCGGCATAAAAAACAACGGCATCTTTTTCAACGTCATGAAAAACGTACAGTGGCTTGGCATCCTCACGGGCACATGGCTCATTGCTTTTTACATCATCCTTTATTTCTATCCTGAATACATAACCAACGGGGTAACACTCGTTGACCCCGTGAGCATGTGGTTGAAAAACCAAGAAGCCGGACGGTTTTTTCTCTACGGGTTTTTATACACGCTTTGCATTCTAGTAATGGGCGTGCGGATGATGATCAACTATCGCCATAGCAAATACCAACTGCTGCGTACTGCGTCTGTCATGTTTTTCCAAACGGCCTTTGCCTTTCTCATTCCCGAAATATTAATCCGCCTCAACAAACCCTATTTCGATTTCAAAAATATTTGGCCACTCGACTACGGTTTCTTTTTCGATTCGCGAATCAGCCACTTGGTGGACAGCGGCACACTCGGAATTTTTATGTTGGGTTGGGGCATCGCGCTCATCATTGTAGCCGTGCCGGTGCTCGTTTATTTTTTTGGCAAGCGCTGGTATTGCAGTTGGGTGTGCGGCTGCGGAGGTTTGGCCGAAACACTGGGCGACCCTTACCGACAACTCTCCGACAAAACCGTGAAGGCATGGAAAGTAGAGCGGTGGATGGTTCACGGAGTGCTGGTTTTTTCCGTGGTGATGACGGCCGGAGTCATTTACACCTATTGGACGAAATCATCGTGGTTTTTATTTTTCGATAGCTACAAACTCCGCGAAGTATATGGAGCCTTTATTGGTATAGGCTTTGCAGGCGTGGTGGGCACCGGCTTCTATCCACTCATGGGCAATCGTGTATGGTGTCGCTTTGGCTGTCCTCTCGCGGCATACTTAGGCTTGGTTCAAAGATTCAAATCCAGATTTAGAATTACCACCAACGGAGGGCAATGCATTTCGTGCGGCAACTGTTCCACCTATTGCGAAATGGGAATTGATGTTCGCTGGTATGCACAGCGAGGCCAAAACATTGTACGCTCCTCTTGCGTGGGCTGCGGAGTCTGCTCCTCCGTTTGTCCGCGTGGCGTGTTAAACTTAGAAGTGAAAGGCGAAGAAGGAAGATTTGGAAAACCAATTTTAATTGGCAACAACGGAGTGACGTTGGCGGAATAAAAAGTCAAGTTCAAGTATCATTTCCCGAAAGAGAAGGTACGAATTTTTTGTCTCTCCGCAGTCTCCGCCTGGCGCACTTTATCTGCAGCCAACTAGCACAGAGACCGAAACGAGACTCTGCAAAGAATAGCTTGTGATACAAAGGTCTTTTTTCTCCGCCAGCATTGCAACAGATTTATGAATCATTGACTTAAGTAATCGTCCATTATTAGAAACATCTTTTGGTTGATTTGAATCTCAAATTTGTAGCCCAGATGACATAGGCCTTAGTTTTCTAACATCCACTAGTAATAAGCTGCCTTACAAGATGTAATTTTAAATTAAAATTATGAGAATGAACACCATTGCAAAAACCCTATTGTTGGTCGCCTTTTTAGCGTCTGTATTTTCATCTTGTCAAGTGGCTTCATTAGAAAGCACCGAAGAGATAAAGGCCATGGTGCCGCCTACACTCCAAGAATTCGAACAATTCTATCATAACAATACTCAAAAAAAATGGTTATGCCAATCGTTCACGTTGGCTGGCTTAGATGGATTGCAAGGTTGCCGCTTGGATGATACTATGACGATATTATCTGATGGTACCTACACCTACGATGGTGGGACAAATCTTTGCGGGGCAGAAGACTCACAACGTATCAAAACTGGGAATTGGAAAATTCTGAACAATGGAGCTAATATTATTTTTGATGAAGGCTCTCCTACTGCATATACCGTTAACGTAATTATACTGGAATCTCAAAAGATTGTATTACGTGGCACTTACTTCGGGTTGGAGATTAATGGCACTTATCGCGCTAATTAGTTTGTTTTAGTAATCCAATTGTGAATACGAAACGTTCATGAAGGTAAAGATTATTTATTTTTGCTTGTTTGTGTTATGGTGCGATTTTGTATCTGCACAAGAATCCAATTTACAACGCTTTACACCCGCCCGACTTTTTGAAAAAGGAACCATAGAAGCCAACTTCTTTCACAACTTGTACACGCAAGAAAAAATCAGAGATGCATCAGGGACCATCGTTCGATTGAACCAACGACAGACTTTTTTCAATGGTATCTATCAATTTACGTATGGAATTTCTAACTCGGGCAGAGTAAATCTTGGTGTGGATATCAATTACAATCGTTCACTTTACGACTCTAAAAAAGGAAATGCGTTGAATGTACTTTATTCAGATCAGGGAGAATTTAGCCGTTTTATACTTGGTTCAATAGGGCCTCGAATAAAATTCATTCCATTCAAAGCACTTTCCAACTTTAGTGTTCAGTCTACTTTCTTGTTCCCGCTCGCAAGCGAACAAGAGGTTCCGTCATTTACAGGACACGACCGATATACATGGAACAGTCAGTTTTTTTACGATCTTAAGATAAATGAGACGTGGAGGCTTTTTTTTGAGACGGGCTTTTTATACCGAATTCGCAGATATAGTTCTCAAGTCAATTTTTTCAACATCCCTACTAATATTTTTGTTACCTATTTTCCTACCTCGAGAGTCGCCATCTATGGTTTTGGTCAATATTCGCCAGCTTTCCGCAGACAGTTTAACGCTATTGATCAACTATTTGGTCTCTCCAATTGGTACACGCAAGTAGGTGCAGGTGTTAAATACCAATTTACCTCAAAGCTTGGAGTCGAGTTTTCTTATGGAAATTTTATTCGTTCCCAAAATGATGGAGCAGGAGAGGTCATCAATTTTGCCATTCGGTATATACGTTAGCTTTTTGCTGTTATGTAACCTACCCAAACAAAGGGTTTTACAATGGTATTTCTCCACAGATTCCAGCTTCGGAAACTCTGTCGGCATCTCTTGTCCTTATGAATTGCCTTGAACCGGTTACAAATTGTAACCAGTAAGATTCTATAAATTTAAAATTCGATTTAGTTCTAAGAAATGATAACCGAAACATCCATCATTTTCTTCGCATACTCTCCCACTTCGGGGACTGTGGCGGCAGCAGTGACCAGACGAAATTTGAACTCTACGTGATTGAATTCAAATGACTTACTCGGTCTTCAACACTTCAGCAGGATTTGCCTTAGCTGCCTTCAACGTTTGCGAACCGATCATCACCAGTGCCAATCGCATAATGACTAACACTCCCAGTATCATTTCAAATAGATTAAGAGGCGCATGATTATTTGTTTTTGGGAAAACGACCTGCTTTTTGGTGTCTTGATGACCTTATCCAAAGGTCACAAAACCAAACGGCATTTGATGGTTGGAAAAAAAGGCCTGTAATACACATCTGTCAAAGCATTTGTTTGTGATTCCGGGCGAGACCCTATATTAGAAGTAGTTTAATTTACCTAAATAACGTAGAGTCCGAGACAAGCCTCTGTGAAGAGTAATTAACAAAAATGAAAGACGAACTCATCCAAACACTTCGTCCACAGGCCGGAAAAAAGAATAAGCGTATGTCGATAGAAAAATATGAGTCCATCAAAAACCATCTACTGGCATTATTGGGTAAAGAAGAACTTAAACATACCGATCTGAAGGAAAAACTGTATGCCAAAAGCTAAAGGCCAAGATAAGTCGACTGAACTTGTCACCCTCAAGACAATACCCAGCTTTGATGAAGACCCTTTGAACTGTTTGAAGTTTGTTCGTTGTTAAACACGAAAAAATAAACCAACTATTCATTATGAAAAACAAATTTAACATCCTAAGCACAATCGCTTTGCTATTTTTAGCCTTGTCAAGCGTTGCACAAGACAACGTAACTACTGTAAAATTAGTAGAAACCCCCGGGCAGTTCGAGACCAAATCGTTGGAACTAAAACCCGGCAAATATCAATTTGACGTTACCAACAAAGACGTGGATCATGAAGTGGCCTTTTTCTTGCAAAAAGAAATAGATAAAGGCACCAAAGAGTTTAGCACAGCCATCGCCAACTCCGGCCTACCGAAAACCTTAAAGCTAGGCGAGTCAGCTAAAACTGGTGTGGTCGAATTGCAAAAAGGAACCTACGTATATAGCTGTCCACTCAATCCAACGCCTCATTACGTTATCACAGTTAAATAAATATCCAATACGCTAAATACAGAGAGCTGTCCAGTTTTGGGCAGCTCTTTTGTTTTACAAAACTTGGCGAACACCTGATATCGCCCACCAAAAATGTCAGTAAGTTGACAAATGACTTAAAATTTTCCCCAATTCAATAAGGTATCTCCTAATTGGTTGTTATTACTATTACCGTGCAAAAAATAAAAACCATCTACTCTATCAAAAAATCGAATACTCGATTGCTCATCGCCTTATCGATTGGCATAATTGTGTTGGTTGGGTACTTTATCACTATTAATTATTTTACGTGGCTTCAGAAATCCAAAGAAGAAGTGCTGCATCGATTGATGGCCATTACTCAAACGGCTGCTTTACAGATAGATGGCGATGCGCATCAACGGATTTCAGATGAATTTATGGGCAAAGACGATCTGTTAAGCCATGAGCAAGATATTGATTACCTAGTTCTACATAAGCAACTTCTTGGAATCAAGAATGCCAATAGTTTGAAAACCCCCATTTACACTATAGTCTACTATGCCCGTGACAGCACTTTTCATTTCATTGGTACCTCTTCTGAAAAACCCTATTACCGACATCGATACAAACATTATCCAAGGAATCTCCTTGTTCATCTACAATCGGGGGGAATTCTGGACACATATGAAGACGAGAACGGAACGTGGTTATCAGCTTTCTCTCCGATTAAAAATAAAAAAGGCGAGGTGGTTGGCCTATTAGAAGCAGACGAGCACTTTGAGTGGTTTATTGAAAAAGCAAGAACAGAATTACTCAAAAACTCATTGATTTCTCTTGGTCTGATTGTGCCTTTTGG
>JBBSCN010000034.1:0-22240 GCA_038250265.1 Cytophagales bacterium | reverse complement strand
GCACAAAGGGGCACATAGCTATGTTATCTATGTATCTATGTGGTTGAATAAGGACATGAATGAAAAAACTCAAACTCGAAGAACTCGGTCGTATATCCGTTGACCAATTTAAAGAAGCAGCAAAAATTCCTGTTTGCATTTTGTTGGACAATGTGCGCAGCCTCCACAATGTTGGCTCTGCCTTCCGCACTGCCGATTCGTTTAGAATTGAAAAAATTTATCTTACAGGCATCACGGGTACACCACCCCATCGCGAAATTCAAAAGACTGCGTTGGGTGCAACAGAATCGATTTCATGGGAATATGCTGAAAAAACTCAGGATGTGATTCAAAAGCTGAAATCAGACGGCTACGTTATTGTGCTGATAGAGCAGACAACAGAAAGCACGTTGCTCAACGATTTTTTAGTTGACAAAAACAAAAAATATTGTTTGGTTTTTGGAAACGAAGTGAATGGGGTGAGCGATGAAGCGATAGCACTAGGCGATGTCGCATTGGAGATTCCGCAAGGCGGTACCAAACACTCGCTCAACATTTCAGTTTGTGTGGGAATTGTAGCGTGGGAGTTTTTTCAGAAACTCAACTAGACCAATCAGCAGGATATTTTATTCCGGCCTTCAATCGAATTTCGTCCAACATTTCCATCAACAGCAAGGTGTCATTTAATTTCCGAACGGGACTTTCGCTCAATCCCTTTTGCAAACATTCGGTCACATGCTGCGCTTCGTATTCGTATCCGCTGCCTTTTGCTTTTTCAAAATCTATTATTTGACGAGTATCCACTGTTCCGGTATAGTATTCTAATTGAGTAGTGGGTCCATGAAAGCGGTGTGTCATTCGTATTCTTCCTAGCTCGCCAGCGATGTCTGCTCCTGTTGCGAGATTGGCCGCAAAGGATGAAAATAGATGTGCGATAGCTCCGTTTTTATATTCTAATCGAATCGAACATTGGTCGTCAACACCAGAAGGCGCTGCTGCCATGGTGGCCGCAACGTGATCAGGCCTTCCAAGAATATCTAACGCCAAAAAAACAGGATAGACACCTACATCTAATAATGAACCACCACCCAATGCGGGATCGTAAATGCGTTGAGAAACGGGAGGTGTTGGTTTGAAACCAAATTCTGCACTGATGTATTTTACTGATCCAACTTTTCCTTCGGCAATCAATTCTTTTGTTTTTTGATAGTGCGGAAGAAACCTTGTCCAAAAGGCTTCCATTAAAAATACCTTTTCCCTTCGAGCTAAATCAACAAGTTCTTTGGCCTCGCGAAGATTGACCGTAAAAGCCTTTTCGCACAATACAGCCTTTCCATTTTCCAAGCACAATTTCACATGTTCGTAATGTAACGCATGTGGTGTGGCAACATAAATTACATCCACTTCAGGATTTTGCACCAACGCTAAGTAGCTGCCATGAATATTTTTTAAGGGAAAATCTTTTGCAAAGAGGTCAGCCGTCACTTGTTCGCGAGCAGCCACCGCATTCAATTGGGCATTGGTTACATACTGTAAATCAGACGCAAACTTTCGCGCAATTTTTCCACAACCCAATATGCCCCACCGAATAACCTGACTCATTTTTTTGACTTCCCCTTTTTTAATTGCTTTGCCATTTTCAATGTATGGTTCACCGATTCAGTACTCACCCACTCGTCATGTCCGGGAATAACAAACTTCGGGTCTCTACATTTTTTCAACACGTTTTTTACTGTGGTGGCATACTCGCTTATATTGGCATCTGCCAAGTTACCGAGCGTATTGTCGTTGACACTTTTTATTAAACATCCTCCGTGGAGGATTTTTTCTTTCTCAAACCAAATCACGATGTTGTCTGCTGTATGTCCATGTCCGGGGAAGTAAGTTTGAAACGAATACTGCCCAATGGTAAACGTAGTGTCTTGATCAATCAAAAATTCAGCTCTCGCCTTTCCCGTTTGTTTACTGAGTAAATCAGTCTTTTTGGTCGTATAAGTTTTGATGCCGAGCTTTTTATAATAGCCAAGCCCTCCAGTTCTGTCCTCATGAAAATGTGTGGCGAAGGAAAGTATGACATTTTTGTCGTGTTTTATCCGAATGCTATCGAGCAACGGTTGGAATTGCGTGGTATCCCATGGCGTATCGAATAGAACAACGCCTTCACGCGTCACGAGATAGGTTCCGTTTGCAGGGATGCGAGAGTTTTGATACAAATTGTAAGTGGTGAAGATATAAAAGTCGCCCGTTAGGTGGGTGATTTTCAAATTGTCCTGAGCTGTTTGGCCAACGGCTTTTGTTAAGGCAAGCAAGCAGATTATAATCGCGGCTAATGTTGGTTCGCGCATGTTCATTTCTGTTGTCGGGGTGTTCAAATATGAAGAAAGATTAAGATCAATACTTGATTTTTGCTTGATTTTCGCATTGGCAAACAGTTTGCTAATGATCAGTCATTATGAAAACCCTATTCGCCCTCTTGCTCTGGTTTATTCTGTTTGCACTTTGCTGGCCAATCGCTATTCTCTTGCTATTTATTCTGCCGCTTATTTGGGTGATTCTGCTTCCGTTTAAAATCATAGGCTTCTCCCTAGAAATTGTTTTCAAACTGATCGGATCTATTTTAATGCTTCCGTTTAAATTATTGGGGGTTCGGTAGGTTTTTTTTCGACTCTTCGGGTTCCTCCATACAATTCATATTCCAACAGGCGACAATCTAATTGAGCAGTATAAAACTCAATTCTGCGACTCGCTTTCAATCCTACTTTTTTGGCCAACTCTAAGTTGCCAGTGAAAATATAACCCAAGTACCCTTGACATTTTTTCTTCATGAAATCACCGATGCGCGCGTAAGTGATCTCGAGCTCTTTTTCATCGCCAAGCCGCTCGCCATATTCGGGGTTAAAATAAACAATGCCGGGCGGTTCAGGTAAGGCGGTGGATTCAAAATCGCAGACAGTAAATTCCATCAGGTGATCAACTCCCGCCAGCTCAGCATTTACCCTAGAGATTTCGATCGCATCTGCGCTAATGTCAGTGACAATTATTTTTAGTCCCGGCACTTCGGTGATTTGATTTTTTAATTTTTGCAATTCTTGTTCATACGCGGTGGCATCGTACCCCAGCACATGCTGGAATGAATAGTTATGTCGGTATAAACCAGGTCTTCGGTTAGTGGCCAGCAACAGTGCTTCAATGGCAACGGTGGAGGAACCGCACATCGGATTTACAAACGGAGATTTTCTGTCCCACTTGGTGGCCATGATAGTAGACGCGGCCAGGGCTTCCAGCATAGGCGCTTGACCCGGAATTTTTCGATAGCCGTGTTTCGCCAATGTTTCACCTGATGTATCTAAGAAAACTTCTGCCTGCTGATCGTTCCAATACAAATTGATGACGGCACCATCTAAGATCGAACCCGAATCTGGGCGCTTTAGAACTTCCCTTCGCATCCGATCGACAATGGCATCTTTCACTTTTACATTCACAAACATCTCGCTGTTCACCAGAAAGTGACTGGAATTATTGGTAACAGAAAAATATCCTTCCGGTGAAAGAATGGTTTCCCATGGATAGTGAAGCAACTTAGTATAAACTTCTTCGGGGCTATTGGCTGAAAATTCTTTTAGCGAATACAGCACCTGACTGGCACAGCGCAAATTGAGATTTAGTCGGATGCAATCATTGACCGTGCCTTTCAGTTCTATGCCGGTTACAAACTTTCGTTCAATTTCAAATCCCAGATCTCTTACCTCTTGCTCCAGGTAAGGTGTGATGCGCTTCTTGCAAGTGATGATGATACGGCTAGCGGTGGTGAAAATACTCATCCTTTTAAAATTCAGAGCTGAAAGGTATGGGTTAAAACTGATTTCTTTGATGAAATAGCAAGTACCGGCAATCTATTTTCACCCGAGGTGTAGCGAAAATTCTCGCCTCTAATTGTGGCAGTTCAACTTGGCATGCGACCCATCTCTTGCCAATTGGCGGGTTCGTGGAAAGACTTGGACGATGATATCTTCAGTGATCTGACCGAAAATCTTGTTAAAAATAGAGCAAAAGACCGTCAAATGGATTAAGGGCAGCTCTAAAAGCCTTTCTTTTACTACCTCAACCCCTTTCCTCTTTTCCAAAATAGAAGGGTAGGTTGTGTTTTTAGAGATGCATTTCAGCGTGACCGAATCAATTATTGATACTGACATTTTATCTTTCTATTTCAAGGGTGACAGTAAAGTGATTGATCAATTTAACAACGATCTAAAAGAGTTTGATCAGATCAACATTTCCATCATCACTTATCACGAAATCTTAGCTAGTTCAAAATTTAAAAAGGCACAAAAAAAAATTCAAGAGTTTGAAGAATTTGTTGCCAACAACAATATCATTTATTTGTCGGAAGAGTCTGCTAAAAGATCAGGAGACTTTTACGCAGACCTTAGGCAAAAAGGAATTACCGTTGGTACTTCCGATCTTCTAATAGCGGGTATTGCACTCGATAACTCGTTGACTTTATTTACAAATAATGAGAAACATTTTGAGCCTATTAAAGGGCTGAAGATTGAAAACTGGAAGAAATAGATTCTCATTTCTTCAAGAATTAATCTTCTTATACGAAGCCCCGATCCCCCTGATCAACGAAGAGCTAAAACCCTGATGTTCCATTTCATTCAGGCCTACAATAGTACATCCTTTTGGCGTAGTTACTTTGTCAATTTCTTCTTCGGGATGACGATTGAGTTTTAACAACAATTCAGCTGAGCCTTTCACGGTTTGGGCGGCAATCAAGCTCGCGGTTTTAGCGTCAAAGCCAATTTCAATTCCTCCTTGTGTGGCAGCGCGAATAAACCTCAGCGCAAACGCAATGCCGCAGGCACCTAGCACAGTAGCAGCATCCATCAGCTTTTCTTCAATTGGAATGGTAATACCGAGCTGATCAAATAATTCTTTTACGTAGTTAATTTGGTTGTCCGTGGTACCTTGCTGGCAAAGGCACGTTACAGATTCTTGTATGGCAATAGCGGTGTTGGGCATTGCACGAAAAATCGGAATGGGCGAATCAAAGATTTCTGCGAGATCTTTTAGAAAAATTCCAGTGACTACACTTATGATTATATGCTTGTTCGGATCGAAAGAATCTTTCAAACCAGCCAGTACCTCTTTTACATTGAACGGTTTCAACGCCACAATAATCACCTCGCTGGTGCGGATGGCTTCCGCATTATTGTCTGTAACGGTCACCCCTTTTTGTTTTAAGTCTTCCAGCCGCGAGAGCGTTCTGCGCGTGATGGTTATCTGATCAGGGCTTGCAAAGCCACTTTTTAAAAGCCCTTCGGTTATGGCCATTCCTAAATTTCCACCGCCAATAATAGCAATCCTTTTCGTATTCATAGTCTACAATAAAACATCAAGTTAACGAGCTTTTTTGAGACTAGTGGCAGAAAATTGTAAGACACGTAGTTGGGCTAACTATATCAGTTGAAAATTCACTAACCGGTAAATTAAATATAGTCTATGTAATTGGTAGATTAATATATCTTTGCGCATTTAATTCTTTTTCTATGAATTGGATATATGAACCCTGGCCGTGGTATGTAGCCGGCCCAATGATCGGCCTAGCCGTTCCATTACTTCTTCTAATTGGAAATAAAAGACTTGGTATTTCCTCCTCTTTAAGACACATCTGCGCAGCCGTTGTTCCTGCCAATCTTAATCTACTAAAGTACGATTGGAGAAAAGAGGCGTGGAGTTTGTTCTTTGTGGTGGGTGTCCTCATTGGTGGATTCATTGGAGGATCATTATTGGCGAATCCAAACCCGGTCGCCATTTCCGCAAATACGCAGGCTTACTTAACCACTTTTGGAATTGCTTCATCTACTGGATTAATGCCCGCTGAATTATTTAACTGGACAACGCTATTTACCTTGAAAGGCTTTTTATTGATGGGGCTTGGTGGTTTTCTGGTTGGCTTCGGCACTCGTTATGCACGGGGTTGTACTTCCGGCCATGGCATCTTGGGCTTGTCCGCATTACAGTGGCCGTCACTTGTTGCTACCGCTTCGTTTTTCGCTGGTGGAATATTATTTAGTCGGTTTGTTCTCCCTTATATTTTAGCCTTATGAAGAATTTGAAATATTTAATTGTTGGAATGTTCTTTGGCCTTGTGCTAACAAAAGGAGAAGCCATTTCGTGGTATCGCATACAAGAAATGTTCCGCTTCGAGAGTTTTCACATGTTCGGCATTTTTATGACGGCTATACCCACGGGTGCACTCTTGTTATTCATTATCAAAAAACTAAAATTGAAAACTGTAGAAGGGGAAGAGATTGAGATGCCAAAAAAGGAATATCATCATGGTGTAATTATCGGCAGTTTATTATTCGGATTTGGTTGGGCGCTTACTGGTGCTTGTCCAGGACCGATCTATGCGCAGATAGGAACTGGCTTTTTGGTTACCGTCTTCACATTACTGGCAGCTTTATTCGGAACGTGGTGTTACGCCTATTTTCAAAAATACTTACCCGATTAGTTCTTTGGCGGTTTTGTTAGCTCCACACTATTTATCCGCTCATCTCTCCTGATTTACAAAAGCTTAAGATTGCAATAATCCAATCGTTTGTAATTTGAAACTGTTGCTTACTTTTGATCAACTAACCGCTACGTTATGAGCTACACCTCCATCCTTGAAAATATAAAAAAGCGCAACCCCAATGAACCTGAGTTTTTGCAAGCAGCCGAAGAAGTAATTGCTTCTGTCTTACCTGTACTTGAAAAAAATCCAGAGTTCGCGCGCTTAAAATTATTGGAGCGTATGCTGGAACCCGAGCGTTTGATTTCCTTTCGGGTAACGTGGTTAGATGACAAAGGCGAAGTGCAAGTGAATCGGGGCTATCGTGTACAGATGAACAGCGCCATCGGTCCATACAAGGGTGGACTGCGTTTTCATCCTTCGGTTACGCCAAGCGTTTTGAAATTTTTGGCTTTTGAGCAAGTTTTTAAAAATGCGCTGACGGGGATACCGATGGGCGGAGGAAAAGGTGGAAGCGATTTTGACCCAAAGGGAAAATCAGATAACGAAGTAATGAAATTCTGCCAAGCGTTTATGGGTGAGTTAGCGAGGCATATCAGTCATAGATTAGATGTCCCCGCGGGCGACATTGGTGTGGGCGGTCGTGAAATTGGCTATTTGTTTGGTGCGTATAAAAAAATAAAAAACGAATTTACCGGTGTGCTTACAGGCAAAGGCATTGGTTGGGGCGGAAGTTTAATCCGCACCGAAGCAACCGGCTATGGCCTGATTTATTTTGCAGAGAACATGCTCCAAAACATTGGTAGTTCTATTAAAGGTAAAACGTGTTTGGTTTCGGGCTCGGGCAATGTTTCTCAATACGCCATCGAAAAAATCCTTCACCTGGGCGGTAAAGTAATTTCTGCTTCCGACTCTAATGGAATCATTATTGACGAAGTAGGATTTACGCAAGAGAAATTAGAGTTCCTGAAAGAGTTGAAAAACAATCGCAGAGGTCGGATTAAAGAGTATGCGGATAAATACAAATGCACGTACTTGGTCATAGATCAGAAAGCAGATCACAATCCACTCTGGAATATAAAAGCTGATTGCGCATTTCCATGTGCCACCCAAAATGAGGTAAATGCAACGGATGCTAACAACTTGGTAAAAAATGGAGTGAAGCTTTTGGCCGAAGGAGCGAACATGCCTACTACTATTGATGGAATAAATATTTTATTAGCCAATGATGTGATGTATGCACCCGGCAAAGCTTCTAATGCCGGTGGTGTTGCCACTTCCGGTTTAGAGATGACTCAAAACTTTATGGGATCCAATTGGACGCGCGAAGAAGTGGATGCCAAACTGGTAAGCATTATGAAAAATATCCATGATACTGCATTGGCCGCTGCAAAAGAATATGGTAAGCCCGGCAACTACATGGTTGGCGCCAACATTGCCGGATTTATAAAAGTGGCGAAAGCCATGCAGGCACAAGGAGTGATTTGAGCATTGATGGATTAGTCTTTTAAAGTCGAGGCAATACCAGTTTTATAATCAGTTGCCTTAATGGTAAATGTCTTTTCAAATTTGCTGCTATCAAAAATGTAGTCGTTCTCATATTGATACATCATCTCTACAAACTCGCGAAGAACCGGTACAAACAAACCCAATACACGCACTCCAAATTTAGGCAATGCCTGTACTTTGAAAGGGCTATTCATGATTTCGCACGCGATTTTGATGTACTGTTCTCCCGTAATCTTTTCGCTGCTGTTAAGGGCATGCCAGGTTTGATTATACGCACTAGGAGTATTGCCTAAGATCGCTACACTCTTCCCCGCATCGGGGGTGTAGGTAAACGAATGTATTTTTCTAATATCTCCCATCCATTGCGCTGCCTTACCCGCTTTCAATTTTTCTGTTACCATCGAATGCGTGAGACTCAACGGAACATTGGGACCATAAAAATCGGCAGCCCGCACAATCAGGCTCTCCAAATTCTTGGCCTTAATTTCATCTAACAACATAGTAGCAATCTTCGCGCGCACTTCTCCTTTTTTGCTGGTAGGATTAAAAGGTGTTGATTCGGTCATCGGTCCATTTACCAATCCATAGGAATACACGTTATCAAAAAACACCAATTTGCTGTTGTGTTTTTTGCACGCATCAATTGTGTTCTTCATCACCTTTGGCCATTGCTCTTGCCAAGTTGACGTTTTGTAAGTAAGCCCTGCCAATAGATAGGTTACTTCACTACCCGCTACTGCCTTTTCTGTTTGTTCGTAGTTCAGCAAATCGGCAGTAACCAATTCATCTGAAGCATTAACTCTTTTGGGATGGCGACTTACTTGTCTGATTTTATCCGTATACTGGGGAAGCAGCTTTGATAATTCTTGTGCGATAGTCCCGTTAGCTCCAAGGATGGTTTGCATGATAGTGGGTTTTGAAAAATAGACGCTTGATTTTCAAAGTTAGACTATTGACGGTTAATTTTTATTTTACTTTGAGGTTTAATGAACACCCCTGATCTCCGCCTCCAAACCGGCTACAAGCAAATTCTCGGCTTGGCCATGCCCATTTCATTGGCATTGATCGTACCGCAAATCAACTTTATTACTAATAATATTTTCTTAGGTGGATTAGGCGAGCAAGCGTTGGCGAGCGCTGCTATTACCGGAGTTTACTATTTGATCTTCGCAGTCATCGGCAGTGGACTCAACAATGGGCTACAATCAATGATTGCGCGCAAGGCGGGAGAAAATCAACCCAAAGAAATCGGCAAGCTGTTTTATCATGGAGTGTGGTTGGCGTTAGGAATTTCAATACTTGGGATTTTAACTTCCTACATTCTCGCACCATGGATCATGCGCAGTGCTATCCACAACACACTTATTGCAGAACAGGTAATAAGCTTTATCCGCATCCGCATCTGGGGCTTGCCGTTGTTGTATTTGTTTATAATGCGCAATGCGTTGTTGGTCGGCACGAACCAAACTAAATTTTTAGTGTGGGGCACCCTTAGTGAGGCGATCGCGAATATCTTTTTCGACTATGTCTTTATATATGGAAAACTGGGCTTCCCCGAAATAGGTTTCAATGGAGCTGCCTATGCCTCCATCATCGCTGAAGGTATGGGTCTGCTGGTGATCTATGCCGTAATCCATGCCAAAGGCATCCACAAAAAGTTTGCATTTTTTGAAAGTTGGAAGTTAGAGTGGCAAACCATTCAATTGGTATTGGTGAGATCTTCGCCTCTCATTTTACAATTTGCACTC
Source organism: Cytophagales bacterium (assembly GCA_038250265.1). Lineage (GTDB taxonomy): Bacteria > Bacteroidota > Bacteroidia > Cytophagales > Cyclobacteriaceae > ELB16-189. The sequence continues at coordinate 12,487 of JBBSCN010000034.1, read as the reverse complement.
AGCATTATTACCTGGGAATATTTTTATATTTTAATTGAGCACCATGGTGCCCGCGACTTAGCGGTATCAAACACCATGCGCAACGCATTTGGCATTGCAGGAATTTTCTCGTGGGCATTTGCCGCCACCACTAACACAATGGTGAGCAATATGATTGGTCAAAAAAAATTGGATGACGTAATGCCGTTGGTCGTGCGAATCTCCAAAGTAAGTTTTGGTTTTTCATTGTTGATGACAGTTCTTTTCAACTTGTTTCCAGAGCTGCTTCTTTCTCTGTTTGGGCAGGGCGAAGATTTTATTGCCTATGCTACACCCGTACTTCGAGTAGTGTCCACCGCTTTGTTGATGCAATCTTTTTCGGTGGTCTGGTTGAATGCAGTAACAGGCACTGGAAACACGATAGTGAACCTGCTGATTGAATTTGTTACGCTAGTGCTGTACACCGCTTATGTTTATTTTGTACTAGAAGTTTGGAACTTGTCTCTTGTATGGGCATGGGTAAGCGAGTGGGTGTATTGGGTAAGCATGTTTTCAATGTCGTTTTTCTATTTGCGATCAGGAGCGTGGAAAAAGAAGGTATTGGCAAGTAGCTAGGTCTGCCACAAATAAATCCTTTCGTGCACCCGCCTGCAACAGGGAGGTTTGTGGCAAGAGAAATTGAGACAGTCTAACCCAACGCCTGCTTTAAATCTTCAATCAGACTCGTTGCATCTTCCAACCCAACACTTAACCGAATTAAATTATCAGGTGTGGGAGAATCTGGGCCTTCCACACTTTTGCGATGTTCCAACAAACTCTCTGTACCACCCAAGCTAGTTGCGTTGGTGAATACTTTCACTCGCTGCGCAATTTGAATCGCATCTTCTTTATTTCCTTTCACCAAAAAGGAAACAATTGCACCAAAATCACTCATCTGCTTTTTAGCTATCTCATGACCGGGATGGGTAGCAAGCCCTGGATACAATACGCGTTCTACGTTTGGATGGGTTGACAAAAATGCTGCAATAGTTTTTGCATTACTTAGGTGGTGCGCCATGCGCGGGACAAAGCTTCTAATGCCACGCATCAACAGCCAACAATCAAACGGACTCGGCACGGCACCTTGTATATGTTGAATGTGGCGGATACGCTCCCACTGCTCATCTTTTTTTGCGGTGATCAGTGCACCCCCTGTCAAATCACTGTGGCCGCCTAAATATTTGGTAGTACTATGCATCACAATGTCTGCACCCAACTTGATAGGATTTTGCAACCCTGGTGTCGCAAACGTATTATCTGCAGCGACTTTGATCTTGTGTTCCTTGCCTATTTTAATCAACGAGATCAAATCAACAATTTTCAATTGTGGGTTCGTGGGCGATTCCGTCCATACTAATTTTGTATTCGGTTTGATCGACTTTGAAAGATTTTCAATGTTGCTCAAATCGGTGAAGGTAACTTCTAATCCCCACGGCATAAAAATATCGCGCAACATGGTGCGGATGCCTGCGTACGCATCAAAGTTGATGATAAGATGATCACCCGGGCGAAGGCTAAGAAAAACCGCATTGGCCGCAGCACTTCCGCTGCTAAACGCTGCCGCATCTTCACCTTGCTCGAGTTGCGCCAACACATTTTCTAATGTTGTACGTGTCGGGTTTGACTCCCGGCTATACAAATTCCCGGTAGGGTATTCGCCTGTAGGGTGGTAATGAAATGTCGATGAAAAATGCAAAGGCAAAGTAACCGCACCGGTTTGTGGATCAGGCGTGGCGCCAGCGTGTGCGCAAATGGTTTTGAAGTCGGGGGTCATGGTGTGTTATAGTTGCAAACCAAAAGTAAGGGATTTTTTCTAGGTTAGAGCTTACCGAAAGCTCAGATAAACTCCTTTCTAAACCGATAGAGAAGAATATAGCCGCTATCGGAAGCCTCCATGAAGGGTAAACAGTGCGACAGATTTGTACGTTCTTCCAATTTGTTCAAGTAGTCCCTTTCGACTTGTCTTCGATACTTTTCGCCAAAAGGCACAATAAAAACATTATAACCCAGCTGCAGGCCGTTGATAGTCAACATTGCGAATGTGCCTTATGTTTCGGCATTACCTTTCCTAAAAAAACTAAAAGTTAGCACCCATGAAAAAAATACAGCTACAAAAATCCCGTATTTGCTGCCTATACTTTTTGTATTCGCTCAGTTTACCTACGCGCAAAAGCCGGGGATCGCAGATGCGATTGATCAATTGATGGTAAAAAATTATCCGACTGACAAACCAGGCGCGGCCGTATTGGTTGCACAAGGGGATAAAATAATCTTTAAGAAAGGTTACGGCAAAGCTTCCCTAGCGACAGGAAGTGATATTACTCCTCAATCTGTTTTCAGAATTGGATCCATCACAAAACAGTTTACATCTACTGCTATTTTAAAACTGGTGAATGAAGGAAAGATCAGCTTGCAGGATAAAGTTGTGAAGTATCTACCCGGCTATCAACCGCAGGGAGAATTCGTTACTATTGAAAATCTGCTTAATCACACCTCAGGAATAGCCAATTACACCGGTCTTCTTGAGTTGAGGTCAGCTGAAAATAAAGCTGCTGCCAAATCAACCGAACAACGGTTTAATGATTTTAATAGAGTCCCGTTGGAGTATACGCCAGGAGAAAGATTCAGTTACACCAATTCCGGGTTCTTTATTTTAGGGATGATCATCGAAAAAGTTTCTGGAATAACCTATGGCGAATACATTGAAAAAAACATCTTTACGCCTCTGAAAATGAAGTCGTCATTTTACGATGGTGGCAACCTAAGAATCAGCAAAAGAACAACAGGATACATAATTGATGAAAAAGGTTTTCAAGAAGCTCCCTTTGTATATCACTCTAATCCATTCGCTGCCGGAGCACTCGCTTCTAGTGTAGAAGATTTATGGAAGTGGAATCAGTCCGCGGTCAATTTCAAAATTGTACCTAAAACTACAATGGAAAAGGCATGGCAACCTGCTAAGTTGAACAATGGCATAAAAGTAAATTATGGATTGGGATGGTCGTTGACCAGTATTGATGAGTTGAAAGTAATCGAACATGGAGGCGCTATCGATGGGTATCTAGGCTATATCTTATATGTGCCGGAAGAAAAAGTATTCGTAGCGATTCTCACGAACTCAACAAATTATGCTTGCGTGAATCTGTCGTATGATATTGCTCGCCTTATATTAAACCATCCACAAAAGAATCCAGCGATTGTATCAATGAATAAGCAACAATTGGAAGAATACACGGGAAATTACAAAATTAATGAAACTCGCTTTAGAACCATCGCCACACAAGGCGATCGAATCTTTGCAATTGATGGAAATTCTGATCCTATCGAAATCACTTCATTCAAGAACGATGGATTTTTTGTAAAAGATAAGCCTGAGCGTTTTGAATTTTTACGCGATCAGAATAACAAGATCGGTGCGTTAACCTTTACACGAAACGGATGGGAAACTGAAATGGGGATCAGAACGAATGCAACCGCAACCACGCAGAAGGTGGCCATCAGTATTGAGCCCACAAAATTTGATGAATTTGTTGGTGTGTATGAAATAGCGCCCGGCTTCAACGTAAAAGTATGGAGAGAAGGAAAAATATTTTTATCTGAAGCGACAGGTCAGGGTGTTTACGAAATATTTCCCGAGACCGAAACTAAATTTTTTGTAAAAGATCTGAACGCAGGGTTAGAGTTCTTAAGGGAGGATACAGGAAAGGTTTCGGCTGTGATCGTTACTATTGGAAAAAACAGTAACAAGGGAAAAAAGATATTCAGTAGCCCGAAGAAGTAGGTCCATTTGTGTACTTTTTAAGCAGGTTGTCGGTATTGCCAGCGCAATAGGTTGACCAGCGGATGACAAATGATAGAGCATATCTTGGGGATGCGACAGCCCTCTATTGGGGAATCCACCGAAATCGCCCATTTTATAATTTGTAACTTCCGATTTTGTCAACAAAAAATAATTTGGATCTTTTTTTTCCTTTAATAGCTCAGCTTCACTTTCGGAAATAAACTTCACTTCCTTAGACAAACTCCATTCCCGCTCCACAGCTTGTTTTAGATAAGAGTTAAAAGCATCAATACTTTCCTCATATGCCTTTAGTTTGTCTGGCTTGTTTTTTAATTTCTTAAGGGCTTTCTCCTCTTTTTCTAATAGCACCACCGCAAGATTGGCTTTAGAAACTTGTAAGGCAGTTTCCCTATCAGAAGTAGAAAAAGAGCTGGGCATTGCCAATCCCTTGCAGTAAAATTGACAAAATGAAAAGTAACTTAAGTGAACGCATTTTTATTTTCGATAGTTAGTTTTACAAATTGACTTGATCTATTACAAAGTAAACAAAAAGGGAAGGAACACATAAAAACACGAACCATGAGCAACCTTTCAAACCAAAAGTAAGGGATTTTTTCTAGGATAAAGCTTATCGAAAGTTCAGATAAACTCCTTTCTAAACCGGTAGAGAAGAATATAGCTGCTACCGGTAAGCCTCCATGGAGGATAAACAAAGTAGGAATTATTGCGTTCTGATTGCACAGGGTTTACTAACTTGAAAAAGTATGAAAAAAAGGGGAGGTATTAAAAAATAATTTCTGAACTTTACGTTCTTACGAAAATGAAACCGAACCCCTATTTGTGTATATTTTTTTTGTTAATCAGCAGCATCGCTGGTGCCCAAACAAAAAAGGATTCTGTAAAAATAAAGCCGGTCGTCTTTATTAATGGCAAACCCGTGAGTGATACTGTTCGCCTTTCAGATTTTGAAAGGATAGACTACATCAAAGGCAAGCAAGCCAGCGACCTGATGGGGCCTCGTGGCAAAAACGGTGTGTACTTAGTAAGCAGCGATGGCAAAATCCCTGTTTACGGAACCGTAAAAAACCTAAAAGGTGCCAACGTAAATCGGGCAAAAATTCTATCAGCGAAAGGTGAACTGTTAGCCACGACAAATAAGTGCGGAACATTCTTTATATCGTCATTCAAACTCTATGAGCGTATCATCATTCAAAAAAAGGGATTTGAGGAAATGTTGGCTGACGTCAACCTAACAGAAATAACTATTCAACTTAAGAAAAGGAAAAAATAGAGTATGAAAAAGACATTAAATTACATCCTTACGGTTAGTCTTATTTGGTCATTACTATTTGTTGCCTCCTGCAGCAAAGATGACCCAGCGCCCAGCGAGAATGATTATGTTAACTCTTGGATATTGGGTAATATGAAGCAGGCCTACTATTGGACAGATCAAATCCCCACCTCGCCAAACAAAGAACAAGTACCCGATGCTTTTTTTAAGTCGTTGCTCTCAAGTGAAGATCGGTTTTCTTGGATTCAAAACAACTATCAAGATCTACTCAACGCGTTGCAAGGAGTAAGTAAAGAAGCCGGTTACGAATTTACGTTGTACAGAGCGAGTTCTACTAGTAACAATGTGTTCGCGCAAATCACGTACATAAAAAAGGTTTCACCTGCCGAGGCGGCCGGATTGAAGCGGGGCGATGCGATCGATCAAATTAACAACAAACAAATAACGATCGATAACTTTCAAACGCTTTTGCAAGAAATCAATTCCGATCATTCCATTACCTACCGTCCGTATGATCTTTCGACTAATTCGGTGGGCACTTCAAAGACTATTTCTCTTAGCACGGTTGAGTATGCTGAGAACCCTAATTTCTTGAATACGGTTATTACTGTAAACAATCGGAAGATCGGGTATTACGTTTACAATTTATTTTCTACTGGGCCGACCTCCGCAAGTACTCAATACAATGATGAAATGGATGCTGTATTTGCCGGCTTTAAATCTGCCGGTATCACGGACTTGGTTTTGGATTTGCGTTTCAATAGTGGAGGAGCCGAGACAGCTACAATTAATCTTGCAAGTTTAATCGGCAAGGGAGTTGATGAAACAAAAGTATTTGCTAAGCGACAGTACAATGCCACCCTCACATCGCAAATATTGAATGACCCCTCCCTTGGGACTGCCTTCTTGTCATCAAAATTTAAAATCAAATCTCAAAACATCGGGCAACTGCTAAGGAATGGAAGGGTGTATATTTTAACTGGCAGTAGAACTGCCTCTGCCAGTGAACTTTTGATCAACGGCCTTCGCCCGTACATGAGTGTGTTCTTGATTGGCCGCCAGACCCTCGGTAAAAATGTAGGATCTACCTCCATCTATAAACCAGATGACTTGAAAAATAAATGGGGCATGCAACCAATCATTGTCAAGTCTTTTAACAGCCTTGACCAATCTGATTATGGCACCGGATTTGTTCCCGATATTAAGAATGACGACAACGAAGCACAGAGGCCACTAGGCGACCCTTCGGAAACGCTGTTAAGTTTGGCTATCGCCAACATTAACGCCAGCGGGCGCATAGAAAAGACGGAAAAAACCATGGGCGAGCCGTTAGGCAATTCTGCTGATTTCAAACCGCGGAACAAGGAGTTGATCGTTGAGTTTAAAAAAATTGACTAACCTCTGCCACTCTTTAGTTCCAAAAATTATTCGAATAGTTGGTGACAATACCCGACAAGACGCTGAGTCCGCCACAAATAGTCATATAAGGAACAATTCGTCAAGAATTCTCTCTTCTCTGAGAAGAAGAATCTATCCCCGTGTTGTGAACTTGTTTGCCGAGCACCGTTAATCAAATACTCTATGTTTCCCCAACATATCCGTGATGCTTTCACTATGTTGAATTTGATTTTCTACGATTCCGCCATTTGTTACTGCTTCCCTTAAAATCCGAATTACTTCAATTTTATTAGTATAGAGAAATGGCTGATTACTTTTCAAAATATTTCTCACAACTTCTAACACTCTTTTTGACTTTACAATAAATGTTCCATCGGGTACAAAATCGATATTCTTTAATTCACAGTCACCATAGAACACCACAATCGAATAAAATGGTATATTTTCGTTTTTATAGAGTTGCTTTCTTAGTTCAGCTATATGTGTATTATTCTGCATTATTGGATTATAAAAAGAATATTTTTGTTTACCATAGGCTAATACTTTAGTCCACCGTGATTGATTTCCGTTACCGAAAATCCAACCACTATAATCCTTTACTTCAAAAACAATAATACCAACTTCCGTTATAGCGACTAAATCAGTTTGAGAAAACTCACCGTTACGTTTTTTTACATACAGGTCATGAAGAATGTCTTGTTTTAATATACCGTACTTTAAAAGTTTTAATACTAAATCTCGTTCTGACTTTGTGCCTCTGCTCGCGTCCGTAACACTGTGCAATAAATATTTGTCTCGTATCTTTCCATAGCTAGTAAAAACAAGAAGAAGAGCTAAGCTAACGTAAGCTCCTATTAGAAGTTTATTCACTATCTTCTGAGATGTATCCAATTTTGTTTCAGATGTCGCTCTATTGAATTTTAAGTATTTTGAATGGGCATAACCAATCTTCCCGAGATAGTTTATTTTGTTCCAGCTATTTTTCTTTAATAATAGTTCAACTTCATCACCTTCCCGTAAAGTAAAAGAAACCGAATATCCTGTCCCTGGCCCAGTCCTTACATTTAAGTCTGAGGTCGCTATATAATAATCTTTTCCAAATGATTTTAGCGGGGAAACTGTAAATAGAACCGCTAATAGAATTTTAGTCCTCATCGTTTGTAATCAATCTCACTTTTTTATCAATCGAAATCTTTTTTCTCTGCTTCGCCAGTTGCGTACAACTCCTAAATACACGCAACAATTTAACACACCTCTTTCGTCAATCCAACTGATGTGCTCTCTATTTGCAAAGGGGCTGCTTGGATAACTACCAGCGAGCATCGGCCAAGGATAGCAGTGGAAATCCCATGCGTTTCGCGTGGATTGTAGCGAATAGCCTGACGGTGGCTGCGCCTCGCGCCACCGGGGCCGCCCACCTATACCTGTAGCTAAGGCGGGCAAGAGTCTACAACCCAGTAATTTTTTTTCTTACCAAAAAATCACAACTTGTACCATCAACTAAATCACGTAGTATGAAAAAGATTATTGTCCTCAGTCTATTCTTGTTGTTTGGATTGGCTATCAAAGGTTTTTGCCAAACGATCTACGCGCCTGACAAAGGAGAAAAATACGATACTGCCAATTCCAAACTTTCGAGCAATGCCAAAGACGTCACGGAAGCTGCTGTGAAGAAAGCAAAAAAAGATGTGTGCAAAATTTGCGAACCCGATGAACGTTTAAAAGATAAGATAGCGCAGTGCGCAGACAAAACTGCCGATGGCACCCGCTGCAAACGCATCAACAGCATTGGCAAAGGTAAATTCAACCAACGCAGAGGCGCATGATTACGCAACCGCTCCATCCGCAAGGCCCCAGTTTCTCGCGCATCATCACTGGCGTGTGGAGGTGGGCATCACTTTCGCCCGAAACGGTGGAACGGTTAATTCAAACTTCTTTGGACGAGGGCATCACCACGTTTGATCATGCCGATATTTATGGTGACCATAGTTGTGAAGAATTGTTTGGCAAGGTGTTGAAGAATAATTCTTCGCTGCGCGCGAAGATGCAGTTGGTAACGAAGTGTGGTATCAAATTCCCTTCTGAGAAAAGACCCAACACATGGGTCAAGCACTACGATACTTCGGAAGATCATATTGTGTGGTCGGTAGAGAATTCTTTGAAAATGTTGGGAACTGATCAGTTGGATTTGTTATTGATACACCGACCTGATCCGTTATTGAACCCGCGTGAAGTTTCGGAAGCGTTTGTAAAACTAAAAGCGCAAGGCAAGGTGTTGCACTTTGGCGTTTCTAATTTTACGCCTTCGCAGTTTGAAATGCTGCAACAGTTTTTGCCCTTTCCATTGGTCACTAATCAAATTGAAATTTCGCTCTCGCGGATCGATCCGCTTTTTAATGGTGACTTGGATGTGCTTATGAAGCACGAAGCCAGCGCGATGGCTTGGTCTCCACTGGGTGGAGGCAAATTGCATTTTGAAGACCGCGATTGGTTTAGCAAAGCATCGAAATATAATGCCACCTATAGTCAACTGGCGTTGGCGTGGTTGCTGAAGCACCCTAGCAACATTTTTCCTTTGCTCGGCACCACCAAGCCTGAGCGGATTATCGAGGCGGCAAAGTCGACCGACATTGAACTTGACAAACAAGATTGGTTTGAAATGTTGAAGTGGGCAATGGGTGGGAAGGAAGTGCCTTAGTTGAAAGTTGAGCGTTATTAGTTCTCCACCTCAACAATCAACTCCACCTCTACCGAAATATTCATGGGCAGTGCATACATGCCTACGGCAGAGCGTGCGTGCTTTCCTTTTTCGCCAAACACACTCACCATCAAATCGGAAAATCCGTTGATCACTTTGGGCTGATCGGTAAAGTTTTCGGTGCAGTTTACCATGCCCAATACTTTTACAATTCGTTTTACTTTGTTCAAATCACCAAGCTCTGCTTTAAGTGTAGAGAGAATCGCAATGGCTGTTTGTCGTGCGGCATCGTAGCCCTGCTCGGTAGTTAAGTCTTTACCCACCTTGCCGGTGATGTTGGTGCCATCTGCTTTGGTGGGGCCGTGGCCAGCCACAAACAACAAATTGCCCGTACGCACTGCTTTCACATAATTTGCAATGGGCTTGGCAGGTTCAAACAATTGGATGTTGAGTTCTTTTAGTTTTTTATCGAAGTCGGTTTTTTGTGCAACCAACAAACTGGTAAAAAAAAGTAGAGGTAAAAACAATAGCTTCTTCATATAGATTGCCTTTGATGGTTTATTTCAATAGACCCTTATTCTTCAAGATGCTATTCAAAAACTTACGCTCATTTTCCGTAGTAAATATCTTGAACGGCAAGTGTATAAGTTGTGCCTTATTGACAAAAAGTACGAATGCATCTTTCGTCAACTTCGCACTTTTTATTTGATCCCACTTCATGGGCATCCCCTCCCGTGGGTTTATCTTCATCACAATCTGTTGACTGGTGATTTCGTAAGAGAATTTTTCGAACAGCATCTTTCCCTGCTCCAATTGGGTGACGCCATAAAATTGAATCCACCAAAAGAGCAAATACAAACCAGCGGCTAAAAATGCGCCAATAAACCACCAAATGCTGGGAACTAGAAAGTAGCACAAACAAATTGCCAACACTATTAACGCCACCCACCATTGCTGCAGCAGGATGTTTTTCAAGGCCATTTTAATGTACGCGCTCTTTTCTAAGCGATAATTTCGGGTTTTAACAATCATAAATTAGTATTCATCTGAAAGGGAGGCAAAAATAATGGTTTTTAGGAAGGCTGGGAAAATTACTTTTTTGGGTTGCCTATATATACTTCGATAGCCTTAGGATGACATTTGCTCTTCTTTAATTGTCTTCAAGCTCAAGTCCAAGCTCTTCACGGAATGGGTGAGAGCGCCCACCGAAATGTAATCAACTCCGCATTCGGCCACAGACCGCAGGATTTTTTCTGTAATTCCACCACTGGCCTCGGTTTTATATCTTCCGTCTATCAATAGAACGGCTTTCTTCATCTGTTCAATTGTCATATTGTCCAACATGATCACATCCACTCCCCCCACTTCCAATACTTCGGCCACCTCATCCAAGTTTCGGGTTTCAATTTCAATCTTTAATTCTTTTTTCTTCTCCTTCAAATAGCGGTGGGTGTTTTGTATGGCTTGCTGAATTCCACCGGCCATATCAACGTGGTTGTCTTTTAACATCACCATATCGTAAAGCGCAAACCTATGGTTTTGTCCTCCTCCTATTACCACCGCCCACTTCTCCATCAGCCGAAAGTTGGGCGTGGTTTTGCGGGTATCTAGTAGCCTGGTTTTTGTCCCCTCTATCAACTTACAGAGTTGGTTGGTATAAGTTGCAATGCCACTCATGCGCTGTATGCAGTTCAACACCAATCGCTCAGCGGCAAGGATCGACCTTGCGCTACCTTTTACTTCCAACGCGATCTCTCCTTTTTGCATCACGTCTCCGTCCTTCTTTAACAATTTAACCTGGAGCAGCGTGTCTACTTGGTGAAAAATCTTTTCCGCCATTTCAACTCCCGCTAAAATTCCGTTGTCTTTGACTAGCAGTCTGGCGCGGCTTTGTGTGGTGATGGGAATGGCGCCCAATGACGAATGATCGCCTTCACCAATGTCTTCCGCCAGCGCGGATATGATAAAAGATTGGATAGCCGCCTCCGTCAGATAGGGCGGCCGCATTATTCTTTGATGAAACTGATTTCGTGCACGAAATATTTTTTGTCCGATTCTTTCACCCGCATCAACACGCTATAGCTATCAGCACCACTTTGGTACTTGCCAATGGCAAATTTTAGCCCACTGGGAGATGAGCCGGTATGCACAATGTTGAAGTCTGCCACCGGATGTTTCTTGAAAAAATCGCTCAGCACAAATTCTGCTTGGGCTTTGCTATAGTTGTTGACCTCGCCCTCTACGTTAATGTCAACAGACTGGTTAAAGTACTTTACCGCCTCTTTGGCACTGTTAAGCTTAATCGCCTCCTTCATGGGTGCGAAGATTTCTGCCTGCGAAAAGGCATTGGCCGACAAAAGCGCTGAAACGACAACCACCATCCACTTAATTGATCTCATAAGTCACAAGGTTACGCCAAAAGTATGCCATAATCGGGTGATGTGGAAAGAAATATCGGCCAATTTTTCGATCACGGACTCGATCTTGCACAAGAAGATGCTGGATAAAAGCGGGTAGCAAAGATTCTCTTCTGCTGCCTAGTATTTTATAGCGTGTAATCCCCGGCAGCTTCAGGTTGATACGGTATGTCAATAATCTCAAAATGACCCAGCCCCCCGGGGATTTTCCATGAAACTTGATTACCCTTTCGCTGCCCAATAAGGGCTATGCCGATTGGTGAAAGAATAGAAATCCTGTTTTTTCGGCAATTTTGATTTTCAGGATAGGTGATAGTCAATTCTATTTCATTCTGGCTCAACAACTCTCGTAGCCGAACGGTGGAATTTATGGTAACCACTGTTTTTGGCACATTATGTTGTGAGATGGTCTTTGCCGTTTGCAACGTGAAATAGAGTTCCTTTTCCATAGCAGATAGGTTGTCTACAGAAGGAACATAATTCAATCTTGACAGCAGGCGATGATAGTCGACCAATGTAATTAATTTAGTCTTCATGGCATTTATTTTTTCAGATAGTACGGCACTATGCGTGCCAATTTTATGTGCGGTCTGCAACGGTAAAAATCACTATCGTCTTTATTAATACGAGTAAATAATGTCCACCTGGGTAAATGTTACTCGGTGGTAAATGATATTGTTGCTCTGCGTTGCCTCGCATCAGTCAATCTTAGTAGATTTGTTGGAGTGAAAAACCTTATCGCAGAAAAAAAACTTAAGGAACGGGTAAAGGAATTAAAATGCCTTTATACGATTTCTAAAATTGCTTCTGAAGAAGATCATGACTTAAATGCCATTCTTGCTAAGACACTCACCATTTTACCGCTAGCCATGCAATTTCCAACT
>JBBSCN010000033.1:0-22266 GCA_038250265.1 Cytophagales bacterium | reverse complement strand
CAGGTAATGGTTGTCGTTAGTTAATGGACAGTGCAATGAAATGATGTTTGATTGTTGAAGCAATTCCTCCATCGATACATAAGTCACTCCGTTGGCCGAAAGCGATTGGTCAGGATAAAGATCGAAGGCTACTACCCGGCAACCAAAGCCAAGCATGATACGGCAAAATGCTTTACCAATTTTTCCGGTGCCTACAACCCCTACTGTTTTACCGTTCAAATTGAAACCCAAAAGTCCGTTTAAAGAAAAATTTTGCTCACGCACACGGTTGTAGGCCTTGTGTGTTTTTCTGTTGAGGGTGAGAATCATGGCCACGGCATGTTCGGCTACTGCCTCTGGCGAATAGGCAGGTACGCGACACACGGCCATGTTGAGTCTTTTTGCTGCCTCCAGATCCACATTGTTAAAGCCTGCGCACCGCAGGGCGATCATCTTTACACCTTTGGCGGCAAGAACCTCCAATACAGGAGCGCTGAGCTTATCGTTAACAAATACGCAAACAGCATCCGTATTCTCTACCGAGTTCACTACATGAGGCCCCAGGTGTGTTTCGTAATAGGTGATGTTGAATTGGTAATTTTCATTGAAACGGTCAAAGAAAATTTCATCGTAGGGCTGGGCTGAAAAGAAAGCAATATTCATGAGTGTAAAATTACAATGGAATAATAGACAGCGGCAAAGATACTCATTACAAGAAATAGTTTTGAGTAAATACTTCTCGCCAGAGTTTTTTGCTATTTTTTACCAGTACCGTTTGGTAGCCCTGCGCTGTTCGAACGATATTCTAAAACGGATTTAGAAATTTTAGTCTATCTGGGTTATGGCTTCCAAATCTCGAACCGCATTAATAAAATAAGAGACGCCAATATAAATTTGACTATAAAACCGCGGATGCTGTATTTTTGTACAAACTACATTTATTACTCGAACGCAACACTTATTAGTTGAACTTTGAAAAAGCTTTTTATTTATGAATCCCACATTAACAGACGCGGCTATTGATGTTCCCAAGATTAAGGAGGGGCTGGCCTATCTGGAGCAACTGTTGTTGCAAGTACTCACTGAAAATGGTGAAAATGATTTGGTAGCAGATTTTCAAAAAAATCGACTAGAAGTAAAGGATGTCCGGCTGCTGAAAGTGTATTCCATTTACTTTCAGTTGCTCAACATTGCTGAAGAGTATGCGGTAGTGCGTTATCGTGAACAACTTGAAAACACACAAGGAGTGGCTCGGACCTCCGGGTTGTGGGGACACACGTTGCAAACATGGCAAACGAAAGGGCTGCAAACTGAAGATATGTTGCAACTGCTGCAGAGCACATCTATCGAGCCGGTTTTCACTGCTAATCCCACTGAATCCAAACGAACTACAGTGCTTGAACAATTGGCACATGTTTTTGAAGTGTTTAGCGGTGCGCAAGCGGCTACGTCAATTTCTGAAAAGCAGAATGCCGAACGTACCATCAAACTTTCCTTACAACGCCTGTGGTTTACAGGAGAAGTTTACCTCAATAAACCGTCCGTTCAGGATGAGTTGCAAAATATTATCCATTACCTAAATAAGGCATTACCCCCTGCATTGGAAAGCGTAGACCAGCGCTTGGTTTTTGCCTGGAATGAACTGGGCTTGCCGGGCGATATTAATCAGCAGTGGGCTCGTTGGCCTCAAATTACTTTTGGTGGTTGGGTAGGTGGAGATCGAGACGGCCATCCGTTTGTAACGGATGAGGTGACCGGGGCTACACTTTTGCAATTGCGCCTGCAAGCATTGCAACTCGTGCGCAGTAAGCTAACCCAATTAGCTAAGAGGTTAAGCCTTTCTGAGAGTTTGGTGCCGCCCACACTAGAGTTATCCAACCACATTTACGTATGGGCAGAAAAATTGGGGCAGGCGGGGAAACTGGCCTTTGACAGAAACTCAAGAGAACCGTGGCGACAGTTTTTGAATCTCATGCTTGCGCGATTGCCCATTGATGAGGATAATAGGCTTTCGGATTTGGCATTGTATCATTACCGCGATGCGGAAGAGTTGGTTCAGGATTTGAGCTTCCTCCACGCACAGTTAACACGGGCAAAGGTAGCTACGCTGGCCGATGCCGAGTTAATTCCTGTGCTTCGGTTGGTGAAGTCGTTTGGATTTCATTTGGCGCGTCTGGACATCCGTCAAAACAGTAACTTTCATGATATGGCACTCACCCAGTTAATGCAGGCCGCCAGTATTCGCAATGCAGATACGTTTGCTACGTGGAGCGAAATCGACCGACTGCGATTTATTCAGCAAGAGTTGCAATCGCCCCGCCCTTTCACCACCGATCTTTCAAAAGCCGGGCCAGAAGCTCGACAGGCAGTGGCGACTTTACAGAGAGTGAGAAAACACATTCAGCATTACGGCTACGAAGGCATCGGCTCGTTTATTGTAAGCATGACCCGACAGACATCCGATCTGCTAGTGGTGTATTTGTTAGCGCGCGAGGCCGGGTTGGTAGAATTAACCCAACACGGTTGGTTCTGCCCAGTGCAGGTGGTGCCGCTGTTTGAAACGATTGATGATTTGATACGCAGCGATGAGATACTGGAGAGCTATCTGCTGAATCCGGTTACCGTACGAACCTTGCACTGGCTGCAAGCAAAGAAGAAACAAGCAAGCTGCACACAGCAGGTAATGATTGGCTATAGCGACAGCAACAAAGACGGTGGTATTTTTAGTAGTCTTTGGTCGCTACAACGCGCCCAACATCGCTTGGCTGCCATCGGGCAAAAACAACAAGTAGCTATTTTGTTTTTTCATGGTCGGGGCGGTTCAGTTAGTAGGGGTGCAGGACCCACACACCGGTTTATTGCCGCCTGCCCCACGGAGGCATTGCAGGCTGGGTTCCGCCAGACAGAACAGGGCGAAGTAATTGCACAAAAATATGGGCGATTGCCCACAGCCGTGTACCACTTAGAGGCGCAGGTGGCTGGTGTGGCATTGCAAAAGTCAAGAGAGAATAAGGCAGATGAATGGTTTGAATCAACGATGGAGTCTCTCTCGCAACAAAGCAGAATAGCTTACGAAAAATTATTGGGCGAACCGGGCTTTATTAACTTTTTCGCACAAGCAACTCCGTTGGATGTAATTGAGTTAAGCGGCATTGGGTCACGTCCGGCTCGCAGAACGGGCCAGCGTACGTTGGCTGACCTACGTGCTATTCCATGGGTGTTTAGTTGGAGTCAGTCGCGGTTTTATTTACCGGGCTGGTTTGGAGTGGGAACAGCTCTGCATCAACTCAAGGAGAAGAATAGTTCGGATTACAACAAACTGAAATTAACTTGGTCCGCTTTTCCTGGCTTGCATTATATCATTACCAACGTTTCTTCGGCACTCATGTTGGCAGAGGCTGATCTTATGAAGCAATATGCGCAGCTGGTGGCGGATGAGGAGTTGAGAAACCGACTGCTAAATCTTGTTCTTTCTGAATGGCAACTCACACAACAGGCGGTGGAAGAGTTATTGGGCTCGTCCATTCAAAAACGTAGACCGGGTATGCAGGCAATGATGGATATTCGCAATGAAAAACTGCGCATTTTACATCAGGTACAAATCAACCAACTGAAAGTTTGGCGCCAGTTAAAGCAGCAAGACCGCGGGGAAGAAGCTACCACCATGCTACCACAACTCTTGCAAGTGGTAAATGCGATTGCTAGCGGTTTACGTGCTACAGGTTAGCCACCGGCTTCGATGTTGTTCTCTGCAGTTGTTCGTCTCAACGTCTTTCGCTTGTTAGCGGAAGACAAAAAAGATAAAGACGCCTACACGCCATCAGTTATTCTAAATGCTTTGTTTCGATCAAAATAGCAATTCCGCGACTGATGGTAGCGCTTTTTTAAGATCAATGTTTGCTTGAGAGGTTAGATCATATTGTGACTAATAAAGAACGGGGAGCATTTTTTTTCGAGAAAGGAAGTAACTTAGTGCTTTAGATTTTCTTATGATCAAAGCCAACAATGCGAAATTGAAAAGCTGGGTAGAGGTGACTGCTACCAGTGATTTCCCAATTCAAAACCTGCCGTTCGGCATTTTTAAAACGCGGTACCTAAGCCCTGTGGCGGGTGTTGCTATTGGCAACCACGTGCTTGACTTGGTGTATTTGCATGAGAATGGATACTTGGATGGGTTGGGTTTGCCAGTGGGGATTTTTAATCAAAAATATTTAAACGATTTTTTGAGTCTTGGTAAGAAGAAAGGGAGGGAAGTGCGTGAGCGGGTTTCGGAATTGCTGCAGGTCGGAAACGATGAGCTGCAAGGTAACCGTGCTGCGCGCGAGATTGCGCTGATACCGTTGAGCGAGGTGCAGATGCAACTACCTGTGCGCATTGGCAACTACACAGATTTCTATAGCAGCGAAGAGCACGCCACCAATGTGGGCACGATGTTTCGTGATCCGAAGAATGCACTGCTACCGAATTGGAAACACCTCCCGGTTGGCTACCATGGAAGAGCTTCTTCGATTGTGGTTTCGGGCACGCAAATACACCGACCGAAGGGACAAATTAAACCACTTGATTCGGAGTTACCGATTTTTTGCCCTACCAGCAAATTGGATTTTGAATTGGAGATGGCGTTTGTTACCTGTGGCGAAACGAAGTTGGGGTCATCGATTTCTACGAAGGATGCGGAAGATCATATTTTTGGTTTTGTGTTGTTCAACGATTGGAGTGCACGCGATATACAGAATTGGGAGTATGTGCCGTTGGGGCCTTTTCTCGGAAAAAATTTTGGTTCAACGATGTCACCTTGGATTGTGACGATGGATGCGCTTGAACCTTTTCGTGCGCAGGGGCCAGAGCAATTTCCACATGTGTTGCCGTACTTGGTAGCCAAGGGGCCAAAGAATTTTGACGTAACCTTAGAGGTATTGATTCAGCCGGAGAAAGCTGAGGCTACGAGTGTATGCCGCACTAATTTTAAATATATGTATTGGAATGTGAACCAGCAGTTAGCGCACCACACCATAAATGGTTGTAACATTATGGATGGCGATTTGTATGCTTCGGGTACGATTAGTGGTCCTTCGCCAGGGTCGTTTGGCTCGATGCTGGAATTAAGTTGGAACGGCCAGCGGCCAATGCACTTGGCGGATGGCAGCGAACGGAAATTTATTGAGGATGGCGATACCGTAATTATGAAAGGCCATTGTGAGAAAAATGGGGTGCGGGTAGGGTTTGGAGAGTGCAGAGGGAAGGTGTTGGCGGCTAGTTGAAGAATATAGAAGTTAGAATTTTAGAAGACAGAATTTAGAGTAAGGACTGAACCAAATCATGACTATCGATCCAAAAGAAATACCGGTAACGAAATTGGTTGGTTATCTGCAAGGGTCGGTAACTCCTCGCCCGATTGCATTTGTCAGCTCAATGGACAAGGAAGGAAACGTAAATCTAAGTCCGTTCAGTTTTTTTAATTTGTTCAGTATCCATCCACCTATTTTAATTTTTTCGCCATCGAGGCGAGTCCGCGACAACACTACAAAGCATACGCTACAAAATGTGCTGGACGTTCCAGAAGTTACGATCAACATGGTGAGCTACGCTATGGTTGAGCAGGCCTCGCTGGCAAGTTGTGAATTTCCGAAAGGAGTAAATGAATTTTCGAAAGCAGGTTTTACGGAGGTGCCATCCACGAAAGTGAAACCACCTAGAGTAGGGGAGTCGAAGGCTTCATTTGAGTGCAAAGTCAACCAGGTAATTCCCTTAGGCGAAGAAGGCGGAGCAGGGAATTTGGTGATCTGCGAAATTTTATTGGTGCATCTTGATGATTCTGTTTTTGGTGAAGATGGAAAAATCAATCCGTGGAAAGTAGATGCCGTGGCGCGCTTGGGTAACGATTACTATTCTCGTGCTGCAGGCGAAAATATCTTTGAGGTGCCCAAGCCGAATGTAAAAATTGGAATAGGGTTTGATCAGCTTCCTCCTTCGGTAAAAAATAGTGCTGTCCTTACAGGAAATGATTTGGGGAGATTAGCAAATATTGAAAAGCTGCCGGACGCAGAGGCAATTCAATTATTCAAAAATCAAAATTCAATATTGAATGATTTGATAGATGATTCTGCAAGACATAATCTAGCTCAAGAATACTTACGAAAAGGAAAGATTGAAGAGGCTTGGAAAGTACTTCTCATTAAGTAACTGAGCTAACTACCTTTTAGGTTTCAAATCAACGCTCTTTCAGATTATTTTTTTCTCGCCCGAATCACCAGCTCCTGATATCCATACGTTGAATCCAACTCACTGGTAAACTCAACATCCAATAATTCTCCAACTACAATTTCAGCGGTCGTGTAAATCTGATTATCATCTAACAGATGCCCGCCAATTGTTTTCCCTGTGCTATCTGCTACGGAAAGATGGAGGTGAGCAGAAGTATCGGAAAATGTCCCACTCAATGATAAGATTTCAAAATGACCTTTTAGTAAAGTGCCGCTGGGCTGGTTGGCATATCGCAAATTTACTTGCTCTAAACTTCCCACGCAGGTGGCAACAAACCCCGCCTTAATTTTATTCTTTTCAGCAAAAACCATCAACTGTTTCTTTAAATCTTGATGTGGCTTTAGTCGAACCGTAAAAAAGCTTGTTGTAGATTTCAATTGCTGGGCTTCAGATATATTCATGTACAATGAAAGGAGGATAGTTGCGATTAGTATAATCTTCATTTTCGAGCCTTCAAATTGCTGAATTTTTAATATAGACTACGGAAACCTTGGGAACTTCGAAAAATCAGGCTCGCGCTTTTCTAAGAAGGCATTCCTACCTTCTTTAGCTTCATCACTCAAATAGTAAAGTAGGGTAGCGTTGCCGGCTAATTCTTGAATACCTGCTTGTCCATCAAGCTCGGCATTGAATGCACATTTCAACATTCGTAGCGCCAATGGACTCTTCTTCAAAATTTTATTCGCCCACTCAACATAGGTTTCTTCCAGTTTTTCCAAGGGAACGACTTTGTTCACAAGGCCCATTTCTAACGCTTCTTTCGCGTCATATTGATCACACAAATACCAGATCTCTCTTGCTTTTTTCTGGCCAACAATGCGTGCTAGGTAGGAAGCACCAAAGCCACCATCAAAACTTCCAACGACAGGACCGGTTTGACCAAAGCGTGCATTTTCAGCTGCGATCGTTAGGTCACAAACCACGTGCAACACGTGTCCGCCTCCAATCGCCCATCCCGCCACAGCGGCAATAACAGGCTTTGAAATAGAGCGGATTATTTTTTGAAGGTCGAGAACATTTAGTCTCGGTACCGTATCCTGTCCTACATAGCCTCCATGACCACGCACACTTTGATCGCCACCACTGCAAAATGCGTTGCCACCCTCGCCTGTTAAAATGATTACGCCCACCTCTTGATCTTCGCGACAAATATTCATCGCATCAATCATTTCATTTACCGTAAGTGGTGTAAAGGCATTGTGCACACGCGGTCGATTGATGCTGATGCGAGCAATGCCGTTGTATTTATGAAATAAAATTTCTTGGTATTCCTTAATGGGTTTCCAATCGTACTTAAGCGTCATAACTTTTTTTGATTTGTAAATTGAATTGTGTGAATGCTTCTTTTGCTGTTTTTTGGTCACTTTTGATTTCGAGTATTTTTGTAGTTCCACTGAAATCAAAAAAATCTTTTAGGCTATTTTTTATTTTTTTAGACGAATCAAGCAGACTGTAACTTAGATTAAATTCGTCAGAAAGATTTTTTGCAGTAAGTTTTTGCTGGGTGACAAAGTACTCATCTGCTTCCGGCAGATTACCAGGCCCGTCAATAACTCCAAAAATTATTCCCCCTTGGTTGTTTACCACGACAACATGCAGGTTCGGCATTTTGTAAGTGTGCCAGAACGCGTTGCGATCGTAGAAGAACGCCATATCGCCTGTGATCAAAATCGTGGGCACATCACTGCAAAATGAGTTCCCTACTGCCGTGCTGGTGCAACCATCAATGCCACTTGTTCCTCGGTTGGCAAACACATGAACACCTTTCTGATCGGAAGTTAATCCAATCATATTTGCGTAGCGCACCGCCATGCTATTGGAAAGATGCAGGTTGCAGCGCATTGGCAACGCCTTCATTACTTCCTTTAGTAAATTAATTTCCGCAAACGCTGTTTCTTTAAAATATTTCTCCTGCGCCAATTGAACGCGGTGTTCCTCGGCTTGCCAGAGGCGCGTATAGTTTTCCTTCTTTTGCGAATCAAAACTTGTTTCTTTTTCGCTTTCCAACAGACTATCAAAAAAGTGTTTAGGTGTGGAGCGAATAACTTTTGTTAGTGATTGAAACGTGTCGGGCACCACTCCAGCAGGCTGAATGTGCCAGTGTTCCGTTGGTTTGTGTTGGCGAAGGAATTGCTTTAGATTTTTGGAGATGACCGATTTACCAAACGTGATCAACAACTCAGGCTTTAAAGATTCCTTTACGGACGTTATAGATTGCCCAAGAATAGAATCAGCAAATCGAATGCCATTGTCGTACCCATGAAAATTAGAGATCACGTCTCCGATGATGGCTACATGATGCTTTTTAGAAAACCGTTCTGCTGACTTTATGATTCCGTCATTGTATTCTTGTTGACCTGCTAGTAGGATTACTTTTTTGAAACTCCTTAATGCCTCCAACAACTCTTCTTTAAGAGAATCAGAAATAGTAGGCTGCAAATTAGACTCGGTTGTTATTTTATTCGTAGACGAAAAGGTAATTTTTTCTCCCGGAGTTGGGTAGAGAGGTTCGCGCAAAGGTATGTTCACATGAACGGGGCCAGGCGGATGCGCGCATGACAAGTTAATAGCTTCATTGATGGTTCGATTAATGAACCAAGTTGAGTCTGCGTGATCATAGTCATGGGGCAGCGTGAAAGACTTCTTCACATGTTGCCCGAAAATAGTGGTCTGTCGAATGGTTTGACCATCCCACTGATCGATCCATTCGCTGGGCCGATCAGCAGTAAGAACCAACAAGGGTACTTCTTGAAAAAATGCTTCCGCAATAGCGGGTGCGAAATTGTAGGCAGCCGACCCTGACGTACAAATCAACACAGTTGGTTGGTGTGTCTGTTGTGCGATGCCTAGTCCGATAAAAGCTGCACTCCGCTCATCGCTGATTGTCTTGGTATTGATCTCGGGATGCCGAACGAAAGCCAACGTGAGAGGCGCACATCGTGAACCGGGGCAAAGGATTGCTTCGTTGATTCCTTTTTTCGCACAAATTTCTGCGATATCGTAAATGGGCTGAAGACGGGACAGGTGGAGTGGAGTTTTGGCGATCAAGAGTTATTGCGTTGGGTAACCGAAAGAACATTCATTAAGTTTTTCATTTTCATTTCAGTTTCTTCCAGCTCCCTTGCGGGAATTGAATCTTGCGTCACGCCAGCTCCGGCATAGAGGCGCACGCTTTTTTCAAATAGCTGCATACAGCGCAAGTTTACAAAAATATGACTTTCGTTTTCAAAATTAATCGGGCCTAAAAAACCGCTGTAGAATTCTCGATCATAACCTTCATGGTTTTTCAAAAACTCAAGGGCGGGGGCCAACGGCATTCCGCAAACGGCCGAAGTGGGATGCAGAAGTTTTAACATGACCGAGCCGAGTTGAGGAAAGTTCACTTCTTTCATGTCAATCTCAAATTCGGTCTTCAGGTGCATCACGTTTCCAGCAACGATCGTTTTTGGTCCTTGCTCAGCATATTCGCGAACCCTAATTTTTTTTAGACAGTTGATGATGTACCTGGATACCATCGCCTGCTCTTCAATTTCTTTTTGAGTCCAAGCTACCGCCCTCAGGTCGATTTCCGAAGAATAAGGGAGTGTTCCGGCCAATGCGTGAGTTTTGAATTTTAAATTTTTGTCGATGCTCGCCAATAATTCAGGTGTTGCTCCTAGCCATGTTCCAGTTGCAGATGAGGAAACCAATGAGATAAATGCTTGCGGGTGTTTTACATCCAATAATTCAAAGGCTTGTATCACATCAAAATCCTGCGGTAACTGTATGTCTTTAGCGCGGGAGGGCACAATTTTTTCGAAGACGCCCTTTTCAATTTCCTCGATACCAAGCTTTACCAAAAGCTTGTAGTCGGTCGGAACTTGGTAGTTGTTAAATGCCTGGTGATATTTCAGGCTATCTATATCTTTTTGAGTTGGTTCGAATGCAGATTCGTGTTCTTCGTAATGCTCCCAACCTTCCTCTAGTACTCCGTTGCGGAAACGGAAAACAAGATCTGCCTTTAAAAATACCTTCTTTTGATCGGGAAGAAATGGCGCAAACACAAAACCCGGCTCAGTATCTTCCAAGCTTACTTCGTCCATTTCTGTAACACCACTATTACAAACCAGTACTATTTTTTCGGTTGAATTTGGCATGCGCCAAAGGGCGAAAGCCCCACCATTTTCCAATACTTTTTTGAGTATGGAACGGATAGCCGTTGACTCGTTTACGATCTGCCTATCTTTGACCAGCACGCTATGCTTCATTTACTTCTTGTCGATGATTGCCATCGTTATCCTGCTTATACAAACCAGTTCTTTTGCTTCATTAGTAATCTTAATTTCCCACACATGGGTTTTCTTCCCAATATGGACGGGCCGTGTTTCGCCATATACAAATCCGTCCCTCACACTTTTTATGTGATTGGCGTTGATTTCAAGACCTACGCAGTATTGCTTGGTGTTATCAATGCAACAGGCGGCTCCCACACTGCCAAGGGTTTCGGCCAACGAAACAGACGCACCTCCATGTAACAATCCAAGTGGCTGATGGGTTCTGTGATCGACCGGCATTTTTGCTTTAATAAAATCTTCCCCCACTTGGGTGAACTCTATGCCGAGGTGAGTCACCATTGTGTTTCCCGACAGCTTGTTTAGGATTTCGACTGTTACCCCAGGGTTAAAGATTGGCATGAAAGGCGTTGAATTGAAGTATTTCCTTATTTTTGCGCCCGATTGTAAAGGCAGGCCAAATTACTAGAAATTGAGCATCAAAAAAATATATATCATTCGCCACGGGCAGACTGATTTCAACCTGAAGGGAATTGTGCAGGGAAGTGGGGTGGACTCGTCCTTAAATGACACCGGGCGTGCCCAAGCCGCCAGCTTCTTTGATGCTTATCAACACGTGCCATTTGATAAAGTTTACACTTCTAAACTAAGGCGAACCGCGGAGTCTGTTCATGGCTTTGTGGATAAGGGAATTCCCCATGAGTCGTTAGTCGGCCTGAATGAAATTAGCTGGGGCGCCAAAGAGGGACAGCGCATTACGCCAGAAGAAGATGCGTATTACCATTGGATGCTCAAGCAGTGGCAATTGGGCAATACTTCTCAACGAATCGAGGGCGGTGAAAGCCCGGAAGATGTGGTGCTGCGTCAACGTAAGGCGATTGATCAAATCATGTCTCATGAATCAGAAAAAAATATATTGATTTGCATGCACGGCCGCGCGATGCGTATTTTGTTGTGTGACTTGTTAAACTATCCATTGAAAAGTATGGATATGTTTGAGCATCAGAATTTGTGTTTGTATCAGGTAGATTACACGGGGTCAATGTTTGCTATTAAAAAGCACAATGACACGGCTCATTTACATGATCTAGCAGTCAAGCAAGCAACACAAGTCCAGAAGGCGGCCATCCTGAACTCCGGCAACTAGAAGCGAGAATTATCCTTTAATAGATTTCAATTGATCGAGCGCAGCCTTGGCTTTGTTATCGATGCTATTTTTGTATTCGTGCTTTTTGTAGCTTAGTGCTTGCTCAAAATACTTTTTGGCGGTTGCAAAGTCTTTTTGCTCTTGAGCAATGTATCCTAATTGAAGGGCAGAATTAGCCGCAAAATACCAGGGGTTATCGTTTGTCATGGTGATGCTTTGCAGATAGAATTTTTTAGCCGCTGGGATATCGTTCGTTTTGTGGGCGAGCCGTGCTTTGCGATAGTAATATTCTGTTTGCTCCTTACCGGTCTTAAGTTCGGTCATCGAAATGGATTCCAGCATCGCGGTTGCTTCCGGGTAGTATCCACCATCCGTATATAAGCGCGCCTTTAAAATTTTTGCATTTGGCAATTTACCTTCTTCCAATTGCTTGGCAGCGTACTTATCTGGCTCGGCATTATCCTTTCCGGTGATTTTTGCTTTTTCAAAATTTGCTTTTGCTTGCCCTTCATCACCCATCAGCCAATAGCATAGTGATATTTTATAATAGGAGTCTTTCTTAAAACTAATACTCCTATATCCTTTTTGAAACTTTTGAAACTGTTGAATCGCCTTTTGATATTCTCCTTTTTGTAAGAGCGCCTCTCCATGGAGATAATCGGCATAATATATTTGCAACCCTTGATTATTTTTGTCTAGTACATTAAAGAGTACCAACGCATTTTCTGCTTGAGCGTCTTTAATTAGCATATTGATCGCAATAAATAGAACCAGTCGGTTGTCCGGCTGCTCCTTTAAACAGTTTCTCATCCCCTCGGCTGCTTCGGCAAAATGTTGGTTAATGAAACCTTTTATGGTGAAGAACAAAATTGTTGCTTCTAAATTGAGTGAAGATTTTGAGTTTCTTAATTCAGATAATTGCTTTTGGCCTACCGATACCTGTCCACGCATCCCTAAAAGTCCCATAAACCAGGCGAATTTTTCAGGTACCGAGCCCACCATTACTTGTATGACACCACTTGTTTTCTTGATGGGAATAAAATCAGGAAACTTCTTTTGGCATTCTTGGACAAAGTTGTACGCCTTCTTGATGGCAAATACAGCACCGAGTTCTTGTCCATTGTTCAATAGATTAAATCCTCGTTGCAGATTCAATTCTGCCAATAGGAAGAGACTTTCAGGGGTAAAAGGTAATTTTTCAAGGAACTCAATCCGTTGTTTAAAGTTATTCTCAAACTGTTCTAGCCGCTTTGGGTCTTCGGTCACTAGAATGTCAATGGTCTCATTAAGACTTAGAACATACATCTTATGTAATTCTTCGCTCTTTGCAGTGATGCGGTTGAGTTGCTGGAGCGCTAACTCAGGCTGCAGATTCAAGACCAATTGATAAGCCCTCTGCATTTCTGGGCTGAACGTCCATATTCTATCTACGGCTAGGAGATGAAACGATGACAAAAAAAAGCAGGCTATTAGTCCTGCTTCTTTTTTCGGAAATATCGAAAATGATTTACGCAACTTTCTTAACAGTTCTTTTAACGGGAGTAGCTTTTTTTGGTTTCGGTTCTTCTTCCATTGAGCCTAAATCCACGTCTGCTAAAATGCGGCCGGAGTGCTCATCAATTACAATTTTCTTTTTCTCTCTTATTTCTGCAATTTTTTGCGGAGGGATAATGATGTTACAACCTTCGGCAGCACCTCGTACTACGCGTACCACTGCCAATCCATTGCTAAGGCTCTTACGAAGGCGATCGTAATGCTTTAGCATCTTCTCATCGATCTTCTTCACTGCCTTTTCACGGTCTCCCAACAATCGCTTTTCCTCTTCTTCGCTCTCTTTCAAGATGTCGTCAAGCTCGCCTTTTTTGTTGTCAAGATCTTGATTTCTTTCTTTGATCAGATTTTCGATCGTAGTGATTTCGGTCTTTTTTGATTCAATTTTTTCTTTTGCTTCTTTGATCTTCTTTTCACAAATCTGAACTTCTAGTTCTTGTAGTTCTACTTCTTTTGTGATCGCATCAAACTCGCGGTTATTCTTAACGTTCTTTTGTTGCTCGTTGTATTTTTTCGTCAGCTTTTCAGCTTCTTTAATTCCTTCCTTGTTCTTTTTGATCACCTCATCGAGGTCTTTCAGTTCTGTCTCGAAACGGCCAAGACGGGTTTTATAGCCCTCCATTTCATCTTCCAGATCTTGTACCTCGTTGGGCAAGTCACCTCTCAGTTTTTTAAGTTCATCTAATTTTGAGTCAATTGATTGAAGTTTTACGAGTGCTTCGAGTTTCTGTGTAACTGTCTGATTTTCCATTACTTATAAGTAGCTTATCGGATTAGTGTTAGTCGTTGAAAAAGTGGTTGCAAATGTAGTAAATTTTTCTCTCAAAACCTCCACCAGAAGGTCTTTTGTGTATTGCTCGCTCTCGTAATGCCCAATGTCGGCAATTGTGATTTTAGCGTCCGCATCAAAGAATTCGTGGTATTTGAAATCAGCCGAGATGAAGACGTCCGCTTTCGCGGCAATGGCCTGCGGCAACAAAAAGCTCCCAGCACCACCACACACTGCCACCGTTTTTATAAGGGTGTTCGTTGGGGCGGTGTAGCGAATGCAGGAGGTGTTCATGATGGTCTTTAAACCAACTAAGAAGGGCATAAGTTCCAACGGGTTTGCAAGGTCACCGACCATACCAGCACCGATCTCTTGATTTTCATTTTCGAGTTTGTGCAAGTAATAAGCAACTTCTTCGTAGGGATGTGCTTGCCGCAAGGAACGAATAACGTTGTTCTTGAGGTGTGCTGGAAACAACATCTCCACGCGCACTTCACTTACCCTTTCAAGAACTCCCCGTGTTCCAACAGATGGCGTTGCTAGGTCATTGGGTTGGAAAGTACCCTCACCTAACAACTGGAAGCTGCAGTTTTTATAGTTGCCGATGTTTCCCGCCCCTGCCAAATGTAGGGCATCAACAACTTCATCTTTATTTTTGGTTGGAACGAAAGTGGTCAATTTCATCAGCGTGGATGGCCGGGGCAATAATACTTTTGTGTTCACCAGCCCAATTTTGTCTGCGATTCGTTTGTTCACGCCCGTTGCCACATTATCGAGGTTCGTATGGATCGAATAAATGGCAATATCGTTTTTGATTGCTTTAATCAACGTGCGCTCCACATAGTTCTGCCCTGTCAATTTCTTTAACCCACGGAATAAGATAGGATGATGAGCGACAATTAGGTTGCAACTGGCAGCAATGGCTTCGTCTACGATCGATTCGATGCAATCCAACGTAACAAGTATTCCTTTTACCTCAGCTTGGGGATTCCCCGTCAGTAATCCGCTGTTGTCATATCCTTCTTGGTATACTTTTGGAGCGATTGACTCCAACTGGTCAGTAACTTCTTTTATCGTGATGGTTGCCATTGTTTCGTTATTTTTGATTTTTAAAAGTAACAAAAGATAGCGGCACTATTTATGCCTTTCCTAAAAGTACTTCTCTGGCCATTCACGCTTCTTTATAACCTTGTGATGAAGGTTCGAAACTACCTGTATGATATCGGGCATAAACCATCCTTTAAGTTTGAATCGGTTGTCATTAGTGTTGGTAACTTGAATGTAGGAGGCTCTGGAAAAACACCCATGGTGGAGTACTTAGTTCGATTACTTCAACCCAAGTATTCACTAGCAATTCTCAGCAGGGGGTATGGCAGAAAAACAAAAGGGTTTAGGTTGGCTACAAATGACGATGATGCCGACTCGTTAGGTGATGAACCATTTCAATATTATAGAAAGTTTGGAGACACCGTGACGATCTGTGTGTGTGAGGAGCGTGCATTGGCAATACCCACCATTTTAAACGAACGACCATTTACGCAAGTGATTTTATTGGATGATGCCTTTCAGCACCGGACGGTGTTGCCACAATTTTCACTTCTATTGACGGATGCAGGCCGACCTTTTTATGAAGACTTTCTAATGCCGTTTGGCAGGCTGCGAGAAGGTAGGAGCGGAGCCAAGCGGGCAGATGCAATCGTAGTTACGAAATGTATAAATACCATCGAACTCGAAGCAGTGACAAAAAAAATAGTAAAGTATGCTGGGCAAAAACCAATTTTCTTTTCATCTATCAGCTATCAATCAGCCCAGCCTTTTGAAACGGGAAACGTCATCGGAAGCAAAGTGATCCTCGTTTCAGGAGTTGCCAATAGTTCTTCTTTAGAGGGCTATGTGGCGGATCATTATCAATTGATAAAACATTTTCAGTTTGGCGATCATCATTCTTACTCAATCCAGGAGATACGTACCATTCAGAAATTTCTGAAACAACATCAAGCCGATTCAATTCTAACAACCGAGAAGGACATGGTTAAGCTGATTTCTGAGCATCTCGGTGATGTGACCATCAAGAAAATTTGGTTTTATCTTCCGGTGGAAACAAATTTTGTCAACAATGGCTCAGTATTTGATAAATTAATGAACCAAACGGTGGAGGCTCAGCTAAAACAACTAGATCAATCCCCTATTTAGCAGTACAATCATTAATTTTGCGTCTGATTTCTTGACATGCGGTTTATCTTTCTTTTTACCCTACTACTTTTTGCCCGTCACCTAGCTGCCCAGAAAGAGGTACCTGCGCCCACGAAGCCCAAAAAGGATACAACGGCCATTAAAAGAAAAGTCATTAAGTCATCAGCCGATACACAATCCGACTTGCCAAAGAAGCGCACTTACTCCAAAATCATCAACGACTCGGCTAAGACTATTTATGGCCCTAACACTACTCTGTCGATATCGGAGACGGATCTTTTTTACAACAAAAAGAAGAACTATCAACCCTTAGACACGGCCATTAATAATTTCCATCGATGGACGTATGTTCAGCGCTTCAACAATAGGTATCAAGACTTGGGCAATATGGGAACTGCACTGAATCCAATCTTCCCGGTGGTATCAACCACTATTGGAGCTACTACGGGATTTAGATCGTATGAGCCGTATTTTGATACCTGGCAACCAAAGTATTATGATTCAAAATCTCCTTTCACGCGGGTTTATTTAATTTGGGCAGGCAACGGTCGCGCGATGAGCCACATTGAGTTCACGCGCAGCATTAATGCGCGTTGGAATTTTGGTTTTAACTACCGACCCATATTAGTAGATAAGCAACTTCAATTTAGAAGAGCTGATCGTCAAACTGTGAGTCACTATTATGATTTCTTCACAACGTATAAATCCAAAAACGATCGGTATACATTGGCAGCCAGTTATAGAAGAATTCGTCACCGTGTTCGTGAGAATGGGGGGGTTCAGGAAGCTTCATTTCTTGCCGATTTCCGATTTTCAGATGGTGGTTTTTCAAGATTTAGAGAATCCATTTTTAAAGCATTTTTTGATCCCAACGCCAAGCCTACGTTAACGGGATCGGAAAGTGAAGAACTTCGGCAGCAAGTTCATTTTTTTCATCAGTATCAATTGGCAAAGCCATTTCAAATTTATCATTCGATGGATTACGCGCTGCGCAAAAATATCTTTAGAATCGCCAGAACCGATTTAGCCACTAATTTTTTTAAGTCTACCATCATCGATTCTACTAAGACAACCACTGATCTGATGGAGTTCAAAACATTTGAAAACGAAGTAGGAGTGAAGGGAAATGCAGCTTTTTTGTTTTATAACTTCTATTTTAAGGTACGGTCTGTGCAAAATAGTATTCCCTTTTTGAAAGGATATGATCCTCGCTCCAATGTGTCATTAATTGAAAACTACGTAGGCGGCAGAATTGCGTTTCGATTTGATTCGCTGAGCGAACTACGCGGATCAGCTGAAATTTTGTTGGATGGCAATTATAAACTGGAAGGAGCACTTACTACACCATGGCTGGATGCCAGTTTGGTCAGCGCACTTTCAAAGCCCGGATATTTGCAGCGGGCGTATCGCGGAAGCCAAAATTATTGGTTGAATAATTTTTCCAATTCGTTATCAAACCAGCTAACGGGCTTTGCAAAGGTGAAGGTGGGACGGCTTTCTGTGCGCTCTGGATTTACCTATACCATCCTTAGTAACACTATTTATTTTTCGCAATTTGAGAATGCCATTTTACCGCGGCAGTCAAGTGGTAACCAACAGGTGTTTTCACCCGAGCTCAATTTATCGGTTAAATTCTTCCGGAATTTTTTCTTTCGTCCGCAAGTCGTGTACACACAACTTTGGAAAAACGATGACGAAGTAATGCGAATTCCCGAGTGGTTTGCCAATGCTCAGTTGACCTATGAAAATATTTTGTTGAATAAATATTTGCAATTACAATTGGGAGTGGATGTTCATTATAGATCCGATTATAAAGCACTAGGCTATGCGCCAGATATTCAATCGTACTATCTTCAAGATAGTCGAGTAGTCGCTGGATTTCCAGTAGTAGACATTTTCTTAAATGCAAAGATCAAGGGCGGTCGCTTGTTTATAAAATATCATAATGCTTGGCAAATGGGTAGACCAACCGGCTATATGCTCACGTATGGTTATCCAGCAGTTGGTAATATGCTAGACTTTGGATTTGAGATTCCTTTGTTTGATTGAGAAAATGCGAGCGCTGAGATAAATGCGGAAATTACTTTCGTTCAGGCAGTGATAATAGCGGAAAGCCTGCGGCTGCGCTGAATTTTTACCCGACTATTAATTTTTCGATGGCTGAATCAGCTTTAGCAAAATTGAATTTTTCAATAATAGATTTAAAACTTTTTTTAATCTCATCATTACATAAATTCCCCATACTCCCTTGATGTGTATGATAAATTTGGGTGGAATAGTTGAACGCACCTGTTTCAATATCTTGCCCCACTTTTTTATAAGCATCGCGGAAGGGCATTCCACTTAATACCAGTTTGTTGACCTCTTCTACACTGAATAGATATTTATATTTCTCGTCTGATAATATATTGTCTTTGACTTGAATATTAGAAAGCATGAGATGTGTCATGCGGAGGCAATCATCCAGTGTTTCAAAAGCCGGGAATAGTTTTTCTTTCAGTAATTGTAAATCGCGGTGATAGCCGGAAGGGAGATTGGTTGTTAGCAAAGTGATTTCAGTTGAGAGAGCTTGCAGGCTGTTGCATTTGCCACGGATCAACTCAAAAACATCTGGGTTCTTTTTGTGTGGCATGATGCTGGAGCCAGTGGTCAATTCTTCGGGAAAAGTAATGAATGAAAAGTTTTGATTGAGAAATAAGCAAGCATCCATCGCTAGTTTGGCAAGCGTTGCCGCGATATTGCTTAAGGCTTGTGCAACAATGCGCTCGGTTTTGCCCCGCCCCATTTGGGCATAAACCACATTGTAATTTAAATCATCAAACCCAAGAAGCTCGGTGGTCATTTTGCGATTGAGAGGAAATGAAGAGCCATAACCTGCGGCAGAGCCAAGCGGGTTTTTATTAACGATTCGATAAGCGGCCTCGACTGTTATTAAATCATCCACCAAGCTTTCCCCATAGGCGCCAAACCACAAGCCGAACGAAGACGGCATGGCCAATTGCAAATGGGTGTAGCCCGGAAGGAGTTTATCTTTGTGTTCTTCGCTTTTGCTCATCAATAGCTCGAAAAGTTGAGCTGTATTTCCCACAAGGTTCTTAATTTCATTTCGCAAGAACAACTTAATGTCAAGCAATACTTGATCATTGCGAGATCGCCCGCTGTGGATTTTTTTGCCAACATCGCCCAATTTTTTGGTGAGCATTTGCTCGACTTGGGAATGGATGTCTTCTACATCAGCATCCATTTTGAAATCTCCTTTTCCGATATGTTGATAGATAGCTTTTAATTCTTTTTTGAGAAGGCCGAGTTCTTCTTGTGTTAGCAATTTAATCGACTCTAGCATTTTGATGTGTGCAAGAGAACCAATAACATCAAAAGGAGCGAGGCGCAAATCCATTTCACGGTCATTGCCTACGGTGAAGCGGGTTACTTCGCTGAGCGAATCTTTATCTTTTTGCCAGAGTTTCATAAATGGTTACCGGTTACCAGTTGCTGGTTTCCAGTTTTAGAGTTTCGATTTTAGATTAAGTTTTTTTGTATTTTCATGTTCCTGTTTTCTGATTGCTAGTTTTCAGTTTATCGCTAGCCAACCGTTAACTACTCTGGTTCTTCGGGAAATTTGTTCCAGTTATCTGCTACACATTGAGTAAATTTATTGATTCTTTTGCTGAGTGAATCATATCCCGCTCTCAATTCTTCATGTTTTGTTTGATCATTAAAGGAATCGGTCTCAAATAAGAAGTCAAGATGAGTGATGGTTTCATCACACTCCGATTGTGAATAAACCAGATATTTTATAAAATCAGATTTGTATCTGCCCCTGCCGTATCCTTCCACAGTCAGAGAAGTAACGGATTTGGAGGATCGTCTGATTTGTGAGCCTTCCTCATACAATTCATGCTTTGGAAGAGTCATTGACATTTTGTGAACCTCTATGGCTAACTGTTTTGATTCTTTATAAATGTCTAAATCCCAATAACTCTTCATTTGCCTTACTTTTTATTCGTAGGTCACCGGCACCCAGCTACTGGGAACTGGGAACAGTTTAAATTAAGTCCGGGCTATGTATTTGCAAATACTGCAACAACATGATTGTCTTTGCGTCTTTTATTTCTCCAGCCTTCACCATGTTGAGTGCTTGAATGAAAGATAACTCCAATACATCAATGTCTTCGTGCTCATCAACGCCACCCCCAGAGCTTATTTTCATGTCTTTTGAATATTCGGCCACAAAAAAATAGAGTATCTCTGTCACCGATCCAGGTGACATGTAGGCCTCATAAATTTTCTTTACGTCTTTGATCACAAATCCTGTTTCTTCTTCCGTTTCTCTACGGATGCAGTCTTCGGGATTATCTAGGTCTAACAATCCTGCACAGGCTTCAATTAGCATTCCTGTTTCGTTACCGTTGATAAATGTCGGCAATCTAAATTGTTTGGTGAGGATGACCGTTTTTGAACTTAGATTGTAAAGAAGGATTGTTGCTCCGTTTCCACGGTCATAGGCTTCCCTGTTTTGCTCGATCCACGTTCCATTTTTATGCTGATAATCGAATGTTACTTTTTTGAGCGTGTACCAATTCTTAGAAAGGATTTCCGTCTTTTTGATTTTGACTCTGGCGCTCATAGCTCAAGCTTGTTTAGCAATGCAATGTACGACTCAATTCCTTCTTCAATTTCTTGTAGGTAGATAAATTCATCTGCACTATGAGACCGCGCTGAATCTCCGGGTCCCATTTTGATGGAGGGAACTGGAATTAATGCTTGATCGGAAGTAGTGGACGAGCCGTAGTTTTTTTTACCTATTTGTTTTCCGGCTACGGCCAATGGATGTTTCTCATTCACACCCGAAGGTTCCAGTCGCAGCGATCGCGGTGTAACTGAACAAGTAACATTATTTTTCACCACTTCTAGTGCTTCTTCCAATAAGTACGCATCTGTCACTCGAATATCAACTGTAAATTTGCACTCGGGTGGAACTTGATTGTGCGCTTGACCAGCGGTAATCATGGTCACACTCATTTTTACTTCTCCTAAACGTGCAGATGCTTTCGGAAACTTATAAGTACGAAACCATTCAATGTCTTTCAGCGATTCGTAGATGGCGTTGACGCCCTCTTCGCGCGCGGCATGCCCTGCTTTTCCATAACTTATGCAGTCTAACACCAATAAGCCTTTTTCAGCGATGGCAATATTGGTTAACGTGGGTTCGCCCACAATGGCCATATCAATTTTAGGGAGCTCATTCCAAATCATTTGAATTCCACCTGTGCCGGATATTTCTTCTTCGGCAGTTGCTGCCAATACCAAATTGAATTTTAGGTTGGGGCGGTCATAAAAATTGAAGAAGGTAGTGATGAGCGATACTAATGGGCCACCTGCATCATTGCTACCGAGCCCATATAATTTTCCATCTTCGATCGTTGGCGAAAATGGATCTCGAGTGTAAGCCGGATTAGGCTTAACCGTATCGTGGTGTGAGTTTAGTAGGAGAGTTGGTTTAGCCGGATCAAAGAATCGATTTTTTGCCCACACATTGTTGCCCTTGCGATTGGCTTCCATTCCATGATAACTTAGAAAGCTCATGATCAAGCCAGCGGTTTTATCTTCCTCTTTGCTAAAGGAAGGAACCGTAATCAATTGTTGCAACAGATCAATAGCGATATGTGGTAAGTGTTCCGTCACGACAAAGTGATTAACGTGCCCTTGGTTTTGTAACTGGTATTGGCCAATAGGTTGGTATGTTCACCAATCAATACTTCTTTCACTCCCGAGGTAATAGCCGCGAATGCATTTTCCAGTTTAGGTAAGATTCCATCGTGAAAAGAACCTTCATTCAACAACTTTTCGTAAGTAGCTTTATTTAAATTTGTTATCACAGAATCTTCCTTTTTCACATCGCGCAGTACGCCCGTTTTCTCAAAACAGAAAATCAAACGCGTGTCAAAATGTTTGCTGAGTGAAATCGCCAGCACTGATGCAATAGTATCCGCATTCGTATTCAGCATCACACCATTGGCATGAGTAAGCGGAGCGAACACGGGTATCACGTTCTGCTTTAGTAAAAAATAGAGTAGGGTAGAGTTCACACT
>JBBSCN010000032.1:0-22759 GCA_038250265.1 Cytophagales bacterium | reverse complement strand
GCTCTCTTGAATTTGCGCCACCACTTCATTGGCGTTAAAATCTGCTAGCACATTTGAAGACAAAGAGATTACACGCTTTTGATCGATTCGCTTGATGCCCGCAAAACTATTGGTGTAGCCGATTGTAGCAACTGCGGACATCGGCACTTGGCGAACTTGCCCGCCCATCGTCATATCACGGAACGTAATGGGCATGTTCATAAGTGTGTTGATGTCGTTGCGTTGATCTCTGCGTACACGCATTTGAATTGGATAGTCATCATTGTCATCGCGAAATTTTGAAACCTCCGCTCCGTTGATTGCATCCCGTAACGTTTTGCCAATTGTTGCTGTCGCAATCCCTTCACGGTTTGCCTTCTCGCGATCGATAGTAATGGAAATCTCAGGTTTATCGCTTTGGAAATCAGATTTCAAATCTTCTACGCCCGGAATTCGCCTGGCATCCAAAAAACGCTTCGTCTTATCTGCCGCTGCAACTAATACATCAAAATCATCGGCAGCAATTTCAATGTTGATCGGCTTGCCAGTAGGCGGACCACCTTGTTCTTGGTTTACAGAAATGGTAGCACCGGGAATGTTTTTGATCGCCTCTCGGATTTTTGTCAAATAAACTTTTGTTGATTTACTATCGCGCTTCGCAAAATTGACAAATGCTACCGTAACTTTCCCTAGATGTGGTTGCGCATTGTTACCAGATGTCTGATCTTCTGACGCGCCAATTGCTACGTTCGAGATGATGGATTCTACCAAAGGATTTTTCTTCCCTACTACCTCCATCACTTTGTTCTCTACAATCTGGGTAATGGAATCCGTCACGTGCTGATCGGTTCCGATTGGTAATGTGATGTATGTGTACACAAAATTAGGATCTCCCTGTGGAAAGAAAACCACCGGAGGCTTTCTAACTCCCGTAAACCAAATGGAGAAGAAGAATAAGAAGATAACCGCGCCAATTACATAAAGTGGCCGATACTTATACAAGCACCAAGAAATCATGTTTTTGTAGCGATGCTGCACCCGCGGCCACCAATCGGTTTGGAATCTAGAAATCAATTCCTCCAAGAAAAATTTATAAAGCGAATAAATTCCAAAAAGGAACAGTGTAAAATTTCCCAACCCAAAAGAGCCGGTCAAATACCAAACGGCTGCCAATGCTGCAAAAACGACTGCGGTGATTTTATACCCTTTCGTAAATTTTTGGCGACTATGATCGTGGTCATGTACCGTCATAAAATCTGCTGCGAAAACTGGATTAATAATATACGCCACCACCAAAGAAGCTAGTAACGCGACAATCAACGTGATCGGTAGATACACCATAAACTCACCAATCGTACCCGGCCAAAAAGCCAACGGAACGAAAGGAGCCAACACCACCATTGTGCCAGAGAACACGGGTAAGAAAACTTCTCCTGCGGCTATTTTAGCTGCCTTGCGAATGGGCACTTTACCGTTATCAAATACGCGGTGTGTATTCTCAATTACCACAATGGCATCATCCACTACGATACCCAATGCAAGTAAAAATGAAAACAACGTCATCAAGTTGAGTGTATACCCAAGGGTGGGAAAAAATAAGAAGGCGATAAAACTAGAAAGTGGAACAGACAGCCCTACGAAAATCGCATTGGTCGCACCCATGAAAAACATCAAAATGACCGTTACCAAAATAAACCCGATGATGATCGTATTGATCAGGTCATGCAGGGTGGTTCTTGTGTTATCAGATTGATCGCCTGTGATAGTGATCTTAGCGCCTTTGGGTAAAATAGAAGCTTTGAATTCGTCAATTATTTCGTTAATCTGATCAGAAGCAGCAATCAGATTTTCGCCACCTCGTTTTACAATATTTAAGGTGATTACATTCTTCTTATCTAGTCTAGCAAAACTTTCTTGCTCTTTGTGTGAATCAATTACCTCCGCTATATCCTTCAAATAGATTTTTCCACCTTTGATAGATCCAATAATCGTATTAGCAATTTGCTGTGCGTTGAGATACTCACCATTTACACTAAGCGATCGTTTCATTCCGCCAACAGAAATTTCGCCACCCGAAATAATTCTGTTTTCAAAATTGATCGCATTGCTGATGTCATCCAGGCTAACTCCTGCTAGCGCTGCCTTGTAAAGATCTACGTTAATCTGAATCTCGCGATCCAAGGCGCCAACGATGTCGACACGTCTAATCTCTTTCAACGCTTCGATCCGATCTTGCATTTGCTCAGCATATTTTTTCAATGTTTGCAGATCATAATCACCAGATAAATTGATGAACATGATTGGCTGTGCCGATAAATCGATATCAATAACTTGCGGATCGTCCAATAAACTTGATGGGACTGGAGGCAAATCAGCTTTTGCCTTATCTACGGCTTCTTGCACTTCACGCTTCGCTTCTTTCACCTCAACATCAGTTTCAAACTCGATGATCACGCTGGAGAAACTTTGAATCGAGTTGCTGGTGACCTTCTTAACACCCGCAATGGACTTTACTTGCTTTTCAATTTGCTTTGACACCAAGTTTTCTACGTCCGTTGGCGATGCACCGGGGAAAACCGAAGTAACAAATATCTGCGGCAACACTACCTCTGGAAAATTCTCCTTCGGCAAGCTATTGTACGTCATGATACCTGCCAAACAGATAAACACCACCATTACATAAATGGCAGCCTTATTATCAATGGCCCAACTGGTAGGCTTAAATTCTTTTTCTGTGTCTTGCATTTTTTTAGACGTTAGTAGTGAGTAGTAAGAAGCAAGACATAAGACCTGATATAATCCTTCGTCTTATGTCCGGCATCTTATGTCTATATCTTAATAAATTCACCATCATTCAACCCTTGGTAGCCAAACGTAATAACTTTGTCGCCTGCTGCTAATCCGGAAATGACTTGTGCAAGGTTATCATAGATACCATCCAATTTCACTACGCGCTTTCTGGCGACCATTTGTTTGCCATTGCTTTCGGCCACGTAGACTATTTTTTCTCCGTTAACTTCTTGCACCACATTTACAGGAACACAAAGCGCTGCCGGAACGGAATCAAAAATAACACGCAACACGGCAGTCATGTTGGGTCGCAAATCAGCAGACGAAGGAAGTTTAACCTCTACAGTAAATGACCGAGACAATGGGTCAATGTTTCTCGCTACAAAACTCACGGGCGCAGTGATCTTTTTATTGATATCCGAAAAAGAGACCAGCGAACTATTTCCCTTTTTAATAGCGGATATATACGCCTCCGATACTTTTGCTGAAATCTTTAAATCACTATTGTTGATTACCCGAAACGCGGGTGTTCCTGGTGCCGTGTTTTGTCCCACTCGTGCATCAATATGATCTACCACACCTGAAATGAGTGACTTGATTTTCATCATGTCCAACTGCTCTTGCAACGAAGCCAATTTCCTTTCCAAGCCCTCTTTATTATTCTTTGCTTGCAAGTATTGTATTTCAGTACCAATCTTTTGATCCCACAAATTCTTCTGACGATCGTAAAGGATTCTAGCCAACTCTAAACCAGATTTCAATTCATCGATACCTTTTATAACTAATGAGTTGTCAATCTGAGCCAACGTTTGCCCCTTGCTAACTCTGTCTCCTTCTTGAACATACACGTTGGTGATCACACCAGCCGATTTCGCACTGACAATAATATTGTCAATCGATTCTACTGAGCCTTGCGTTTGAACGTATTTGTCAAATTTACGCGGTGTTAAGGCGGTAGTGATCACTTCCTTTGATTTTTGATCGGTACTATCGGGGTTGGTCGATGCAACTTCTTTTTCCAGAGAGGCGATTTCCTTACCCAAAGAAACCTGCTGATCTTTTAATTTTTTTAGCTGTGCCGATTTATCCGCGGGCGCCCCGCAACCTATCAGCAGAATAACGGTGATGAAAGGGATAAATAATGATTGGTAATTAGTTGGTTTCATAAAGGTGGATTTTTCTTATTAAGATTATTTTGTTGTTGAGGGAAGTAATTTACCGTATGCTTTATCCAAATCAACTTTTGCTATCATGGCATCAAATAAAGCTGAGTAATAATTAGTCTGCGCTTGGCGTAAACTATTTTCAGCATCAACCACTTCTAAGTTTGAGCCAACACCTTGTTCGTATTTTATTTTTGTAATGCGCGACACATTGGATGCCAAATCCATATTCTCCATTTGTGCAGTAAGTGACGTGATCGCGTTCTCGAAACTAATCGATGCTTGCTTGGTCTCTAAATCGATTCCTTGCTTTAAACTTCTGAATCCATTGTCGATTTTCTTCAGCGTTAACTTTTCTTGTTGAATTTTGTAGTGACGCTGGAAGCCCGTGAAAATGGGGACGTTCATACTGACCCCGAGCTGAGAATAATTGTACCATCGATCGGGGCCTATTAGTCCATTATCTGAAATGCCACTATTAGTTGTAAACAAGCCACCAATATCACCCGACTGTGTATTGTATCCAAAGTTGCCAAAGGCAGAAATCGTAGGGAGGGCTCCTGCATACTGATTTTTAATATTCAACTCTTGCAATCTTTTGTTGGCCTCCAAAACTTTATAGTCGCTGCGCATCTTATAATCCCATCCGTCAGTGTAAGAAGCTTGATTCACATCAATTTTTACATCTTGGATATTGCCTGTAACAGTAATTGGCTGATCCATGGGATAATTCATCTGAAACTTCAAAAGCTCTAAACCAAGTTCGTTTATATTCAAAAATTTATTTTGCTCTGATTTTAAGTTATTGTAGGCTACTTTTATCCTATCCACATCAATCGCTTCTGCAAATCCATTTTTATTAAGCGCAGTCGTACTTTTCAAGAGGGAATCAAGTCTAGAGATATTATTTGTAAATAATTGAATTCTTTCTTTATTAATCAATATCGAGTAATAGGCCTTTGTAACTTGTTGCACGATTTGCTCTTTTGTTTGAGTGGCCGTCTTGTAACTCAAATCTTTGTAAGCTTGGGAGGCTTGTAGCCCTACCAAATAAGAGCCACTAAATACAAGTTGATTAATAGTAACAGAGGCAACACCCGAATTTTTTAGTTGAAAAAAATTTTCCACTGACACTACATCCCCAACCCTGATATTGGGCACCGCGCTTAGATCGGGCAAAAAACCGTTGGATCCTGTAAACGTACTGAAAAATCGTTGCAATCGTGGGTTGTGAACTAACGAAGCATTGCCCGAAACTTGTGGCAACCCCAACCCCACTGTCTCTTTTACTTTAGCAGAAGCAATTTGCTGGTCGATGATTGCGTTTTGAGCGGCAATGGAATTTACCAACGCATACTCAATACATTGCTCAAGCGTAAATGTTGCGGGGGTTTGTTCTTGTGCGCTCGCCCACCGTGCGGGCAGCAAGGCAGCGAGAAAAAGTGAAAGTTTATAAAATTGATTCATTCTTATATTGGGTTATGGGTGTTGTATTGTTCTCTTTGTATTTTTGGTAAAGCCTTCTTCCTTTATCGGTACAGAGGCCGTAAACGAAGTGATCAAAAAATTGAGATTGCACTTCCACTAAATTGAATTTCTCTTTCGGGAAAATTTGGTCATCAAATGCAGACTCTATTAAGACCAATCTACTGATGGCAATAATTTCAGGATTCAACTCGGGTCGGAAGTAACCCTCTTCAATTCCTTGTTTTAGATTTCGAACGATACTACGCATTACAAAATCATTTTTATGATTGAGCCATAGCGACCAAGCGCGAGGGTGAAATTTCTGTAGGTCGTAAAGTAGGGAGGGATTCATCTCCTCCATGTCACATTTGATGCGGACTGAAATTCTGTTTAGTTCATCGATGGAATTTTCAGAAGCTTTTGTAATCTCTTCATATTCCAACACGTCAAGCTTCATGTGTTCTTGTGACATCTCCGTTACCAAATCATCCTTATCTGCAAAATGTTGGTAGAGCGTCTTCTTTGAAACCGACAGGTGGCGCGCAATGTCGTCCATTGAAACGCTGCGGATGCCGTATTTCATAAACAGTGACTCCGCACCCGTTAAAATTCTACTTTTTGTCTCTTGTTCTTCCATAGTCTGGCGCGAAACTAAGGAAACTATTTATATTACCAAAGTTTCCATAGTTTCCTTTAACGCCATTTCAGTGATCTGGTTGAGGTTTTTTCATAAATATTTTCAGATTCTTCACTGAAAATAGACTTCAACCGTTTGCAACGGACTTACTCCGGCCTTGCTTTTCGGGCGCACCCTCCTCTCTCTATTTTGAATGAGAGTTTGGCTTTGGACTAAAGGGTAGCTGCAGGACGTCTGTCACGTTGGGCGTGTCGAAATGTAATTCTTGATTATGACTTTGAAAACCGACTTCGATACGCTCAGTCTGACATTCAAAAAAGGTTTTTAGCGGTGCCCTAAATTTAACTTTATACTAATCAACAATCGTTTTATCATTACTTCAATTAATTATGACTGACTCCCGCGTGAGGGATTGAAGCGGTTACCCCGCAGGTGTGCGCCTGCCTGTCCGGTAGGCAGGCCTCGCACACCGAGGAGTAAAAGCGAAAAGCCCGACCCCTGATTCCCGATCCCCATAGCAATAGCAATCGGGATCGGGAATCAGGGGGCACGCCAAAAGTCGAATTTATATCTCACTATCGAGCGACTCAATGGTATTGAAAGCTGAAACAAATTAAAAAAAATACATCCTGATGGATATCCTCCACCACTTCCACCGTTGACACGTGGATGCGGATGAACCCTAGCAGCTTGTCCTTTTCCTTTAGGAATGTATTTTCTTTTATTTGCTGCATTGCTAAGTCCATCGCCCTATCTGTTCAGCGCTTATTACTACGCTTTTAAAGTGCGTAGCATACTGTACAAAAGTATAGACGGGGTGTGTGGTGAAATTATTTTAATAAGCTCTATTTTTTTTTGCGAAGTCGGCTATTCTAATGAGAGAACACCTACTGCCAGCTTATGGCCTTTACTAAAAAACCTGATGTTACAAATTGTGACCTCAAGTTGGAGGACTTACCCCCGTCCTTGCTTCACGAGGCCACTCCTCTCTACTTCATAGCAGAGGGTGGGCTTTGCCTAAAATTTAATCAGAGAGCAATAGAAATTCCATTGGATCGTGTTGCAATAATTTCCATTGCATCGCACTTGGGAAATGTTCTTTCGAAATCTCTAAGGTTATAAATTGTGACCTTAGAAGTGTGAGTCATTTAGATTGCTAATTGTTTGAAGGGGTCTTTTTTCCAGCTTAAAAAAATACTAATTTTCCATATCTAACCGAAGTAAGATGAGTAAAGATGTGACTTTACCTGAAGAAATGGTGTTCAAAAAAATCATTTTCAAAGGAGGAAAAAAAGTTTTGCTTGACCGCGATCTGGCTGAACTTTATGATGTCCCTACCAAAGTACTTAAGCAAGCTGTGAGAAGAAACAAAGATCGG
Source organism: Cytophagales bacterium (assembly GCA_038250265.1). Taxonomy (GTDB): domain Bacteria; phylum Bacteroidota; class Bacteroidia; order Cytophagales; family Cyclobacteriaceae; genus ELB16-189. The sequence continues at coordinate 15,345 of JBBSCN010000032.1, read as the reverse complement.
TTTCCTAAAGATTTCATGTTTGAGCTAACCGGAAAGGAATGGAAAACCTTGAGGTCACAAATTGTGACCTCAAGTTGGGGCGGAGAAAGATATGCGCCTTTTGCCTTTGCCGAACAAGGCGTTGCCATGCTATCAAGCGTATTGAACAGCCCACGTGCCATTGCTGTGAACATTCAAATCATGCGTGTATTTGTAAAGATGAGGCAACTCATTACTTCGTACAAAGGGCTTTTGGAGAAAATTGAAAAACTAAAAGCCTCAGACTCAGAAAAAAATAAACACATCAAAAATATTTACAGTCTTATCAAAGAGCTTCTAGAGCCTAGTATCAAAAATAGAAAGCCCATAGGTTTTAAGATCGGCAAATCATGATGTCAATCATTGAATCAGCACCTAAAAAATTTGCCCTTAATAACTTTATTGAATGTAAGATCAGTAGACTTCACTACGGTAAAGCTGGCCTTGGAAAAACTCCTCTTTTGCTTTTTCATGGCTTCGGCCAAAGCCACGAAGTATTTAAAGGGTGGGTAGATTCCTTGGGGGAAAAATATTCCCTTTATGCGTTTGATCTTTATTTCCACGGAGCCAGCACTTGGCAAAGTCGCGACCCTCTCGAAAAAAACGGCTGGAAAAATATTCTTGAGAAATTTATTGAGCAAGAAAAGATTGACCGGTTTGAAGTAGTGGGTTTTAGCTTAGGAGCAAAATTTGCCATGGCCACGCTGGAATTATTTCCAGAGAAAGTAAGCAAACTTCACCTGCTGGCGCCCGATGGAATCAAAACGAGTTTCTGGTATAGTCTAGCTACCTATCCCATTGCTATGCGCGCCCTTTTTAAAAGCATGATCTTGCACCCCAACCGACTCCACCGAATCACAAGGACGTTTCGCAGCATGGGCTTAGTTGGCAAAGGCCTTTTACGCTTTGCGGAAAGTCAAATGGATACCGAAGAAAAACGGAGGCGTGTCTATTACTCTTGGGTGTATTTTCGGCACCTGAAATTTGATCTGCGAAAAATAGCTGATATTCTTAATCAAAATAAAATACCGCTAACAATAGTGGTGGGTAAATACGACAAGGTCATTCAGCCACAGAATATGGCGCAGCTAGTGGCAAAAGTGCGTAACCATCGCTTCAAAATTATCGAAGTGGGGCATAATGATTTGATTAGCAAGTCATCGAGCTTCATTGATTAGAAAACGCGGTAACCTCGATAATTTAGCTCCAAAAAATAAGCTTAATCTTAACAATTCATGTTAATTTTGATCTCACAACTACATTCATGATTTCATTCTTTCGATCTGGCACTAGCGTGCTTTTTGCAGTCGGCCACTCTACCCACTTATCGACCGTTGATTTTGAAAAATTGATTTGGCTCTTTGGCGGTGCCAATCCCCTCAGCGACAAATCCATTACGGGAAAATTCATTGGCCCACGCAAAGAAATGATTACGCCCTGGAGCACCAACGCGGTGGAGATAACTCAAACGATGGGGATAACGGGCATTCAACGCATCGAAGAATTTTTTGAATCGACAACTGCAACCGCGACCTACGATCGGATGCTGCAACATTTATACGATGGCTTAGACCAAGAGGTATTCACGATACATCACCTGCCACAGCCAATTCTCGAGATAAGCGACATTAAAAAATATAGCGAAGAGGAAGGACTCGCCCTCAGCGAAGAAGAAGTTGAATATCTGAACGAGGTAAGTTTTAAATTGGGAAGAAAGCTTACCGATAGCGAGGTATTCGGCTTCAGCCAAGTAAATTCGGAGCATTGCCGACATAAAATCTTTAACGGCACATTTATCATTGATGGCGTGAAAAAACCATCCACACTTTTTCAACTCATAAAAAAAACATCGGAGGAAAATCCGAACTATATTGTTTCTGCCTATAAAGACAATGTTGCTTTTGTCAGAGGGCCGCGTATCGAGCAGTTTGCTCCCACCAAACAAGACGTTCCCGATTTTTTTGCGATTACTGATTTTGACTCGGTGATTTCGCTAAAAGCAGAAACACATAATTTTCCGACAACGGTTGAACCTTTCAACGGAGCAGCTACCGGCTCGGGCGGAGAAATTCGCGACCGACTCGCTGGCGGCAAAGGTTCGTTGCCCCTTGCGGGAACAGCCGTTTACATGACTTCGTATTCGCGCCTAGAAAAAGATAGGTCCTGGGAAAAAAATAGTGAACCACGCAAATGGTTATATCAAACGCCCGCTGAAATTCTGATCAAAGCATCGGACGGTGCCAGCGACTTTGGTAATAAGTTTGGCCAACCACTCATCTGCGGAAGCTTGTTGACATTTGAACACGTGGAGAACAACAAAAAATTTGGATACGATAAAGTGATCATGCAAGCGGGCGGCATTGGCTTCGGCAAAGAGAAAGACAGCCAGAAGGAACACTTACAAGCGGGCGATCAAATCGTGATGATGGGTGGCGACAATTATCGGATCGGCATGGGCGGTGCGGCAGTTTCTTCCGTTACCACGGGGGAATTTGCTAGTGCTGTTGAGCTGAACGCTATCCAGCGCTCCAACCCCGAGATGCAAAAGCGTGTGATGAATGCTATACGTGCCATGGTAGAGTCAGATCAAAACCCCATCGTGTCTATTCATGACCACGGTGCCGGTGGGCATCTAAATTGTTTTTCTGAATTGTTAGAAGAAACAGGCGGCACGATTGAAATTGCTAAGATTCCCGTAGGTGACCCGACACTTTCCTCTAAAGAAATCATCAGCAACGAATCACAAGAGCGGATGGGCATAGCCATCCACAAAAATGATGTGGCTAAATTGCAGCGAGTGGCTGATCGAGAACGCGCACCCATGTACGTAGTGGGCGAAGCTACGGGGGATCATAAATTGAAATTTGCCGGAGCCAATCACTCCATCAATCCAGTTGAATTAGAAATTAAGCATCTGTTTGGTTCATCGCCCAAAACCATTCTCACCGACAAGGCAGCTGCAGCTAGTTTTTCTGAAATAACCTACGAGGCAGGAAAACTGCTCTACTACATCGAGCAAGTTTTGCAGCTCGAAGCAGTGGCCTGCAAAGATTGGCTCACCAACAAAGTCGACAGGTCCGTGTCAGGTAAAGTAGCCACGCAGCAAACGTGCGGCCCCATTCAACTTCCATTGAATAATGTTTCAGTGATGGCACTGGATTTTTTAACCAACAAAGGTATTGCAACTTCGATCGGCCACGCACCGGTAGCAGCATTAGTAGACCCCGTAGCGGGAAGTAGGTTGGCAATCGCAGAAGCGTTGACCAATTTAATTTGGACTCCATTAACAAATGGGTTGAAAGGAGTTTCGCTCAGCGCGAATTGGATGTGGCCGGCAAAGACCGAAGGAGAAAATGCAAGACTTTACCAAGCGGTAGAATCCGTGAGTGAATTTGCTTGCGCGCTTGGAATCAATATTCCCACGGGAAAAGATTCTTTGTCGATGACGCAGAAGTATCCGGAAGGCGAAGTCGTATATGCACCCGGTACTGTTATTATCTCTGCTGTGGCCGAAGTAAATGACATTCGAAAGACAATCTCGCCAGCTCTTGAGCCAATCATCGGATCACAGCTCATCTACATCGACTTTTCGAACGATGATTTTAAATTAGGAGGAAGTAGCTTAGGTCAGGTGCTAGATCTCTTGGGCAAAGAAGCTCCAACGGTTAAAGATGCTGTTTACTTTGCTAAAGCTTTTACCACGGTTCAAAAATTAGTTGAAGGGAATTTGATTTTAGCAGGTCATGACATCTCCTCTGGCGGATTGATTACCACACTTTTAGAAATGTGCTTTCCTACATTGCGCAGCGGCATTGATGTGAACGTAGATGCGCTAGGGGAAGATTTAATTAAAGTTCTTTTTTCAGAAAATCCCGGAGTTGTTCTTCAGATAAAATCGGAGGCGGCCTTCCATGTTATGGAAAGCGAAAGCATCAGCTACAAAAAGATCGGAAGGGTAACGGATACTCACACGCTGACCATTCAACACCTATCTACCGGACAGGCAGTTTCAACATTGAACATTGAAAATTTGCGAGCGCAATGGTTTCATACGTCTTACCTCCTCGATAACATTCAACGCCCAAAAGGTCACGCGGAAAAAAGAAAAGAGAATTTTAGTAAGCAGCCACTCGCCTATCAATTTCAACCCGAGTTTGATGGCAAGTTTTCTTCTTATGGTGTCAATCCCAAAAGAAGAACTCCGTCAGGGATAAAAGCCGCTATCATTAGAGAGAAGGGAGTCAATGGCGATCGAGAAATGGCTTACGCGCTTTACCTTGCTGGCTTCGATGTGAAAGATGTTCACATGACCGACCTGGTTACCGGAAGGGAAGATTTGGTTGAGGTGAACATGATTGTATTTGTAGGAGGATTTTCTAATTCTGATGTTTTGGGTTCTGCCAAAGGATGGGCGGGTGCGTTTTTGTACAATCCCAAGGCAAAAGCAGCACTCGATAATTTCTACGCGCGACCCGATACCCTGAGTTTGGGTGTATGCAATGGTTGCCAGTTGATGATGGAACTTGGCTTGGTATATAGAGAAATGCCGATGGCAGATCATCCTAAAATGCACCATAATGGGTCAGGGAAATTTGAATCAACTTTTATAACTATCAATGTGCCAAAGAATAATTCAGTGATGCTTGCTAGCTATGAAGGCGCCCAGTTGGGCGTTTGGTTGGCGCATGGCGAAGGGATGTTTAAACTAAAAGATACAAGCGTCAATTATAAAATTGCAGCAACGTTCACTTACCCCGAATATCCGGGCAATCCAAACGATAGCGACTTCTCGGTAGCTGCGCTTCACTCAACGAATGGTAGGCATCTGGCAATCATGCCTCACATTGAGAGAAGTTTATTTCCTTGGAACTGGCCGCACTATCCTACGGATCGAAAACAAAAAGACGAAATCTCACCGTGGTTTGAAGCGTTTGTGAATGCAAGAAAATGGGTGGAGAAGAAAGTTAGGAGTTAGGACTCTGTGTGCGCGGAAGGAATGCCCAAAAGTGACCTTTGTCATTTTGCATTGATTAAAAAATTCTTAAATTTTTTTAACCAATTCTTTCTTTATAAAATCCTGTAATTCTTGTTTGCTGGGCAGTTCCAACATGTATTTACTTACAAACAAATCTACATCAGCATCGGCTACAGCATATTCTACCAATTCTTTATTGTTTTCGGTTACCAATAACAATCCAATCGGTGGATTATCGCCAAGTTGCATGATATTTTTTTTGTAATAATGAATGTAAGTCTTTAGCTGACCGATGTTTTCATGCTCAACTTCTCTCATCTTCAACTCGATCAATACATGGCATTTTAAAATGCGGTGATAAAAAACTAAGTCAATAAAGTAATACTGTTCTCCTATGGTAATTCTTTTTTGCTTGGCCTCAAAGCAAAAACCATGGCCAAGTTCCAATAAAAATTCCTCTAAGTGATCTATCAAAGCCTGCTCCAAATCTGATTCATAAACTACATCCTTTGATTTGAGACCCAGAAATTCAAAGGTAAAAGGCGACTTAATAACGTCTGCTGGAGTTAGCGGTGTAGATTTTTCAAGTGTAATCCTACTTAGCTTTTCTGGACTGTCACTCATTCCACTTCGCTCAAAATATAATGAGTTTATTTGTCGCTTTAGTTCACTGTGGCTCCAGTTTCCTTTCATGCATTCTATTTCGTAAAAAGTGCGCTTCAGCGGGTTGTTAAGCGGAGAAAGTAACGAGAAATGCGAAAAAGATAATTGACTTATTAGCTTTTCGGGAGATACCAATAAATCAGATGAAGCTACGTTTTTGAATTGGTCAGACGGTGTCTGACGAATTCTAACTGACTGATTATCAATTTTTTCAAATTCGTCAGATGGTGTTTGACGAATAGGAAGAGTTAAGACGCCAGATTGCTCTAGCTGCCCACATACAGCCTGATAGATATGAGGATAAGCGTTATAAAACTGACGGTTTATTTTTAAGTTAGTTTCCGAAAGTCCTTTGATATTGATTGAGTTTGCCAATTCTTTTAATAGCCTATCTCCATACTTGGCTCTTTCTGCACCATGTTGTTCAAACTCTACAATGTAAAAGCCAATAACCCAATTTCGGACCGTCAAATGCTTGTTCACAGACCTAACTGCACTTCTTTGCAGTTGATCATGCATATCTTGAATGACATTTACTAATACTTCAAATTTCACCTAACAAAGAAATACATTTTATCCGATCGATTATCTAACACATATCTCCTTATACGAACAAAATTCGCAAATTTTCTTTTCCGTTGTCTGATCAAAAGGCTGCAAGGGATTGAGAATTTCGATCAATACCTTAAGTAAGTGATCTTCGAACTCAATTAGTAGTGGCGTTACGTCAACAATAACCTCCTTTTTCATTGAAAGGCCGTAGACAAAATCTCTTTTGAAAACGTCCACCCGGTTGATCAATCCGGGTTGGATCTTTACGTTTGGCTCTTGATTTTTCCTTTCGTAAATCCAGGCATACAAGATTGCCTGAAACGCTGCCTTGTTTCTATTCTTATCATCGCGCTCAAATAGCGAAGCGATGGAATCAAATGAATTTTCGTCTCTACCCGTTTTATAATCAATAATACGAACGGAGTCTTCCTTTCGATCAACACGGTCGATAGTGCCGCCTATCACAATTGAAGAATTAATATCTATCGGAAATAAAATACTAAAATCCTTTTTTTCCAACATCTCAACTACAAACGGTGCGTAGGTTCGATCCAGGTCAAGTACTTTAACAGCCAACTTTTTCACCATCTCGTTCACCACCAACTGTTGACCACTATATGATACTTTTTTCTTTTCAACAATACCAAAGTGCTTTCTGTAAGCCCTTTCTATCAAGCTGTCCAACCTCTCTTCTATGTTTTCAAAACATTTTTCCTCTATTACCCACGACTCCGCTACTCTCAGTTCGGCATAGAAAAACTGCATAACATCGTGAAAAATAGTACCGAAAATTCGGGCGTCCGCTTCTTCCTCCACTTCTTTTGCCTCGTGCAAGCCAATAACATTTTTGAAATAAAACTTTAGGCGACAATCTAAATAGTTGTTGAGGGCTGAAGGTGTAAGTTCCTTGATTTTATATTGAGCAAGCTTTAGTAGCACATCTTTATTCTTAGTTATAGAAATGGGCGTATTTTTCCGTACGGATAACGGGCTATACAAAATTCTTTTTTCATATTTCCATCCTGTTTCGTAAATCAACTGATAGAGATACCGACTCATCTCACCAGAACCCAACGCATCGGGAACGGTGTTGTAGTAAAAATCTACGTGTTCGGCACGTTGCAGCAACCGATAAAACAGATAGGCGTACATTGCATCTTGATGCTGATAGGTGGGAAGTCCATAGGCCTTGCGAATGGAGTGCGGCAAATACGAACCTTGCTTGGGCGCAGCTGGCCAATGACCCTCATTTAGCGACAGCACATGCACGTGATCAAAATCCAAGTTGCGTGTTTCCAACACACCCATAATTTGTATTCCATTTAGCGGCTCGCCACTAAATGGTACTTTTTCCGCTCTGGCAATTTGCCTAAACAATCGTTGCAACATTAACAGCTCCATTGCCTCGGTTGTAACCAACTGCTGAAGCTTGGTTAGCAAGCGATGAAAGTGAAATCCAAATTCCTTCTCCATCATACCGTTTGCCGGTGACGCGGCCACCGTAGTGACTACCTCTAATAAATAGTTGATGAAATCGCTTTCTGCAATATTGCTGAAGATGGTTGACAACAGAGGGGACTTTCCTTCAAACGACTCTACTGAAAGATAAACTTGATTCTTGCTCTCCATGTGCTCGCGCAACGCGGTAACCTCTTCTCCCGCTATCGCCTTTACGTACGGATGATTAAGAAGCGGCAGGATATTCCTAAAATAAAATTCGTCCTTTCTTTTATTGCGATGGAGATCAAAAATAAAATCAATTAATGAAAAATACGGTGTGCTCACCAATGGATACCCCATCGTTACGTTGATGGACGTAAGTGTAGGTGGCAACGAATACAATAAAGGCATTAGCAAACTCTCATCTGGCAACACAATCACGCGGCTTTCATCTAGCGACCAATCCTTTACCTCGGCCAGTTGTTGCGCAAGAAGCTTTGGCTGACCCGCTTTTTGCGGAACGCCTGTGATGGCAATGCTGCGGGAATGAGAAAGATAGGAAGCTGGCTTGGCCGAAAAAGTCTTTCCCAAAATTGAGTGACTTCGATACTGGCGAAAGAAAGTGCCCGCTTCACGATAATCGGAATTCACATAAAATTCATCTTCGTCCCAAAAGATTTTGGCGGCCCTATTTTCAACAAACCAAGAAATTATTTTTTCTTCGGCAGTAGTTAGTGCATTAAACCCCGCAAATACGATAGCACCTTGAGTAGATTTTAACTTGAGCTGTTCTGTATCTAAGGCAACGATACGATGGATCATTCCCGCGTAAGCGATGCCTTCTTTCAATAAGTCAATCTGAAATTGCTGATACACCGGAAAGAGGCTTTTCCATAACTCCAAAAATCGAGTCTTAGATTCTGGCGAACTAAACTCAACACTGCTCCAAAAATCTTTGAGAAACTCTTTTTGCTCTTCAGTGAGATAATCAAAATGTTGATCTACTTCTTTTAAATTGCTTACATCACGAAACAACAATTCTGCATCGACTAAGTATTTGTCCAATTCATCAAAATCGCGCAACAGCATCTCGCCCCAATAATAAAACCGATCGATGGTTTCCGTTAAACCCGTAACTTTTTTATAGGCCTGATAAAGCTTGAGAATTAGTGTGAGCTTCTCTGCTTCTTGAAGTGGCGAGAAGGATTGAATTAACTCTTCTATGGTAAGAATTTGAGGCGACCATTGCGGAGTAGAGAGGTTTTTTGCCAGCTCTTTTTTGAAATACAAAGCTGCCCTCCTATTGGGGAACACCACAGTAAGATTACCCCAATCAGAATACTCTTTGCGAATAGTAGCTACGATATCTTGTATAAAACTGGTCATCTTACATTTTCAGCTTACGTTGTCAGCTTATATTTTTACCTCAACACATCTCTTCTCATGAACGTAAGCCAGGTAGCCCACAACTTCTTGTTTGCCCATCGCTTTTAATAATTTCATGTAATCCTTCACTTGTTCTTCATCTTTTGCAGTGGCCACGCCTGTCTTATAATCAAGTACCCAAGTGCGGTTGCCCTGAGTGGCCACACGGTCAATCCTTCGTTCGGCTCCGTCTGTTGTAAATAGAACTGCTTCCATCTTACAAACAGACTGCGAACTAAAGCAAGCTTCAAGTTGTGGATAGTTGACTACCCACTGGATGAGCTCACTAATTTCGATTATCTCAGCCCCGCTTAACTCGCCCGACCTAAATACATTTTCGATTGCCACCACCAAATCACCAGCAATTCTTACTTTTGAAAGGATGCCATGCACGAAAATCCCATAATTAATTTTCTGGCGTTGCTGTGTCGGCTGAAAGAATTCCATACCCGAAGAGCGAACTTGCAAGCGCTCGCGCCAAGGCGTAATTAAGTAGTTCGTCAGTGAAACAGTGTTTGTCAGCTCCTTCTTTTTTGTTGATGCACTCACTTCACCCATTTGAAACAGTCGGGTTTCAGCAGACCAATGCGCTTGAAGAATCGGGTTAGATTCTAGTACTTTACTAACGAGTGTGCTCACATTACCCAGCTTATCCGATTTAGATTTCGGGCAAAATGCAATCAAGCCAGTCTCTGCACGTGTAAAAGCCACATACAACAAATTCAAATTATCCAAATAAATAAGCTTATTCTCCTCATGATAGTCGTTTTTAAAAAGTGTTTTCTCTAGGTCACGCTTATACTTTATCGGCACATAGCCAGCTTTTTTAAACAGGGGATGATCAGACTTACACCAAAGAATCGGCCCCTTACTTCCATGCCCTAAGTCCCAATCCAAGAAAGGAATGATCACATATTTGAATTGAAGACCTTTCGATTTGTGTATGGTGATTATTTGCGCTGCGTCTACATCGCCTGACACTTGAATCGATTTCTTTTGCTTGTTGACCTCCCACCATTCTAAAAAAGAAGAAAGGTCGTTTTTCTCGCGTTGCGAAAATTCCAACACTAAATCCTGAAAAGACTGAATATAAATCACCTCGGTTGATAGTTTGCCAAGGTTAAAAATATGGATCAAGTTCTCAACCAGCTCAAACAACGATAAAGAAGCTAACCGATTTTGTTGTTGGCCAAAAGAAGTAGGCACCCATGACCAAAACGATTTCCCTTTAGCGGAAGAAAAGATTTCGTTCAAATCGCTAAATGCCTGTGTTGGCCATAGCTTTTGATATTCATACGCTAAGTGTGCCTTGGCAATTTGATCGGCTGGATTATCTAACACCTTTAATGCATTGATCAAAATCACCACACTAGTGGACTGATCCAGCTGCAATGATTCACTCGAAACAACGTCATACTTATTATCCTTATTCCTATCAGGCGATGTTCGGTACTCCATGAACCGATCTGCAATAAGTCTTCCGTCTTTATTATCACGAACCAAAAAAGCGATGTCCTTTACGGCCACCCCTTTTTCCTGTAGTTCATCGAACAGTTTTGGTAAAAGGGCTAATGCCTCCTCTCTAAAAGTATCTTCCTTTTCAGTGGGAGCTAAAACTTGAATTCTTACAAAACCGATCGAAGACTCATTGAATATTTTTTGACTCGCGTCTTGGTACGCCTCTGACGGAAAAGTCGTTTGTGTGTGATCGGAAAGAATTTTAGAGGCTGATTCAAAAAGAGCATTGTTAAATGATACAATATTGTGATCACTGCGAAAATTTTTATCGAGCGAATGTGTTTGTGTTAACAACACGCTTACGTCTGACTTTACTTTTTCTTGTAAGATAGATAGATCACCGCCACGCCACCGATAGATTGACTGCTTAATATCGCCTACGATTAAGCTCTTGTAATTTTGTGCTAGGCCATTTTGAATCAACGGTAATAAATTTTTCCATTGCAGCCCTGATGTATCTTGAAATTCATCGAGTAAATAATGGCGGTAAAACGAGCCCACTTTCTCGAAAATAAAAGATGCATCCTGCTCTTGCATCAACTTATTCAAAAACTTGGGCGAATCCGATAGCAGCATCATATTTTCAGCCGCCAAGTATTCTTTTTGGGTCTTAACAATGTCTGCCAACAAGCCAAATGAGTATAGATTTTTCAGTACTTCTTCGACTGAATTATACACGGCTAGATTCTCTTCAATCAACTGAACTAAGGAATGTAGCTGAGGTTGCCATCTTTTTTGAGCGAGAGAACTGACTACATCAAACGAAGAAGATTTTTTGTGTGGCCACTTACTTGCATCTCCCACAATTTCAACAACTGTAGGCGAGGGTTGAATGATCTCATTAGATAACTTTGTGATATAAGAATAGATACCAGTCGATTTACCGGCAAAGTCATCTGCCGTTAGCTGTTGCTCTTGAATCTCTTTTAACAGCGTCTTAGCTTTATCAAAAACTTGGGCTTCAAACGAATATTTAAAACGACTCAACTCCGCACGAAATGATTTGAAGAAATCCCTATCGCTGGTTACTTCAATAATACTATCCTCAATGGCTTTAAAATCTTCTTTCTCGGTAAGTTTGGCAAAATCTTGAAGGGCCGAGCGAACGTCCCAATTTTTACCATCAGTAAGTTTCTCCATCGAAAAATCAAGCACCCAATTTCGGAGTTGCTCGTCTTGTGCTAATTGATCCATCAAAAGAGAGATTACCTCTTCCAGCACTAAGCCGTTTTCTACCTCTAGGCGAAAGTTTCCAAGCAAGCCGGTTTCGCGCGTAAACGACCGGATCACACGCTGAAAAAACGCATCAATCGTGCTAATTGAAAACTCTGAATAACGGTGCAGCAACAACACTAAAATCTCCTGACTTCTTACTTTCAAGTTTGCTAGCGAAAGTTCCGTACCTTCTTTCCTGAGCTCCTCAATGATTTCCGCGGCCAAATCCTCGCTCCTACCTTTTGAAAAGTCGTCCAAGTAATGCAATATCCGATCTTTCATCTCCTGCGTACTCTTGTTGGTAAACGTCATGGCCAAGATGTAGCGGAAGTATTCTTTGTTCTTCAGCGCCAACCGGATGTATTCGCGCGCCAACATCCGGGTTTTGCCCGAACCAGCAGAAGAACGATAGATATGAAAGGGCTTTTCCAGAAATGAATTTCAAAACCTCGATTTACGATTTTTATTTTGTTTTTTCATGGCAAAAATCCAAAGGCGCTGAGAGATCTTTTCACCGCTAAGGCGCCAAGTCGCTAAGACCACTAAGAAAAATCACAGACCACTCCGCGAACTTTGCGTCTCTGCGCCTTTGCGGTGATCCTACAACTACCAAATCTCAACTGCCGCCACGCTTACTTGCATCTCTACTCCCTTTGAAGTAAAATTCCTATCCGTAAAACCAATCTCTTGTGAAGGAAAGCCTCCCCACCGAAACCCTCAACCAATTATCTGGGGAAATCTTAGACGCTGCAATTAGTGTTCACCGAGAAATGGGCCCGGGACTAGTAGAATCTGTTTACCAATATTGTCTTGTAGAAGATCTGTGCAATAGGCAGGTAAAAGTTGGTACGATGGTATCCGTAATGCTGCATTACAAAGGAGAACTATTAAACAAGGAATACATTATTGACGTGTTAGTGGAGGATGAGATAATCATTTAGCTAAAAGCCGTGGATGCAATTCTTCGAGTCCACGAAGCACAGATAATTAGCTATTTAAAACTAGCCGATAAACGTCTAGGGTTTCTGATCAGTTTTAATGTTCCACTTTTAAAACAGGGGTTCAAGAGGTTCGTAAACAATTTTTAGAACTCCACAACAAAATAGAAGCCTTTGATCGAAGTTTGAAATCAATATAATTTCTTACATTCGGCAAAGTCTATATGCGAAATCTCTACCTCTTGTGGCCTAAGTTTGCGTACTCCTTCCCCGTCCAACTGCTGTTGAATAACGTCAGGCGGAATATTGTACTCATGCTCTGTTGGGTATTATTGTTTGCCATGATGACGGGCAACTTTGGAAAATACCTGGGAATCCCCTACTTGTTTTTAGACCCCGAATACATGAATCAGGTAAGCTTTACCAGCTTCTTTTGGATGGGCATGCTATCTGCTGGGTTTGCCATGGCCTTTCACATCACTTGTTACATTTCAGACGGTCACCGATTTTCTTTTGTCGGCACGCTACCGCGCCCATTTCGAAAGTTTGTAATCAACAACAGTATTGTCCCAGCTCTATTTTTTATAATCTATGTGTATCAGACCATCGTATTTCAAATCAATAACGAACACTGCACACCTGAAGAGTTGGCGTGGCGAATTGCGGGTTATTTTACTGGTTATACTGTAATGACACTTCTTTTCTCCATGTATTTCAGGTTTACCAACAAAGATATTTTTAAATATATGGTTTGCCGCATTGACGAAAAAATAAAAGACAATGTGAAGGTCACTCGCGCCACTGCCATGAAAAAATTAGACATCGTTCGAAAGAAACAGGTGCGAGTAGACACGTATATCAGTAGCAGCCTGCGCGTAAAGCCGGTTGAGGACATCAACTTCTTTGACCGCGCTACCATTCTTCAAGTGTTTGATCAAAACCATTTCAACTTAGTAGTAATAGAGCTGTTCATCTTCCTAATGGTAGTGATCTTGGGAATATTTAAAGACTATCCTGTTTTCCAGTTACCAGCAGCCGCAAGTTTCATGATCTTTCTCACCATTTTTGTGATGCTCTTCGGGGCTTTTACCTATTGGTTTGGCGGATGGTCGGCTACTGTTGGACTAACTGTTTTTCTGTTGATCAATTACCTAGTAGGCGAAGACTATTTTACAAAACAGTATCAAGCCTTCGGGCTAGACTATCGTGCGATGGCCACGCCCTATAATGCGGAAGTAATCCAAACCCAAATCGATAGCACGGCAATTGAGCAAGATCGAGCGGCTACTCTGTCACAATTGCAAAATTGGAAAGCTAAGTTCAATCACAAACCGAAAATGGTCTTACTCTGTGCCAGTGGTGGGGGTAAAAGGGCAGCACTTTGGACGCTCAATGCGTTACAACATTCAGACAGTTTAACCAACGGCCAACTTATGGAAAACAGCGTGCTCATTACAGGCGCGTCAGGCGGGCTCATTGGCGCAAGCTATTTTAGAGAGTTGAAACTAAGGGCCAAACTCGGTGAAGCCATTCGACCATACTCGGCAACTCATCGCCAGAAAATTTCTACCGACAATTTGAATCCGCTCATCTTCAGTCTTCTCGCCAATGATTTGTTTGTAGGCTTTACAAAATTTGAATACGGTGGGCAGCAATACCAGCGCGATCGTGCCTACACATTTGAAGATCAATTAAATCAAATTACTGAAGGTTTAATGGATCGGCCGATTGTTGACTACAATCAATATGAAACCAAAGGAATCATCCCACTGATTATTTTAACGCCTACCGTTATTAATGATGGCCGAAAAATGTATATCGCATCCCGCCCTGTTTCGTTTATGAATGCGGAACTGGAAAACTTCATGGACTACTCTACTGAAAAAGTGAGCGGTGTAGATTTTCAACGTTTTTTTAAAGACCAAGGATCTGAACGGCTGCGCTTTCTTTCTGCCTTACGTATGAGTGCGACTTTTCCCTACATCACGCCCAATACTTCTCTCCCAACCGAACCTCCCATTCAAATGATGGATGCGGGAATCTCAGATAACTTTGGTCTTTCCGATGCAGTGCGATTTGTTTATGCCTTTAGAGAATGGATCAACGAAAATACAAGCGGAGTGATCTTTGTTTCCATCCGCGATTCTCCAAAACTGCAGACCATCGTAGCCAAAAAGGGTCAAACAATTTTGGACGCCATTACCCAACCAATCAGTTCAGTGTATAATAACTTTGAAAATTTCCAAGACATTACCAGCGACTTGCTCATCGGCCAAGCACATTCTTGGTTAAAAGCCCCAATTGATCGAGTAGATATTCAATACCAAGCCGAAAGTTATGTCGATATATTAGAAGGTATGGATAGCATTCGCCAGAACAATGCAAGAGCCTCACTCAGTTGGCGATTGACAACCCGCGAAAAAGAAGGTATTGTCGAGAATATTAACTCGCCAAAAAATAAATCAGAAATCGAAAAACTAAAGCGCTTACTACAAAACTAGCGTTATCGTAGACTGATTTGAGCCTGCCCGACTCCTGTCATTCAGGCGGGCGTGCCCCTTTGGGTCGGGCTTTTCGCTTCTACTCCTCGGTGTGCGAGGC
>JBBSCN010000031.1:0-23002 GCA_038250265.1 Cytophagales bacterium | reverse complement strand
TTTCTCTCCGATTAAAAATAAAAAAGGCGAGGTGGTTGGCCTATTAGAAGCAGACGAGCACTTTGAGTGGTTTATTGAAAAAGCAAGAACAGAATTACTCAAAAACTCATTGATTTCTCTTGGTCTGATTGTGCCTTTTGGCTTTTTGCTTTATAATGTTTTCTCTCGCGCGTTTAAGAAGCAAGAGCAAGATCAAGAATTGTTAGTCGTACAAAAAGAAGAAATAGAGACACAAAACGAAGAGATAAAAACGCAAAATGATTTTATCGAAACGCAAAACAAACAACTGGAGTGGCGAGTAAAACAACGAACCAGCGAGTTAGAATTAAGCAATAATCAACTGGCAAATTTCCTCTATCATTCCTCGCATGATGTCCAAGCCCCTATCGCTACAATAAAAGGATTACATTCACTCGCCACTAAAGAGTCTACGGAAGAAAACGTAAAAGTCTACTTAACACTTATCAGTGAGACTATTACAAAACTCGAAAGAATGGTAAAGACAATTCAACTAGTTCATTTTATCAAAACCAAAGAAGTTGCAATAGAAGAAGTTGAGTTACAGGAAGCCATTTGCTCGATTTATAAAAAGGCCGCTGAGAATTCTCAAAATTGTCGCTTAGAACTAAACCTAAATCAATCAAAAATTAAAACAGACTCGTTCTTACTTCAAACGGCTATCTTAGAAATTATCAAGAACTCACTTCAATATAACAATGACAATCCGAATTTAATAATCAAAGTGACGCAACAGACAGAAAAAAGGTTCAACATTATTTCGATCGAGGATAATGGAATTGGGATTACTACAGATGCAAGAAATGAACTCTTCAAAATGTTTAAAAGAGGTAACGAAAAATCCACTGGCATCGGTCTTGGACTATACATTGTCCAGACTTGCTTAAAAAGAATGGGTGGTGAAATTTTGGCTTCAGATTGTTCTGTCGGGGCTAGCTTTAAAATTCAATTGCCGGCCAATGATTGATCTTTCAAAAATAGACTATGCAAATACTTCATAGATTAGAGACAGAATTCAGTATAAATTAAAGAAACAATCCTTGGATCAGTCAGCCTTTCAAGAGTTAGATTCTATTTGTTACTTTGAGAAAAAAATCTATGTACTCCAAGTGTTGGCAGGTAATTAAAGATGATTCTAAAAAGACGTTTGAGGTTTTGGGGCAAGAGGTGAACACCAATCATTTTACCAACGGCACTCACGGCATGCAAAAGGCGGGCATGAATGTGAGTTGCATGACCCCACCCGTTACCAACAAAACTAGCAGCAAAGACAAAATAAAAATCGCTGGCTACTCTTTAGAAGACGGATTGCACGAGCGGCTTTTGAAACAGCATCGAGAAATTATGTTGGAATCGCGAGAAGACTGGTGAAATTAACTCAACTAGACCTTCTATTTAACTGCTACTTCCGTTTTTATCAATGAGCGCCATCTCGGTCTGTATTGACTGACTCGCGAATTGATTAGGAATTCGAATAAAAAACTTGGTGCCAACACCCAACTGTGATTCAACGCTAACAAGTCCTTTCAGCCTAACAATAGTCTCTTTAAAAATAAACAAGCCCAATCCCGATCCCTTCGACTTTACATTTGCGCGATAAAACATGTTAAATACTTTATCGATATGTTCTTCAGCGATCCCTATGCCGTTGTCTGCAAACTCCATTGTCAATTCACTTTGCTCAACCAGAATATGAATTTTAATAAATGGATTGGTCTTTGTCAAATCCGCATATCGGATCGCATTGGAAATAAGGTTGTTCATCAAAATAGTGATTCGGCCACGATCCGAATAAAAAGGAAATTCACCGTTCACATTTACTAACCGGTCGATTCGGCTTGCGCCCTCCACAAAATTATGATTTTCAAAAATCTCAGAAACAAGAGTATATAGTTCGATCTTCTCGATCGCCACATCTAATTTTTTATTCTTAGAGTATCCGACAATCTGACCAATAAAATCCTCCATGCGATGGATGCTGCTTTCCATCATCTGAATATAAGGTTTCATATCCTCCTGCTTGTTCTCATGACCCATAATATTGAGCAAGCCCAACAGCGAAGTTAACGGAGAACGCAAATCGTGAGCGGTACTATAAATAAAACTATCTAGCTCACTATTTAGTTTTTTCAAGTCACCGTTCTTTCGTTTCACCAACCGCGATTTGCGCTTGATCTCTTTCATTTGCTGATTCGTCTGATTCATCAAATGAACGAAAGAATTAGTAAGTGTATTGATCTCCTCCGCTGCATTATTGAGAGTTAAATCAATAGTTACATTTTTTTGATCGGAAGTGACCGCCCCCATCAATTTCGAAAGTTTTGCAATAGGAGAAGACAGCCTCTTGGATATCCAGTATCCTGAAAACAGCGAAAAAATAACCGCACCAATAACTATAGAAATAAAAAAAATTCGCGCCTTCGTCTGGGCTTCCAAACTAGCATTGTAACTGTATTGCGCCAGTGAAAAGTATTTTGCCGCTAAGTTATTGCTCAGTTGGTTTAAGTTATTCCGTAGGCCCTCATTGCTAGTGAGACCAATTTGGATTTGAATATCGGCTAGCTCATTGAAAAAACGTTGATATTCATGCAAATGAAAAAGTGCTTCTTGATGTTTGTTAGATTCTCTTTTTAACTCCACCGCAAATGAGTTGACCAATTGATTCAATGTACGGGCATACTCCATATCGTGACGAAGAAAAAAATCCTTTTCGTTCCTGCGTAATGACAACAGTTTTAGCATATCCATCCCCGACTTACTTTCCTCTAGTTTGTGGGCATGAAATCGCATCTTTCCCTCCAAACCAAAATCCTTAAATCCCTTTTTGTGAAGCAATTTTTCCAATTGTTGGAAATGATTGTCATATTCGGTAAAAAGGCTATCAATATTGTGAAGACTTTCAACTACCCCATTTTTGCTCTCTTTGTAGATGTAGTCCATACCTAAATGGATCTTCATTCGAAAACTGTCGCGCTTGCTTAGAAAAGAACTTTCGTGCGTTTCAAAATAAAGCGGATTGATTGTTTCAAGATCAAAAAAATCGTTGTCCGTCTTAATTAAGCTCAGCGTAGCAATCTCAAGTTCACTGATTTGGCCGTGAATGGCGGCAATTCGATTGTTCTTGTTAAGAATGAAAAGAGAAACAACGGCAACACAAACGATTAGTAGCGTAAGAAATAAAAAGCCAGATAACATCCGGCTTCGAATCGAGTTAAATTTGAAAATGTAGAGCATCTAGGATCAAAGATATACAGCGCAACCAAAGAGTTCGGCAATTGTTTGTTATCAAATTATTATCGGTAGTAAGAATAACTTATATTTGCATTTAGGTAAAAAATATGAGTAAGATCAATGTAATTATTCCTGCCTTTAATGAAGAAAACGGAGTGGGTCAAGTGATTCGAGAAATCCCCAAAGACATAATTGCTGAAATCATTGTCGTCAATAATGCCTCCACCGATCTAACCGAAAAAGTTGCCCAAGAAAATGGCGCTACCGTTTTGCGAGAGCCTACTCCCGGTTATGGTCGCGCTTGCTTAAAAGGAATAGAATACCTGAAACAACATCCCCATCCACCCGATATCGTTGTATTTCTTGACGCAGACCACTCCGACTACCCGGAAGAAATACGTGAATTGATCAACCCCATTCTTGAAAACAAGGCAGACTTAGTGATTGGCTCTAGAGCACTGGGCAACAAAGAAAAGGGCTCCATGACTCCTCAACAAATTTTTGGCAATTGGTTAGCTACGCGACTTTTGAAAATTATTTACGGAGCTACATTTACCGACCTTGGCCCTTTTAGGGCGATACGTTTTAGATCGCTCATACTGCTAGATATGCAAGACAAAACCTATGGCTGGACGGTGGAGATGCAACTCAAAGCGGCCAAAGTTGGTTTGAGATGTGTAGAAGTACCCGTTCGCTACCGAAAACGAATTGGGTTCTCTAAAATCTCTGGAACGGTGAAAGGGACGATCATGGCCGGATATAAAATTTTAAGTACGATATTTAAGTATTGGTAATAAGTCGGCAGTCAATGGTCGAATGACTACAGGGCATCTCTAAAAACTCGGCCCACCCTTCTCTTTTGGAGAAAGGAAAGGGTTGAGGTGAAGAAATCAAAGGTTTTTAGAGATGCCCTACACTAAATCGAAGGAAAATGTGATCTAAATTTGAAAAATTAGATGTTTGGAAGGAGGCAATTTTTAATAAAGTTTAAAATCAACTTGATGTTTTAATAAAGAAAATTCAAGCTTTAAGAAATACTATTAGTTAGCCACGCTCACTCGGTGGACCGTTGTCTATAGGCCGTTGACTTTACTACTCAAATGGAAATCATCATCACCATCTTCTATCTTATCTCTCTTTCCTATCTCTTTGCATTCAGCATAGGGCAACTTCACCTAACTTGGCATTATCTGCAATCCAAAAAGAAAAAACAACCAGATTTCTTTCTTAGAGATTTCCCAACAGTCACCATTCAGCTCCCCATCTATAACGAGAAATATGTAGTAGAAAGATTGCTCGATGCGATTACAAAGTTCGACTTTCCGAAGGAGAAAATGGAAATCCAAATTTTGGATGACTCCACCGATGATACCACCGAAATCATTTTAAGGAAATTGGAAGTCCTTCGCCCGTTGGCTTTGGATATTAAATTGATCCATCGCGAAAATAGAATCGGGTACAAGGCAGGCGCATTGGATCATGGGTTCCAAAGTGCGAAAGGAGATTTTATTGCCATCTTCGATGCAGACTTCGTTCCCTCTCCCGATTTCCTGAAAAATACACTGGCTTATTTTACAAATGACCAGGTAGGTGTCGTGCAAACCCGCTGGGGACACCTCAACAAAAACTATTCGCTATTAACTAAGCTGCAAGCATTTGGCCTAGATGCGCATTTTTCAATTGAGCAAACTGCCCGCAACCATGCTGGAAGTTTTATCAATTTCAATGGTACGTGTGGCGTATGGCGCAAAACATGTATTGCCGATGCAGGAGGATGGAGCCATGATACGTTAACAGAAGATTTGGACTTGAGCTATCGTGCCCAATTAAAGGGATGGAAATTTCATTATCTGGAAGAGGTAGAAACCAGAGGGGAACTGCCCGTAATTATGTCGGCTATAAAATCACAACAATATCGATGGAACAAAGGCGCAGCGGAGACAGCACGCAAAAATTTCGGGAGTGTGCTGCGATCAGCTTTGCCGTTCAAAAATAAAATGCACGCCTTCTTTCATCTATTCAATAGTTCAGTCTTTACCTGCCTCCTATTAGCTGCTGTACTAAGTGTCCCCATGCTATTCATAAAGCATCGCCATCCGACCGTTGCATGGATTTTTAATTTGGGCATTATTTTTTTAGTAGGGTTTTTATCCATTACTATCTTTTATTGGGTTGCTACCAAACGATTCAATCCAACGAACCGAAAAAAAGTATTTTGGTCATTGTATTCTAGCTTTCTGATTATTTCTATGGGGCTTTCCCTCCATAATGGATTGGCCGTTTTGGAAGGCTTAGTGGGTCGCAAAACTCCATTTATCCGAACACCCAAGTTCAATGTTACTTTAAATACTGATTCTTGGAAGAATAACGTCTACATCAAACGAAATTTCAATTTTATTACTTTCGTAGAAGGCTTGATGTGTATTTATTTTCTGGGTGGAATTGTCATCGGATTCTATTTGCGTGATGCCGGCCTCCTTGTTTTTCACACCATGTTGGCATTGGGGTTTGGCAGTGTGTTTTACTTTTCAGTGAAGCCTTCTTTGAATGGCTAAACAATCACTCCAAACATATCTCTTTTTCATTATCTCGTTAGTTGGTTATTGCCTTTTTTCTTTTCAACTACAAAGGCCGGATACCGCCTCGCTTTTAAGCACCTTCGTTATTTTATTTGCGGTGTATTGGTATGCATCAAAACCGGGAGAAGAAAATCAAATCAAATTTTGGGTAGCGGCTGCCATCCTATTTCGACTTTGTTTTCTTTTTTCGATCCCCACACTGTCAGATGACTTCTATCGGTTTATTTGGGATGGTCGATTACTAACTAGCGGCTTTCATCCATTTGCCCATGTTCCGCGGTACTACATTGAAAATACGATCTTGATTTCTGAATTTGACCTGCAGCTTTTCACAAAATTGAATAGCCCGGACTATTTCACCATCTATCCCCCACTCAATCAGTTCATCTTTTTTCTGGCCGCAAAAATCGCAGGCAATTCCATTTTAGGAAGCGTGGTGGTGATGCGAATCTCTATTCTCGCATCTGAGATAGGTAGTCTTATTATTATCGACAAATTGCTCGGTCACTACCAACTTCCCAAAAAAAACATCTTACTGTATGCGCTTAATCCTCTTGTGATTATTGAGCTGACAGGGAATCTACATTTCGAAGGAATGATGATTTTCTTTTTGCTTTTGTCATTTTGGCTACTGGTTAAAAATAAAATCGCTTGGTCGGCATTGTCCTTCAGTCTGGCCATTAGCTCTAAACTTTTGCCTGTATTGATCTTGCCGTTGTTACTGGTGCGCTTAGGGTGGAAGAAATTTTCTATTTACGGAATCTTGGTGGCTATCTTTTGTGCAATCGAATTCCTTCCACTACTGAGCCATGACATCCTAGTCGGGTTCAGGCAAAGCATTGGCTACTATTTTTCAAAATTCGAATTCAACGCGAGCATTTATTATCTCGTTCGCGAATGGGGCTTTTGGAAATACGGCTACAACATCATTCAAACGGTCGGGTGGAAAGTAGGTGTTTGGTGTGCGGCATTCGTTTTAGTCATTACACTTTTAGATGGGTACCTTCAAAAGTTTAAAGTCCAAATTTCAAAGTTCAAAGTCGCGCCCCTACCGATAGATTCAAGACCATTGATTATTGACTACCGACTTTTAATTTCTTGCCTCTTCATCTTCACTGTCTATTTTGCCTTCGCAACTACTGTTCATCCATGGTACGTTACCACAATACTTGCATTCTCCATTTTCACCAGATTTAGATATCCTATGCTGTGGACGGGGTTGATTTTTTTAACCTATGTAGGCTATGACAAAACGGGATTCACCGAAAATCTTTGGATAACAGCTGGGGAGTATATTCTTATGTTTGGCTATCTTGCTTACGAATTAATATGGAAAAAAGAAAAACAATTGGCCTAATCTTTCTGTTGGGTCTTTCATTCTCAGTTTTCGCTCAAAGCGAGTATGATAAAAAGCTCAAATCGCTTTATAATAACACGGTCAGGACAATTCCATCTCAAGAAGCAAAAAAATTAATCGGCAACCCGAAGGTGATTTTTATCGACACCCGTTCGCCAGAAGAATATCAGGTAAGTCATTTATCAGGAGCTAAATTTTTAGATTATGATAGCTATTCTACCGATGATTTGAAGAAATTTCCAAAAGATTGCAAGTTGATAGTTTATTGTAGCGTAGGCTTCCGAAGTGAACGGGTTGGCGAAAAACTTCTAACACTTGGTTTTACCGATGTCGTAAATCTATATGGCGGAATTTTTGAATGGAAGAATGAAAATTTTCAAGTAGTGAATAGATTTAGTCAGCCCACTGATAGTGTTCATACTTACAATAAGAATTGGTCTAGGTGGTTGAAGAAAGGGATTAAGGTGTACTAAATGGAAATAATAATCTCCTATTATTATGCAATCGGATTTATCGGCAGGCTTTTTTTCATCGCCTACTTAGTATTCTTTGCGTGGGTGGTGATCAAATTGCCCATTAAAACGTGGGAAAAACTAGGATGGATTCTTTTGTTTGCGATCCTTCCGGGAATTGGCGCATTCATTTTTTATGCGTTCAGGAATTCAAAATTTCTATTGCATCACTCCAGCAGAAAGTTTAACCCTGATTTTAATCGATCTAAAAATTGAAAAGCCTTCTCATCATCTTCTATCGAAATCCTGAGCTGGGAAAAGTAAAAACACGATTGGCCAAAACAGTGGGCGATGAAAAGGCAATAGCTATTTATCTAAAGTTGGCAAGCCATACCCGCACCATTACCGAGCATCTGCCAATAGACAAGGCAGTTTACTACTCTCATTTTATCGACACAGAAGATGCGTGGCCTAACAAGTTGTTTCAAAAAGAATTGCAACGAGGATCGGATTTAGGAGTGAAGATGTTAAACGCTTTCAAAACCGGATTTGATAAAGGATACCAACATATTTGCATTGTTGGTACAGATTGTTTTGAATTGAATTCGGAAATTATAGCTAAAGCGTTTCATCAACTTGCTTTGCGCGATGCTGTACTGGGTCCTGCAAAGGATGGTGGATATTATTTGTTAGGCATGAATCAACTTGTCAAACAACTTTTCGAAAACAAAGAATGGAGTACGGATTCCGTTGCCTCCGCTACGATTCGAGATTTTGATCAACAAAGAATTACATTCTCGTTAACAGAAATGTTAACTGACGTGGATGAAGAAAAAGATTTACCGCGTAACTGGACAAATTGAATTGGGCTATTTTAGATTTTCCAAATCCCTCACCAAAATTCGCTTTCGATCGAAGTTGATTAAGTTCTTCTCTTTTAGTTCGTTGAGAATAGTGGTAACAGTCTGGCGTGAAGTACCCGTGAGCGAAGCGATATCTTTGTGGGTAAGTTTTGTTTGGATCAGTGTTTCAAGGCCTACCTTTTTCCCTTTCCAAGCAGCCGCGTCTTTGATGAACTCAACAATACGCGTTCGGGCGTCTTTGAAAACGAGCATCTCCAATTTGCGCTCCAATTTCATTAACCGAAGCCCTACAAATTTTAACATCTTAAAGCTCAATTCACGATCGCCATTCATCAACGCCTTCATATCTTCCAAACTAAGAGGGCAAATAACGGTCGCCTCCATGGCTTGCGCATAATCCCTGCGTTTGTCTTCCCCCGCCAGAGCAAGCTCTCCGAAAATTTCTCCCGTGCTCAATATAGCCGCAGTTACTTCTTTCCCGTCATCTAAGCAATGTCCAATTTTTACTCTGCCACTTACAATCATATAAATATGGGTTGCGGCATCTTCCTGAAAGTAAATGAACTGGTCTTTTTTGAAAGTCAAAAAAACATGCGTACCCCCAACGGACTTTACCCTATGCGGGCAGAGCGTATCGTAGAGATTTACACTCTCAAAGTACCAAAGGGCGGCCATGTTAGTCATTATTCTAATCGTAATTCACTAAGTTAGCGCAAATTATTACAAAAAAGTTCATGTTGCCTCTTCGTCTAAGTGAAATATGGATCTACCCAATTAAATCATTGGGTGGGATTCGTCTGAAATCATCACGTGTGCAAGGGAAAGGACTAGAGCATGACAGGCGCTGGATGCTGGTGGATGAGAACAATGCATTTATAACGCAGCGAATCCACAATCAAATGGCACTTTTTAAATTACAATGGCTAGGGAATGATTTTGTGATAACATTTAAAGGCGATTCTATTTCATTGCCGATCGATCATTCTCCTTTGGGAAACGAAATCAAAACAAAAGTTTGGGATGACCCAGTGGTTACTGTGGAGATGGATTATAGTTATAGTTCCTGGTTTTCAGAAAAGTTAAGAATGCCTTGCAAGTTGGTATCGTTTCCTGAAATCAACGCGCGGCCAGTCGATAGCAAATATGCCATCAACAACGATCATGTCAGTCTGGCAGATGGCTACCCAATATTGATTGTTGGGCAAAGTTCGTTAGACGATTTGAACCACAAACTAGCAATACCTTTACCGATGAATCGTTTTCGTCCCAACCTAGTTTTTACTGGCGGTTACCCCTACGAAGAAGATTCGTGGAAACATTTTACTGTTGGCAAAAATAAATTTGCCGGAGCAACGCCTTGCAGTCGCTGTGTATTGACTACAGTAGATCAAGAAACGGGCGAAAAAGGAAAAGAACCGCTAGCTACTCTATCAACCTATCGAAAAACGGAAAATAAAATATATTTTGGCCAAAACGTTTTAGCAATCGACAAAAATGAAATTTATGGAGGAGATAAAATCACACTTGTGTAAAGTAGTTGCAAGTTACCAGTTGCCAGTTGCTAGTAACCGAGAACCAGAAACCGGAAACCGGAAATATTTGGCCTGCCTAGTACTTACTGCCTACAGCCTATTCTTTTTAACGAGTTGCGTTCCCAAAGAGAAGCCATTGCCAATTTTTGGAGAGCGTGAAGTAGTGGGGTCAGATACCATCTATCACACCATTGCCAACTTTAAGTTTGTTGACCAAGATAGTTCGGTGGTTACGAACGATACGTTCAAAGATAAAATCTATGTGGCCGATTTTTTCTTCACCTCTTGCCGCACGATTTGCCCCATCATGAAAACCCAGATGGTGCGCGTGTACGAAGCCACCAAAGAAATGCCCGATGTATTATTGCTGTCACATACCATCGATCCGGAATACGATACCGTTGCGTTGCTACACGATTTTGCTGAGCGCCTTGAAGTAGAAAGTAAACGTTGGCACTTTGTTACGGGTGTGAAAGATTCTATTTATAAAATAGCGCAGACCAGCTACTTCGCCACAGCCATGGAAGACAAAACCGAACCCGATGGATTCATTCACAGTGGCGCATTTCTATTGATAGACAAAAAAGGTCGCATACGCGGAAAGTACGATGGCACACAAGAGGCGGATGTGAACCAGTTGATCGTGGATATCAAAAGATTGAGGAATAGTAATGGCGAGTAAAAATAATGGCCGCAGGCTTCAGGCCACAAGCTATAAGCTGCCAGTGCTCGCCATGCAGCTTGTAGCTTGTGCCTTGTGGTTTGGGGCCTGTGGGCAATCAACTAGCAAAGACACCAAATTCCAGCAATACTACGTACAGGGTGAACAACTGTACATCAAGAACTGTAGCAATTGCCATCAGAAAAATGGAAACGGTTTGGGTAGGGTATATCCCCCCCTCAATACCTCCGACTACATGGATCAACATCGCAATGAAGTGATTTGTCTGATTAAGTATGGTAAAGAAGGCGAAATCATTGTAAACGGGAAAAAGTACAACATGCCGATGAAGGGAATTGCTTCGTTAACCGAACTGGAGATAGCCGAAATTGCCACCTACATTTACAACACCTGGAGTCATCAATACGGCAGAGTGGAAATCAGCGAAGTACAGAAAGCATTAGCGAAATGTCAACCTAAATAAAATTAGTCGAATGGCATTAACACCTGACAACATTCTCTTACTGGGGTCATTACTTTTATTTGTTAGTATCGTTGCCAGCAAAACATCTTTCAAACTTGGTGTCCCCACATTATTTTTATTCTTGGTTATAGGAATACTTGCAGGGTCTGAGGGTTTCGGTGGAATTTATTTTGATGATCCCAAGGTTACCCAATTCATGGGTGTTTTCGCCCTCACACTTATCCTTTTTTCGGGGGGAATGGATACAAAAATGGAAAGTATTCGCCCAGTTGTAAAAAGCGGTATTGCTCTTGCTACGTTTGGTGTTTTAATTACCGCCCTGTCTGTCGGCTGGTTTGCCAGTTGGTTACTAAACATTCCTCTTCCGGTAGGAATTTTGCTGGGCGCCATTGTTTCCTCTACAGATGCGGCCGCTGTGTTTTCCATTCTTCGCACACGCAATGTTGGCTTGAAAGGTACGCTTCGCCCTTTGTTAGAATTTGAGAGTGGCAGTAATGATCCAATGGCCTATTTTTTAACCATCAGTTTGATCGATTTAATCCAACGCAACGATGCTTCAGTTTTACTAATGCTTCCACAGTTTGTCAAGGGTATGGCACTTGGAGCAGCGTGTGGCTACGGGGGCGGTAAATTAATGGTGTATATTATTAATAAAATTAAACTAGAGGTCGATGGCTTGTATCCTGTGCTTGTGCTTTCAATGGTTTTCTTCACATTTTCATTCACAGACGCCCTAGGAGGAAATGGTTTTTTAGCCATCTATATTTCAGGTATTTTACTTGGCAACGGAAGTATCGTACATAAAAAAAGCCTTACAAAATTCTTTGACGGTTGGGCGTGGCTTATGCAGATTGTGATGTTTCTTACCCTTGGCTTGCTGGTGTTTCCGTCTCAGATTGTACCGATTTTAGGAAAAGGCATCATATTGTCTTTATTTTTGATTTTGGTAGCACGACCGCTGGCTGTTTTTATTTGCTTGGCTTATTCTAAAGATTTCAATATTCGCAAAAAGTTGTTTGTGTCTTGGGTTGGACTGCGAGGTGCCGCTCCGATTGTGTTTGCGACCTATCCACTACTAGCAGGTTTAGAATACGCCAATACAATTTTTAATTTAGTTTTTTTTATCTCTGGAACTTCTGTTTTATTACAAGGAACGTCACTCAATCAAATGGCAAAATGGCTACACGTTGCAGTGCCTGGTAAAGTTAAACGTCAGTTTCCTATCGATCTAGAATTGAAAGATAGTTCTAAATCAGAATTGCTTGAGCTGGATGTCTCGGTAAAATCAAATGCCGTGGGTAAACAGCTATTTCAAATGCAACTGCCCAAATCTTGCCTTGTCGTTTTAATTAATCGAACAGGAAAATTTATTAGCCCAAATGGAGATACCATCATTGAAGGGGGTGATCATTTATTGATCTTGGCTGATTCAAAAGATACATTGAAAGAAGTAGCAACAAAATTTTAAACTGAACAGCGGGCTACACATTTTGCACCCAGCAGAAATAAATACCTTTAAGTAAAATTCAACAATGTCTGGCTTCCACCTAACGCGCTTCAATCGAAAAAAGGCAATTATTGCGGCTTTCATATTGATGATTGTTTATGGCCTTCTGTTACTCCTTTTATTATCGCTGGAAAGCCAATCTAACAACAGCAAAATGAAGACTTACATGGACGCATTGTGGTACCTAGCAGAAACACTTACCACGGTGGGTTACGGAGACATGATTCCGGTAACGTATTGGGGTCGGATAATTGGTTTTATTTTTCTAATTTCCAGTTTCGGTGTGTATGGTTTTATCATCGGACAGTTTGCCTCTTTTATGAGTACAATTCAAGAAAATAAAATGCTGGGCTTCAACGGCACCAGTTTCAAGAATCACGTGGTGATCCTTGGCTGGAATGACTTCAGCCAATCCGTCATCAAGCATCTGGTCGGAGCAAAAAAACAGGTAGCCGTCATTACCAAAGACCGCGCAAACATTGACATTATCCGAGAATACTACTCACCAGAGCAGGTCTATACTTTATACTCTGACTATAACAATTACGATTTACTGGAGAAAGCCAATATCCGATCTGCCTCAATTGTATTTGTGAATTTAAACGATGACACGGAAAAGTTGGTTTATGTAATTAACCTAAAAAAGCACTTCTCCGATCTGCATTATGTGGTCACACTCGATAATGGAAATCTAAAAAGCACCTTTCAAAATGCCGGAGTGACCTATACTATTTCTAAAAACGAAATCTCCTCAAAGCTTTTAGCAAGTTATATCTACGAACCGGATGTAGCGGTGTTCACGGAGGAGTTAATCGCTTTTGCGCATGAGGATCATGAGTATGACATGAAGCAGATCATTGTGAAGGCCGATAACCCTTTTGTACAACAATATTATGAGAAGGCCTTTTTTGATCTAAAGAAAACCTGCAACGTGGTGTTGATTGGATTAGTAAAAGTTACAAATGGGAATCGTAAGCTGATGAAAAATCCTGAAGGATCTCTTAAAATAGAACAAGGAGATTACATGGTGATGATGATGGATGGTAAGGGGGAAGATCGCCTTCGAAAGCATTTTCATCTCGAAGAAGGAGTATAAAAAAAAAGGCCTTTCGGCCTTTTCACTTTGTTACTTTGTTAGATTCGGAGTAGAACCTCCTTTTCCTGAACCGGAAATTGTGTTTCTCATTTCCGTGTCAGCCTGAACGTTTTGCATTTTGTAATAATCCATCACACCCAAGTTGCCATTCAAAAATGCTTGTGCAATTGATTTAGGTATCTCCGCTTCGGCTTCGATTACTTTTGCACGTGCTTCCTGTGCTTTCGCTTTCATTTCCTGCTCAACGGCTACGGCCATCGCTCTGCGTTCTTCTGCTCTTGCTTCGGCTACACGTAAATCTGCAGCCGCTTGATCCATTTGTAATTTTGCACCAATATTTGCGCCTACATCCACATCAGCAATGTCAATGGAAAGAATTTCAAAAGCCGTGCCCGCATCCAATCCACGAGACAAAACTAATTTTGAGATTTTATCAGGGTTCGATAACACTTCTTTGTGTGAAGCAGCCGAACCAATAGAAGTAACGATACCTTCACCCACACGAGCCAAAATGGTTTCTTCACCTGCACCACCCACCAATTGCGCTAAACTGGCACGAACGGTTACACGAGCAATGGCTATCAACTGAATACCATCGGCAGCCACAGCAGCTACCTTTGGTGTATTAATTACTTTCGGGTTCACTGAAATTTGTACTGCTTCAAATACGTTTCTACCAGCTAAGTCGATGGCTGTTGCTTGTTTGAAAGACAAGCTGATATTGGCCTTATCGGCAGAGATCAATGCCTTGATTACGTTAGGTACATCGCCACCCGCCAAATAGTGGGTTTCTAGATCGCTGGGTGTTAACGGAATGCCCGCCTTTGTAGCAGTAATCAATGAGTTAACAATGATGCTTGGCGGAATTTTACGAAGGCGCATTCCGATCAACTGACCGATGGTAACCTTAACTCCCGAGAAAACAGCGGTTATCCACAATCCTACAGGCACGAAATACATGAACAAGAAAAATCCGATGATACAGATAAAGACAATAAAAATAAATGCTAATCCTTCCATAGTTTTAATTTATAGGTTCTACGATTATTTGGTTTGATACAATTTTGATGATCCGAATTTTGCTGCCACTGTCAAGGTAGTCGCCATTGGTTTTCACTTCCACAGTTTGATTGTTCAATTCTGCCTTTCCAATTGGCCGTAAAGCTGAAACAGTTTGTCCTTCCATTCCTATCTGCAAACGGTCAAGCTCGCCTTCATTTACTTTACTTTTGATAGCTGATTTTAACGCAAATCTTTTCCATACGTCAGTAGTAAATGAAAAATACAAAAGCCCACCGCACGCTATTGCCGAACTGGCCAGCATGACCCAGCCTACTTCGGCACCAAAATATTTAAAGCTCAAGCCAACACCCACCATCAAAAAACAAAACCCAGTGACTCCCACGATTGTAGTGCCCGGGACAAAAATAATCTCAGCCACCACCAAAAAGAGGCCAAATCCAATAAGCGACAATACTGTTGACCACTCCACCATCAGTCTATTTGAGATTTATTAGTCAAGATTTTTGATTGATTTGTTCACTACGAAGCTCAAAGCTACTCTTTAAATCTCACATCTTAAGTCTGCAGTCCTAAATCTAATAAGCTCTAGCAAACAATACCCGCTGGCCCGATGGCTTACCAGAATAAACACAAATTCCGTTCTCTAGAGCCGCATCCAACGGAATACACCTAATCGTAGCTTTTGTTTCATTTTTAATCTTCTCTTCTGTATCCGCGGTGCCATCCCAATGCGCAGAAATGAAGCCACCCTTTTCATCCAACACCTTTTTGAAATCCTCGTACGAATCGACCTGCGTTGTCTTGTCGTTTCTAAACTTCAACGCCTTTTGATAGATGTTATCTTGAATACTATCAAGCAGCACAGGAATTTCTGTTGTTACGCTATCAATAGACATCACCCTCTTTTCTTTGGTATCTCTTCTCGCTACTTCAACAGTTCCATTTTCCAAATCGCGTGGGCCTATGGCAATGCGGACAGGCACACCTTTCAATTCATATTCGGCAAACTTAAAGCCCGGCTTTAGGTTCTCGCGGTTATCAAACTTTACTGACAAGCCTTGCTTTCGCAATTCTTTTGCTATCCCTTCCGCTTTCGCGGAAATTTTAGCCAGCTCTTCTTCATTTTTAAAAATAGGAACGATCACCACGTGGATAGGTGCCAACTTAGGTGGCAATACCAGTCCATCATCATCTGAGTGCGCCATAATCAATCCGCCAATCAAACGTGTGCTCACACCCCACGAGGTGCCCCAAACTTTTTCCAACTTGCCTTCTTTGTTTGTAAACTGCACGTCAAAGGCATCCGCAAAATTCTGACCTAAGAAATGAGAAGTTCCTGCTTGCAACGCCTTGCCGTCTTGCATCATCGCTTCAATGCAATACGTATCCACTGCACCCGGAAAACGTTCTCCGTCCGATTTCTTTCCCTTGATCACCGGCATAGCCATAAAAGTCTCGGCAAACTCCGCATATACGTCCAACATCTGTTTTGTTTCCGCAACTGCCTCAGCCGATGTAGCGTGGGCCGTGTGCCCTTCTTGCCATAAAAATTCTGCTGTGCGCAAAAACAGACGGGTACGCATTTCCCATCGCACTACGTTAGCCC
The DNA here is from genome assembly GCA_038250265.1 of Cytophagales bacterium. Classification (GTDB taxonomy): domain Bacteria; phylum Bacteroidota; class Bacteroidia; order Cytophagales; family Cyclobacteriaceae; genus ELB16-189. The sequence goes on along the minus strand of JBBSCN010000031.1, from coordinate 6,593 downwards.
ATTGGTTGATCAACAACGGCAAATCTCTATATGATTGAATCCACTTTTTATAGGTGCTCCAGATGATGGCCTCACTTGTTGGCCTCACTACTAATTCCTCTTCCAGTTTCGCATCAGGGTCCACCATCAATTTGCCCGGGCGGCTAGGATCATTCTTTAGGCGATAATGGGTAACAATTGCGCACTCTTTCGCAAAGCCCTCAGCATTCTTTTCTTCCGCCTCAAACATACTCTTTGGCACAAATAGCGGAAAGTAGGCATTTACATGGCCTGTGTCTTTAAACATCTTGTCCAATGCTTGCTGCATCTTCTCCCAAATGCTGTAGCCATACGGCTTAATGACCATACAACCCCGTACATCCGAATTTTCTGCCAAATCGGCCTTTTTTACCAAATCAATATACCATTGAGAGTAATCCTGTGCTCGGCTCGTAATTTCTTTTCCCATTAGCTATTAAAATGAGGGGCAAATATAGAGCAAATGAATCGCAGGGCAATTTTGAAAAACACGTTGGATTCTTGGCGGCCTACCACGCGAGGCGCGAGGCACCAGGCTATCCGCTATACTCCTCCTGGCGCGAGGCGCGCCACTGCGGGGTGTCGCTCCTATCCTTGGCCGAAAGCCCCTCAAAAGTTCATCACACACCCTTCATTCAACGGAACTTAAAAGCTTATTCTATTCGAGAGCATAGAGTTACGAAAATCATTAAAATCTTTGCGTTTTCTTTGCGTCTTAGCGCCTCTGCGGTAAAAACCAATGGCAAAGTCATAATGCTAAAAATTGACACACTACTTTTAGCCTAAAATTTACTACTGATTTATACCCAAACTTTGTAGATTTACGTTATTAACCGTGGATACAATCCATACAACTATGAAAACGAAAGAAATATTCTTAATTATTCTGGTGCTAGCAGTGGGTTCTAATGTGTGGGCGCAAAGCACAGAAGATGACGATATGTATTTTAGTTCGAAGGATCGAGCGGCCATGAACGCTGCTCATTCCAATTCGAAACAGGCTTTATATTCGTCTGAGAGTGCGCAGCGCGTTACCCAAACAGAAATAACTTCCACTATCAATCCTACCGATAGCTACTCTGCCAGAAATGTTAACCCTGAATATATATCCGGAGCAAGGGTCGGTACCGATGCTACAGCCTCTAATCAATATTTTAGTCCAAATTATCAACCCAGAAGTGTCAATCAGAATTTACCAAGCAATTTCAATAACAACAACAACTGCTTTAGCTGCTATAATGGATTCAATAATGGGTTTAATAATGGGTTTAATAATGGATTCGCAAATTCTTGGGGAAACCGATTTGGATCACCTTTTGGAATGGGCATGATGGGTATGGGTGGTATGGGCGGTATGGGGATGGGCATGGGCATGGACCCTTGGGGTTACAACGACTTTGCAATGATGAACTCAGGTATGAATCCATGGATGATGGGAAACAACTTTTTTCAACCTGGCTTATCTTTCGGGTTTGGAAGTGGAATGGGTTGGGGCAACAGTTTTGGATGGGGCAGTGGGATGGGGATGGGATGGGGAAACCCTTTTATGGGCTTTGGGAACAACTTCTACGGCATGAATTCGTTTTATGGTAACCCCTTCTACGGAGGCTTTAATTCATTCAATAATCCTTTCGGATTTGGATCGAGGGCAAATGCGGGTGTGTCCGCAGATAGGCCACGACCAGGATCTGCTAGAAACCAAGAAGTCGATCGTTACTACTCGACTAATGGTATCAGGCCTACCGAAAGTGGAAACAGTGGCGGCCGGGTAGCTAATACCACTGACCAGCAATACTACAACAGAACTTGGCGAAATGATAACCAACCTTCGTTAAGTCGCGGAACAGATGCCTGGAACAATACACGCACTTACCAAAGAGGCTATAACAACAACACAAATAGCGGATGGAACTCCAATAACAACAATAGTAATTGGGGTGGCCGAAGTGATTTTGGCGGTGGTAGTCGCTCCTTTGGCACCGGAGGTGGGGGTAGCTCAGGTGGCGGAGTTAGCCCTGGCGGTGGTGGAGGTGGCTCACGCAGGGGACGGGATTAAATTAATCCAACTAAAAAAACTCATTTCATGTATGTTAGAAAATACAGGCATCTGCTTGGGGTAATCGGTTTGCTCGTTTCGCTGCAGAGCAACGCACAAAATTACTTTATTGAGCAGGCACTTTTATTGTCGCGACCCAATTCGGGAGGAAGTGCGCGTATACAAGCTATGGGTGGAGCGCAAATTGCGCTAGGCGGAGATTTTAGTTCAGGTTTGTCAAACCCCGCGGGCCTAGGAATGTACAACCGAAATGAAATTACGCTCACTCCAACATTCACGTTTCAAAATGCAAACTCCACCTACACAACGCTCGACTTTGATCAAAATAATAATGTGTTTGCCACCGATAACAGTTCATCCTTTTCAAGCTCGAACTTAAGTTTGCCCGGGTTTAGTATAGCCTTTGGTGCCAACAAAAACACAGACAAAGCGCCATTTTTTGGGGGGACATTTGCAATCACATTAAATCGGCTCAATGATTTCAATGGCGGATTTGAATACTCCGGGCAAAATAACAGTAGCTCTATAGTTGATTATTTTTTGGAGGTATCGAATGGCTTTACGAAAGATCAATTTGACCCAACATTTGACCCTAACAGAAACGCTGCAGGAAAGGGAGACAATGTAAACACACCTGCGTTTTTAGGTTATGAAAATTATTTGTTGGGGCCAACAACGGCTACAGGCACTGACTACTTTACGGACATTACCGGGAAACCTCTACAAAGTGAAACGGTGAAAACTTCCGGAGCGCAAAACCAATGGAACATCTCATACGGAGCCAACTTTAGCGATAAAATTTTTCTGGGTGCTGGGCTAGGAATTGCCTCCATGAGATATGCGTATGACAAAACTTACAAAGAAAATTTTCAAGGTCAACAAATGAATTGCAATGGGTGTTTCAATAATTTATCCCTAAAAGAAACGCGCACCACTACGGGAACTGGTGTAAACTTATCGTTGGGGGCAATTGTCAAACCCGTTGATTTTATCCAATTCGGAGTTTCTTACATAACGCCCACTGCCTACCAATTAAATGATAGTTATAATGCCACCATGAACACGAGTTGGAATAATTTTGACTACTTTGGTAATGGTTCGAGATTTTTAAAAGATGAGAGTTCTAAAACAATCGAGGACCCTGTCACCTACGGCTTGAGTACTCCCGGACGTTTTTCATTAGGCACCGCAATCTTCCTAGCCAAAAGAGGATTTATCACCGCTGATGTGGAGATGGTGAATTATAGCAATGCCACTACGAACAATTTCAGCGAGCAATTTTATAGCCTCACCATTGACGCCAAAAGTGAAGTGAATAATAGAGTAAGCTCGCGGTTCAAATCGGCCACAAATATTCGCATTGGTGCAGAATACCGTATTAAAAAATTCAGATTAAGAGCTGGATATAATTTGATGGGCGATCCCTACTTGAGAAAACCTACCGACCGAATCAACTATTCTCTCACTAACGTAAGTTCAATTAGTAGTGGCGTTGGCTACCGCAACGCTAAATTTTTTGTAGATGTAGCGGTTATCAACACTCAAGGCGATGGTTACTATGTACCCTACTCAGTGGCTTCACCGATAAGCCCCTATTTGAACAATTCTAATTCAACTACACGAATCATGTTTACGGTTGGGTTTCCTTTTTAATAAACGAAAGGATTTCCGCGGCTTCTATTTTTGTTTTGGAGATCGTATTTTGAGCTTGCTTGTAGTAAGCAACTCTGCGAGTTCTTAATGTTTCAACCTGATCCTTCAACACATCAAAGTTCATATTTATAAAAAGCGGCCTGTCTTGGTTTTCAGAAGCCGAAATTCGGTTAGCAATCTCCATAGGGGGCACATCTAAAAAAATAGTAACTCCGGCTTCATTCATAATTTGTATATTATTGAAATAACACGGGGTGCCGCCACCCGTAGCCATCAAAAAATCAGACTCAGAAGAAGCCCATTTCTTCAAAAGCGATGATTCCACCTTTCGAAAATAATCCTCACCGGGTTTTTTGAAAATTTCCGAAATTTTTCTTTTCTCAGATTTTTCAATGGCTTCGTCTAAGTCTGCAAAAGGGATCGAAAGTAATTTTGCGACCTGTTTACCCAGTGTCGTTTTGCCAGCGCCAGGAAGCCCAAGTAGAAATACTTTCATTTTGTTTTGAAAATTTGCAAATGAATTGATTTAAAAATGTTGTGACTCCAGAGAAACCTCGGGTCTATACGGAGGTGTATTTTCAAATCTTCAAATTGAGACATTTTCAAATTATTTATTAATAAGCTTCAACACATCACTAGCGTTGGGAGTATCATTGTAGTGCCAATTGCCCAACACCGTTCCATTTTTCCAAAGTGCAATGCCGGGATTAGATCGGATAATCGTCTTGAGAACTGTAGCATCTGAAAAATAATAAGGCACAGCCAGTTGATGCTCGTGACGAAAATCCTCCATCGCTTCTGCACTGGAAGAAGTGAGAACATAACAGTCTACTTTTCCTTCTAACGATTGCGTCAACGCTCGAATTTCTTGAATCTTTTTTACCGAAGCTTTTTTTACATCATACAAAACAATGATCAATCGATTTCCCTCAAAGGTATATTGCGTTTTGTCTTCTCCCTCTGGGCTGCTCACCGAATAATCGGTAATCTTTGGCTTGATCTTATCTTCATTCAAAATTCTGGAAGCACGATACACATAGCCTGCCTCCGTAAGGTATTTGTCAGAAGTGACCTCTTTTCCATCCTTCTCAAAAATATATTCAATGATGGGTTGTTCTTCGGCAATCATTTGCTGCGGAATATTGTTTCCAACGCGATACGCCCGAAAATCAATAAATGGCAGATGATTGATCGCATACACGCCTAGGTACACACAAATCAACACAGTGGCTAGCACCACTGCGTGTCCTTCTCTCGTGCGCAACACGGGTTTGTATTTTTTTCGATACCAAAATAAATGCAACACAAAAACCATCAACACCAAATCTTTGGCGAACGATTCCCACGGAGTAAGTTTGATCGCATCGCCAAAACAACCACAGTCAGTAACTTTTTCTAAAATGGCTGAGTAACCGGTAAGGAAAGTAAAAAAGATCATCAACAACAAAAGCGTCCACGTGGTGAGGTTCATTTTCCAATAGATCAAGATCGCCACCCCAATGGCCAACTCTAAGATGATCATAATCATCCCAATTTCCAGTGACCAAGGAATAAAATAGTGAAAGAACGAACCAAAGTCGTGGGTAAAGACCTCAAAATACTCCTCCATTTTTATCTGCGTACCAACGGGATCGTTGAGTTTTATAAGGCCGGAGAAAATAAACAGGCCGCCTACAAAAAAGCGCGAGAATTGATCAAATATTTTTTGAAACATATATAAAAGAAAGCTCGAATTTAACTAAAAAATGGGTTTCAGATAGTGAGATCAACACATCCATTTCTTAAAGATTCGTTAATTCGTTTTATGTATCTGAAATCAGGCAAAAAATACATCTTTGCAGCTCACTAAATTGAATCTATGAAGTTTAAATTTTACTTGTCTCTTGGCTATTTTATCTTTTGGGGTTTACTTTTAAGCAATGTCAGCCAAGCTCAAGTTACACTAACATCTTCGCCCTATACGCAAGATTTTAATAGCATCAGTGCTGGCTTGCCATTAGGTTGGACGGTACGCACAGGAGCGACTAATACTGCGCTTGGAACTGCCGGAGCATTGGTAACGGCCAACACTGCGTGGAACTCCACTACTGGCAATTTTAGAAATGTAGCTGCTGCCGCAGGATTGAATTCAACTTCTACCTCAACAGATCAAAATAATTCGACCAATCGTGCTTTGGCCGTCAGGCAAACTGGAAGCCTTGGAGATCCTGGTGCCGCTTTTATTCTTCAATTAGATAATACGAATGGGCTTACGAACTTTCAATTGAACTTCAAATTGCAATCACTAGATGGGGGCGCAGCTGGTAGAACCACCACTTGGCGCGTTGACTATGGCTTTGGGCCAACGCCTTCCTCGTTCACCTCGCTAGTTTCTTCTCCTGCAACGCTGACAACTACTTTGGCTGCAGCAGGCGCAAGTTGGGAAAACACTGATGTAACAATAAATTTTGCTTCAGCTTTGGATAATAGTCTATCCAACGTTTGGATTAGGATAGTTACTGTTGCGGCAAGCACTGGCGCTGGATCGAGGCCGACCTCTGCCATTGATGATTTTCAATTATCTTTTTCATCTGGCGATGTAACACCACCAATTTTTACTTCGACCTATCCAAAAACAACTAACCTAACTTCTTCCGGCTTTAATGTTGTCACCAACTTAAATGAATCTGGCAAAACTTATTTTGTAGTGTTGGTTGACAATGCTACTGCGCCATCCTCCACGCAAGTGAAAAACGGACAAGATGCCGCAGGCAATTCATTGGTGAGCAATCTTATCGGATCAATTGATGTAACTACCGCGGCTTCCGACTATAGTTCGGCTATTGCCGGATTAACACCTGACACCAATTACGATGTTTATGTAGTA
>JBBSCN010000030.1:0-23358 GCA_038250265.1 Cytophagales bacterium | reverse complement strand
CAGCTTGCGTAGAATACCCTGCTTGATTTAATCCAAACTTGGCAGCACTTTCGGTAAATGTTAGGTCATGGTTGTTAATATAGAGCAGATTCGTCCGTTCCTTCTCTTCCGCCAGTCCCGATCGACAAACATAGATATCAAGCCATCCATCAGCATTAATATCCACTAATGTTACACCCGTGCTCCATCCCGCAATTTCAGCAATTCCGGATGACACCGAAATATCTTTGAACTCAAAATCTCCCTTATTCAAATACAGCTTATTGCGTACCATGTTTCCGGTAAAAAATACATCATCCAATCCATCGTTATTAATATCGCCCACACCTACCCCGCCACCGTTGTAAAAATAGGGGTAGTTCATGATGCTGAATTCAGGATCGTCCTCCTTCAATTTATTATTGAAGTCAATACCGGTTTCGTTTGCCGATAGACGGTCAAATAACGTAGCATTTGGTTTACGGCAGCCTACGACAAAGAAAAAGAATGACAGAAGCAATGCCCCAAAAAATTTTCTAAAAAACATCTTACAATGTAGTTAATTATAGTGTTTATAAATGACTAAAGTAAAAACTCAAAAAGGTGATATTTTATTCAAATTCCAGTGCCAACCTTGATTCCTCCAAATCAAGTTCGTACTCAATCTTTCGCAGTGGATCGTCTCCGATTTTTCGTTGCTTTCGTAGGCCTTCCAAGAAGACGCGTTCTTGCTGAATAAGCTTGCGCTGTATGGATAAAAATTCTCGGATCTGTTCTTCGGTAAGTTTGTTGAGGCTGGCGTCCTTGCTCAATCGTTGGATGCGCAGTTCATATTTTGATTTTATGCGATTCAAAATCTCATCATGCAGCCCCAACGAATAATTCTCTTCAATGTGCTCAATCAATGAGGTAGCGATAGCGAGCCGCGCTTGGTCTTCTAATTCTTTCCCACCATCATCTGGTTCCACACCTAATTTTTTAACTAGTGATGGAAGGGTCATTCCTTGTAAACACAGCGTGGCAAAGATCACAGCAAATGTGAGGAAGATGATTAGGTCTCGATTTGGAAAGGCCATCTTATTACCAATGGTCAATGGCAGAGCGAGAGCTGCAGCCAACGAAACCACCCCGCGCATACCCGACCAGGCAACAATAGCCACATTGGAAATCGGTGGTCTGGGTTCTTTATTGCGGACGCGCTTGCTTATCCATCGGGGAATATAGGCGGCAGGAAAAACCCAAATAATTCGCGCAACAATGGTCGCCACGCTAATGATTGATCCATACCACAATAACGTGGTAAAAGAATGCTCTTTTATATTGGCCAGCACGTGAGGCAACTGCAATCCTATCAAGATAAAAATGATCCCGTTCAAAATAAACGTAACAGTATCCCAGGTGGCCCATGCCTGAATGCGCGACTCATGCTTGAAAATCTTGGACGAGCGCTGACTCAAAAATAATCCACACACCACAACTGCCAACACACCGGATACGTGAATTTGTTCTGCAATTACATAGGCAACATAAGGCGTAATGAAAGTAAGTGTGGTGTCCGTTGTAGGATTGTTGGGAGTGATCATGTGTATCCAATAAAATAACTGGCCGATGATCAACCCGATAATAATCCCCACGCCTGCTACATAAATAAAATTGATGCCGGCTAGCCACACAATAAAAGTTCCGGTGGCGGTGGCCGCAATCGCGTAGCGCATCGCAATCAAACCCGTTGCATCATTGACCAAACTCTCTCCTTCCAAAATCGTAATCAGTCTCTTTGGGACGCTCAGTCCTTTCATAGCTGCCCCGGCAGCAACCGCGTCAGGAGGTGAAATGATGGCACCCAGCACAAAAGATTCTGCCCAGCCAAATCCGGGGATTGCATAATGCGCAACCATGGCCACTGCCACAGTGGTAAAAATTACGCAACCAACGGCCAACAAAGAAATAGCTCTAGAATTCGACTTGAAGTCTGGCCACGAGGTAGTCCATGCCGCAGAATAAAGTGCGGGCGGCAAGAAGATCAAGAACACTACTTCAGGGCTCAACTCTACCGAAGGTAAATTAGGAATAAGCCCAATGCCAATGCCGGCCAGCACCAACAAAACAGGATAAGGGATTTTAATTCGATCCGTCACTTCCGCCAGTGCCGTAACAACTGCTAATAGGAGAATGATAACGGTTATGTTTTCTAATTGCATTCAGCTAGCAATTTTTTTGCTGGTTTAAGTCTTTTCTTTCCCTCCTCATGTTGCTTAATATTATCGGATGCCTCTATCAAGTCCAATACAAGTTTAAGGCTTTGATTGTCTTTAATATACAACACAATACACTTGATTTTTTTCATAATCAAGTCAGGTAATTAACAAATCTAAAATCTTAAATGATAAATCTAAAATCATTTAAATTGAACCTTTTCCCACCTAACCTGTTTTAATTCTAACAAATGAAAATAGCTGTATCCCGAAACGAACATTTTAATGCCGCCCACCGACTTTACAATCCTCAATGGACGGATGAAAAGAATGATCGAGTGTTTGGCAAGTGCAACAATCCGAATTTCCACGGCCACAATTACGACCTAACTGTTACCCTTGTCGGGGAAATCGATCCTGAAACGGGTTTCGTGTACGACCTCAAAGTATTAAGCGATACAATAAAAGAGCACGTGCTTAAACATTTTGACCACAAAAACCTTAATTTAGACACTGCCTATTTCAAAGATCTAAATCCTACCGCAGAAAACATTGCTGCTGTGATTTGGCGAATATTGAGGCAGCAAATTGATAGCAAGTATGATTTAAAAGTGAAACTGTATGAGACAGAAAGAAATTTCGTTGAATATCCTGCCCATTAGACGTCATGACGAAGATGACTTCGACCATGTGAGTTCTTCGCACGATACTCCTTTGCGGGAAGATGCATTCGATTTATCGGACGATGAAAAGATCGAAAAGATTGAAGGCCACTTTCGTGAGATCATGAACGTGTTAGGATTAGATCTTAGCGATGATAGCTTGAAAGGAACACCAAGGCGAGTAGCCAAAATGTATGTGCAGGAGGCTTTCAGCGGACTGAACCCAGCCAACCGGCCGAGTACCCGATTGTTCGAAAACAAGTATAATTACGATCAAATGTTGGTGGAGAAAGACATCACTTTCTTCTCGCATTGCGAACATCATTTTGTGCCCATTTACGGCAAAGTTCATGTGGCCTATTTCTCATCTGGAAAGGTAATTGGCCTTTCTAAAATCAACCGTTTCGTTCAATATTTTGCTAAACGACCACAAGTTCAAGAGCGCCTTACGGTGCAGATTGGCAAGGAGTTACAGCGCGTACTCAATACCGAAGATGTAGGTGTGGTGGTGGATGCTAACCACATGTGTGTCGCTTCACGCGGGGTGAGCGACACCAACAGCAAGACTGGAACAGCCTATTTTGCCGGGAAATTCAACGAGGAAAACACCAAGCGCGACTTTTTGAATTATATCAATACTAGGTAATTGACCTTACCTAGAAGGCGCTAATGGCGATTCACTGGAGGAATAATACAGTCCATTCCGATTAAATCCCACCTATTTTTGTAGATTAGCATCTTAAACTATCTACATTTTTATGGTATTCGATTTAGATATGATCAAGGCCTTGTATGCAGCCATGCCCGGCCGAATCGCAAAAGCTAGAAAAGCTGTAGGAAAGTCTCTTACGCTCTCCGAAAAAATATTGTATTCACACCTTCATGCAGATCAGAAGCTCGAGAATTTCGGTCGCGGAAAATCGTATGTGGATTTCGCTCCAGACCGCGTGGCCATGCAGGATGCCACCGCTCAAATGGCATTGCTCCAATTCATGTCCGCGGGAAAACCTAAAGTAGCCGTTCCGTCTACGGTTCATTGCGATCACTTAATCACGGCCAAAGTAGGTGCAGCCGATGATTTGAGTTTTGCCAACACCGAAAGCAAAGAAGTTTTTGATTTTCTTTCTTCGGTATCTAATAAATATGGACTTGGCTTCTGGAAGCCGGGCGCAGGTATTATCCACCAAGTGGTATTGGAAAATTATGCCTTCCCAGGTGGCATGATGATCGGAACTGATTCGCACACCGTCAACGCGGGTGGTTTGGGCATGGTAGCCATTGGCGTAGGTGGTGCCGATGCGGTAGATGTAATGGCAGGCATGCCGTGGGAATTGAAATTCCCTAAACTGATTGGAGTGAAACTGACAGGCCAACTAAGTGGTTGGACTTCCGCAAAAGATGTAATCCTTAAAGTAGCTGGTATACTCACAGTTAAGGGAGGCACAGGAGCTATCGTAGAATACTTTGGCGAGGGGGCAATCTCTATGAGTTGCACTGGAAAAGGAACGATCTGTAACATGGGGGCAGAGATTGGTGCAACTACTTCCACATTTGGTTACGATGCTTCCATGAGCCGCTATTTGGGCGCAACGGGGCGTGCCGATATCGCTAAGATGGCGGACAATATAAAAGAACACTTAACAGGCGATCCGGAAGTATACGCCCACCCAGAGAAATATTTTGATCAGGTAATTGAAGTGAACCTCACAGAACTCGAGCCACATCTCAACGGGCCCTTTACGCCCGATTTGGCTACACCTATTTCTAAACTAAAAGAAGCAGCCGCAGCAAATGGCTGGCCTACTAAAATTGAAGTCGGTTTGATCGGATCATGCACCAACTCTTCCTACGAAGATATCTCACGATCGGCCAGCTTGGCTAGACAAGTAGCCGCAAAAGGGTTAAAGACAAAAGCTGTATTTACCATTACACCTGGCTCAGAACAAGTACGCTACACTATCGAGCGCGATGGATTCATTGATACCTTTAACAAGATCGGAGCCAAAGTATTTGCAAACGCATGTGGCCCTTGCATTGGTATGTGGGCACGCGTGGGCGCTGAACGCAAAGAGAAGAATACCATTGTTCATTCGTTCAATAGAAACTTTCAGTCGCGCAATGATGGCAACCCAAATACGTACGCGTTTGTTGGTTCACCCGAATTGGTGACGGCATTGGCGATTGCCGGAGATTTGAACTTCAACCCGCTGACAGACTATCTGACCAATGAAAAAGGAGAACAAGTAAAATTAGATCCACCGACAGGTGATGAACTTCCAAAGAAAGGATTTGATGTAAAAGATCCTGGATTTATCGCTCCCGCAAAAGACGGAAGCGCAGTAACCGTAAAGGTGAGCCCTGATTCAGATCGTCTGCAATTACTGGCACCTTTTGCCCCTTGGGAAAAGACAGATTTAAAAGGACTGCGTTTATTGATCAAGGCAAAAGGAAAATGTACTACCGACCATATTTCGATGGCCGGAAAATGGCTAAAGTACCGCGGTCATTTGGATAACATTTCCAACAACTTATTGATTGGTGCCACTAACTTTTTCAACGAAAAAATTAACAGTGTTAAAAATGGCCTTTCTGGCGAGCATGATGAAGTACCTAAAGTACAACGTTCTTACAAAGCAAAAGGGATTGGTAGTATTGTAGTGGGAGATGAAAATTATGGAGAAGGTTCATCACGCGAACATGCCGCCATGGAGCCACGCTTTCTGGGTGTAAGGGCCATCTTGGTAAAATCATTTGCCCGCATCCACGAAACAAATTTGAAGAAGCAGGGCATGTTGGCATTGACCTTTGCCACCAAAGAAGATTATGATAAAATAAAAGAAGATGACCGAATTGACATTGTTGGTTTAACTACTTTCTCGCCCGACAAGCCTCTTTCATTGGTGCTCAATCACATTGACGGTAAGAAAGAAACCATCATCGTAAACCACACTTATAATGCCAGCCAGATCGAATGGTTTAAGGCAGGTTCTGCGCTGAACAAGATGGGATCAAACAACGATGCTAGAAAAGCTGCTGCTAAAAAGAAAGCTGCTCCTGCTAAGGCGGTTAAGAAGGCTGCTCCTAAAAAAGTAGTGAAGAAAGCTGCTCCTAAAAAAGCTGTTGCGAAGAAGACGGTGAACCTGCCTGCCGGCAAGGCAGGAAAAGTGGTTAAGAAGGCTGCCAAGAAAAAAGTAGTGAAGTCTGCTAAGAAAGTCGTTAAGAAAGCAGTCAAAAAGAAAGCAATAGCCAAGAAGAAAAAATAGAAGTTACTTTCGCGTGTACAAAAAAGCCCTGACCAAAATCAGGGCTTTTTTTTCAGTTCCTTATGAAAGTCACTCAATGCTTCAAATCCACCTTAGTCTTATCTGGAACTTCTTTAGGCCCTTTCACATATTTCTCTAACCACGTATCCATTTCCCACATCATGTGCATCACCGATTCTTTGCCTCGGTAGCCATGGCTTTCATAGGGCAACAAAACAAACCTTGCCGTGCCGCCATGCCCTTTGATGGCATTGTACATCCGCTCACTTTGGATGGGGAATGTGCCTGTATTGTTATCAGCTTCACCGTGAATCATCAAGATAGGCTCCTTGATTTTATCGGCATACGAGAACGGTGACATCTCATAATAAACTTGGGGCGCTTGCCAATACGTGCGCTCTTCCGATTGAAATCCAAAAGGCGTGAGTGTTCGATTGTAGGCTCCGCTCCTGGCAATGCCAGCTCTGAATAAATCAGAATGCGCTAACAAATTGCCCGTCATGAATGCACCATAGCTGTGCCCTCCGGCCGCTACTCGATTTGGATCAACCACTCCGAGTGACGCACCATAGTCAATAGCTGCTTTCGCACTAGTGACCAATTGTTGAATATAATTATCGTTTGGTTCTTTCTCGCCTTCTCCCACAATAGGTATGGACGCATTATCTAACACTGCATAGCCGCGCACAACCCAATAAATGGGGCTGCCCCAACTTAATCTGGTAAATGTGTGTGGCGATCCTTTCACTTGCCCTGCATTGCTTTTGGATTTGAATTCTTCCGGATAGGCCCAGAAGAAAGTAGGTAATGCGCCTTGCTCTTTTTTGTAGTTCGGTGGCAAATATAAATCGGATGTCAATTCTACCCCATCTTCGCGTTTGTATTTCAGCACTTGCTTTTTCACATCTTTCAATTGCGGATAGGGATGAGGGAAGGCGGTAAGTTGAGCCACATTTTTTGATCCCGTAGTACGAGAAAAATAATTTGGGTTTTCTAACTGCGACTCGCGCGAAGTAACAAAGGTTCCTTTCTTCGCATCAAGCATACCAACTACATACTCGTAATGCGGTGCTTCGCTGCGCCATTGACGTGTTACTTTACTGGTGGTCAAATCAATTTTATCTAGGAACGGACGATCACCTTCTGGAGATGCTCCGCTGCCATTCAAAAAAGCAGCGTTGTTATTGATCAACATGACGGATCTTCCAAAATTATTAGTAGTTGTCACCACATCTCCCGGATCGGCATAGGCATCCTCGGAAGAGAAATCAAAAACGGTCTTCTTTATTTTCGGATTGGAAGGATCAATCTGATACACACGCTGTTTGCGATCCGCCCACCAACTTTCATATACCCAAGCAATCTTTTCATTACCCCAAGTAATTCCGGCAAACCGCAGTGGAAGGGAAGTCATCTCGCTTGATGCATTTGCAAACGGAGCAGCCCATTGAAACAGCTTGTCGCGCACCTCTGCTTTCACCTTGGGATCTCCGCCATCTTGCGCTTCTGCCCAATACAAAGTCGCGGGCATATCATTGCGCCATGCATGCCCTCTTGGGCCGTTCAATGTCGCACTAAACCCGAGTGGAATATTATCTGCCAACGGAATATCTGCCAAATGCTTTACCAGGGTTCCCGCAGCATCCGTGATGTCAACTGATTGAGGAAACAAGTTGGCTGGCACTAAATAAGAGTAAGGTCGCTGAATAGTTTTGGTGAGGATGAAGCGCGCATCGGGCGATGACGATTGTGACGCATAGATGGCAGGTCTACCTAGTGCTGTTTCTGTTCCGTCTAAACTGACCAAGATCAACTGCGAGGTGCAGTAATGCTGAAACAGCGATTCATCGTACGGATTTTTTAATAGGTCTTGATAGGTGCGGTTAGGTGCTTTCTTTCCCAAGTTCTCTTCGACTACAGGGCCAACTGGCACGCGCGATTTGGGTGGCATTGTTTTACCATCATTGGCCGCAGACAAATAAACGACAGAAGACGAAGTAGAAAGCCAAGAGTAAGGGTTACCAATCGTGTTGTTTACTTTCTTCCTTGAAATTTTCTTCGCACTAAGTGACGCAAAATCAACCACCCAAAGTTCCAAGCGATCGGGATAGGTCTGTAAAAAAGCGGCCTTCTTGCTATCGGGCGCGAAACTAAAATTGCTGATCTGCAAAGGCGAGGGCAAATTAGCGATGGCCGATTCTTGCTGATCCTTCAAAGCTTTTACTTTGATACCTATAAAAAAATTATTCCGGCTCTGGCCGAAATTGTCTGGATTGATACGCAACCCAGCTATACGGAGTTCAGGCCTCGACAATTCTTCAATCGTTGGGTAATCCGATCGTTCCAAAAAAATCATCATCGCCTTGTCCGGAGTGAAGAGTACAGCCGGTGTCGATGGCGCTTCCACCAAATCAGCAATTGCCTGTGGTGGTTTTTGATAGGTGGTAATATCTTGAGCTTGTAAATCAATGCAAGCCACAACAAATAAAAGAGATAAGATGGTTTTCATAAAGGGAAACGGATGTTGACAATATCCGAAAGAAAGGTAAGAAAAAAAGCAAGTTGACAAAAGGTGATTTACACCAACTCTTGTACCACCACTCTAAACTCATTCAACATCATGGCTGTCGCGCCCCACACCACCTCTCCTTCTATTTCAAAATGGGGAGCAAACATAGGATAGATTCTGGCGGCCACAATTTCTTTGGTTAGAATTGCATCATCGCGCAACACTTGTTCTAAATCGCCTTCCAAGATTCGTGTAACTTCTGATTCTTGCGGAGTAAAGATGGGCTTGCCCTCCAGAAAGCCAACTACGGGCGTCACCATGAAATTACTAGGTATTACAAAAAAATTACTTAGTTTCCCTATGATTCTTACCTGATTGCCTGAAATTCCAATCTCTTCTTCTGCTTCGCGCAAAGCTGTTTGAATAGCATCTTCATTCGCTTCCGCCTTTCCCCCAGGGAAACTGATTTGGCCGCTATGCGCACCCAAATATTCTGGTCGCTTCGTCAATGGAAATTTTAACTGGCCATTATCCCAATACATCAAAATCAAGACACTCCCCGGCTTAGGAGGAACGAGGTGTTCAAATTTTGGTTTGATCAAGCCTGTAGGTGTTGCGCGCAATGGCTCATGTGCGTCAGCGCCTGGCAACGGCAATTTTAGCCGCACTTCTAACTTATCAATCAATCCCTCCCACTTCATTTACAATACTTGATAAGATCCGCTGTCAACATCTTATCGCCCCGCTTCTCCGATTGATTGAAAGCCTTGCATGCTTCCGATCTCTTATTATTTTTTTGATAAGCCACACCCAAGTAAAAATAAATTTTATCAATAAAGGAATCCATGTTCAACGATTGGTACAACAACCGCTCCGCGGAAGCGTACTCTTTTTTCATCAAATAATAAATGCCTTTGTTGCGGTATGCCCATCCGTTATCAGGGTCAGCAGAAATACTTTGGTTGATGTCGGCCTCCGCTTTTTCCAATTCATTCAAACTCAAATAGATAAATCCTCTGTTGTTCAAAAAATAAGCTTGCTTCGGCTCCAGCAGAATCGCCTTGTTGATCAATTCAAGCGCCTCCACAAAATTTCCTTTTTCAATTTCAATCAGCGAAAGCGTGTTATAAATATTTGGCTCTTCTTTTTTAAGCTTGCTTGCTCTACCTAATTCTATCTTCGCAGCATCGAAATCCTTTCGATAATAATGAACAATAGCGTGATTGACCTGATAGTCTACATTCGCTGGATCCAACTTTATGGCTTGGTCGTAAGAACTCAAAGCCCTATCAAAATCGCGCATTTTCGTAAACACCAATCCTTGCGTAAAATAAGCAAGGGCTGTATCCGGTTTTGCCGCAATTACTTTACTTAAATCTTCAATCGCCTTGTAATATTCCTTCAACTCGTAGGCCGTATTGGCGCGGTTCAACAGCGCATTGGTGTAGCCGGGCTGGCAATCAATTGCCTTACTATATTTCTCCATCGCCAACTCAAACCGTTTTTGCTCAAAGTAGGCAGTGCCCAAGTTATTCCACGCATCGGCATAGCAGGGCTCTAGTCGAATGGCCTCACCGTAGTAGTAAGCAGCCTGATCGAAGCTTCGCTCTTTGGTGGCAATATTGCCCTTCAATAAAAATTGTTGCAACCGAGTTTCCCTTGAATCGCAACAAGCAAAAAGCAATAGGATAATAACGAAAGTAAAATAACGAGTCATAAACAACAAAAATACCACAATCTAAACCGCTTTGGCTAGCGATTGTTTCGCCTTTCGCTGATCCAACAAATTTCTTGGTTTTTTGGCTTAATGTTATTTAATTGATGCGATAAAATCGGAACTCATTTTTTACTGGAAGCGTTAATAAAACATGAAAACTAAACCAAAAATAAAGATTGACATCATTTCCGATGTCGTCTGCCCGTGGTGCTACATCGGCAAAAGGAGACTGGAGAAAGCAATTGCTCAAGTCTCAGATCAGATCGAGGTTGAAGTAGAATACCACCCCTTCGAGCTAAACCCGGATATGCCAGCGGAGGGCCGCAACCAAAAGGAATATTTAGCCAAGAAATTCGGCAGCGAACAAAAGTATCATCAGATCACTTCTCAGGTAACGGCCACGGCTGCCGAGGAAGGATTGATTTTTGATTTTGATAAACAAGGTATTTCTCCCAACACGCGCAATGCCCATCGACTGATTTCGTATGCAAAACTACAAGGCAAACAATTGGAGATGAAAGAAGCGCTTATGAAGGCCTACTTCACCGATGGAATAAATCTTACGCAGACCGAAAACTTAGTGGCCATTGCAACTCAGCTTGGCCTAGACGAAGTTCAGGTGTCAACCTATCTAAACTCGAATGAAGGTTTAAAAGAAGTGATTGCCGAAGAAAACCAAAACATCCAACGAGGTATTAGCGGAGTGCCGTTTTACATCATCAATAACAAACACGCAATTTCTGGCGCGCAACCGAGTGAGGTTTTTGCGGAAGCCCTCCTCAATATCAGTTTAGAAGTTTCCCCTGCGGGCAAGGCGTGTGATGTGGAGAGCAAAGATTGTTGAAGCCTTTGGGTTTAAGCAGAGTTCAATTCAAATTATCACATTTATATCGACTCATCCCCGACCGCGCTCTGCAAGGTCTCCCGCTCTCTACTCCGTATGAGAGGGGGGCAGTGGGCTAAGGAATTTCGTTCGACTTTTTTTAGAAGCCAGTCAAACGATAGACGTGAGCACTCTGCAAACCGTTGGGTTCTTAGCGGTAAAATTTTTGACGATAAGGATCGAAGCGCTCGAAGAAGTTATTTTTCCCAATGATAAGACTTCGAGCGTGGATTTAGGAAAAATCGAGCGAGAATTTGTATCCTTGACTACAAAAAAATTCATGCCAAGCAAGCTAAATATTCCGGAAAATTTTTTGTGGTAGTATGATTTGGAAACGTTCAACTACGACAAATCATATAAGATCGTAATTGAGAGAGTGTTGGAGCGCGGCAATCTGCTAGAGTGGCGCGAAATACTGAATTACTACGGTGAAGAGAAAATTTTAAACACGATTGATTGGAGTGCCCAGTTAGACCAACGCGGAAAGGACTTTTCTAGGTTTTTTCTAAAATCGGATTTTATTCGTGCCGCGTAGAGACCCATCAATAGTAAAGCCTGCCACTTTCCAACTCATTCAAGGGTTGCAATCACAAACTGAGTTAAAAGAGTTCTATTTAGTCGAGGGCACTGCGTTGGCTTTACAGCTAGGACATCGAAATTCAATAGACATTGATCTGTTTACTAAAAATGATTTCTCCCCTGAAGATTTATTAAAATTTTTGGAGAAAGGATTTTCAGTACAAACCACATTTTCGATCAAAAATACTTCACTCTCGGTAGTCAATAATATCAAAGTCGACTTCATACGCCATGACTATCCGCTAGTTCTGCCGCCTATTGCAGAAGAAGAGATTACCTATCTCTCCAAGCAGGATATTGCCGCTATGAAGTTAAACGCCATCAGTAGCTCGGGAAAACGCTTAAAAGATTTTATTGACGTCTATTTTCTATTGGAGCATTTTTCGCTTGGCGAAATGATTGAGTTCTACACCATCAAGTATCCCAACTTCAATCCGCTCATCCCATTAAAGGCTATCAACTACTTTGATGACATCGACCCGGAAATCGACCCGCCTAAACTAAAAAATAAACTTCCGTTGACAGAAATAAAGAAACGAATTAACGACAGAATGTTGCACTCGAAGAAGAAGTTCGGGTAGCCAAACTTTCACCTTCCAAAATCATCTTGCACTCTAACGATGTCATTTTCATCCGATGGATGATTGGCATCGGTGTGGCGCCAGATTTCTGCAATCATGCCCCAGCCCTCGGGTAAGCCCACGAGGCGGTGGCGTTGACCTTGCTTCAATTGAACAATCTCTTCAAGGGCTAATTTCTTCAAAGCTCCTTCTGCATCTGTTTCGCTCGTAACGACTCCCGCAACGCCAGCAGCCAGTTTCCATATCTCTGCACGTCTGTGGTGGTATTGCCAAGACAAGCGTTGCCCGGGAGCAACAATTAAAATCTTGGGGCTCAACTTTCCCACAATGCTCAAATCAGATGCATCGAGGTGGGGGAAAAACAATTTAATAAAGCGATCGGCCAGTGCTTCTTCAATTACGAAAAATCCACCCCAAGGCCGGGTAAAATCGCGGGAGGCAACTCCCAGTTCCATCTCTACGAGGTAATCCTCTACAGAATGCATCACCTCATCTTTGGTGGTGGCGGATTCTAAATTAATATTCATCATAACACGCTATTTTTGAGAGTTGACTATTTCAAATACGGTTGCACAATACTTACCCAATGCTGATATCCCAACGGATTTAAATGCAGACCGTCAGTAACGTACTTAGCGTCCATTTTTCCGGTTGCATCTAAAAACTCGGTATGCAAATCAATGAACACATAATTCATTTTTTCGCCATAGCGCCCTAGCTGGGTATTGACGGTAATGATGTCTGACTCCTTGCCTTTAAAGTTGGGCAGTAAATTTTTGAAGGTCTCATTTGTCGGCAAAATGCTCTGTACATATACTTGAGTTTTGGGTGAGCCCGCCCGAATCTTAGCGACTATTGAAAAGAGGTTTTCTAAAATCACTTCATACGGGGTGTTGCGTGAAAGATCGTTTATACCGATCAACAAAAAAACTTTGGAGGGTTTCCTTTTAACGATGTCATCCAATCGGTTTATTACTCCGAATGTAACGTCACCTGAAATGCCTCGATTGATCACGGAGGAATCCTTCAACAGTTTTTTCCAATTGCCTCCCTCTGTAATGCTATTGCCCAACATGATCACTTTGCCGGTTACAACTGGCTGTTTCTTGAAAAGTGCCACACGCTTAGTATAATGCTCCGGCAGATTGGATAGCGTGTCATACGTTCTTGTCTGCGCTTGGGAGACGAAACTCAACATCACAAAAAGAAAGAATATCCAGATTCTCATAGGCCACCTTTTATCTTCTAAATTCTAACTTCCATATTCTATCCCGATAGCTATCGGCACAACATTTCACTTCTTCAATTCAATTTTCGCCTTTTGTCCCCCGCCAATTTCCACCACAGATGATCCGTACACGCGGATCGAAGACTTGATAAAATCTTCTTCGTTGGCTTTGTAAATATTGTCTACATATTTCTGGGGATTCCTGTCAATGTAGGGAAACCAAGTGCTGTGGATTTGTACCATCACGCGGTGGCCTTTCTTAAATGTATGGAGAATATCTTGCAAGGGAACATTCACTTCTGTTACTTCATTGGGATTGAACGGCTCGGGTTTTTCATAGCTATTTCTAAATCTTCCACGAAAGGTTTCATGCCTCACCAATTGTTGATAACCAGCCATAATAATGTTGGCGGGGTTATGCTTGGTATCGTTCGGTGTATCGTTTGGGTATACATCAATTAGTTTCACAATAAAATCAGCATCCGTGCCCGTCATGGAGACTTTCAATTTGGCCAAGATCTCCCCAGCCAAAGTAGCATCTTCTGTCAACGGCTCTGTTTGAAACGTAATAACGTCTGGTCTGCGCGATGCTTCGCGTTGGTCATCGCTCATAAACCTGCGTGGCGTAAAAACCAACCCTTCGGTTTGCGAAGTGTAGGGAACAGGCTTGGCAGGATCACTAATATATTCGAAAACGCCATCAACTTTTGTGGGTTGATTAATTGATAGCTTTCCGTTTTCTCCAAAATACAATTTGAACGGCTGAATTTCTTTTGGAGGCCATTCACTGAATTGCTTCCATACTTTCAACCCGCAATCAAACATGTACGCTTCAGGTAACTTAGGCTGAGTTCCTTCCCTCAACGTTGAATTAAAAAATTTGCGTTCAATCTCGCGTTGATAAAAAGTAGAAATACTATCGCCAAAGTAAATATGATTTACCTGCTGAAAGCCGCGCTCTCTTGCCCAATCGCCATGGCTCCAAGGGCCCATAACGATGGTGTTGTAAGTAGCAGGACTTGTTCGCTCAATTGTCTTGTAGATATTTAATGGACCATACAAATCTTCTGCATCGAACCAGCCACCCACCGTCATGATGGAATGTTTAACATCTTTCAAGTGTGGCAACAGGTTGCGCTTCTGCCAAAAGTCATCGTAATTAGGATGATCGACAATCTGCTTCCAAAAGAAGTTATCTTGATGATATTTCTCGGTGGCGTTTTTTAAAGGCCCCATCTTCAAATTAAATTCATAGCCGTCTTTCGGTTGTTGATCGTAGAATCGCATGATCTTATCGTCATACCAACTTTTGGTAGTGGGCTTATCCTTTTGGTAACCAAATACGGCAAAGGCAGCAATATAACTTTGCAAGAATGCGCCTTGATGATGAAAATCGTCAAAGAAAAAGTCTGAGATGGGCGCCTGTGGTGATGAAGCCTTCAAAGCAGGATGAGCATCGGGTATTGCTGCGGCAGTATAAAATCCGGGATAAGAAATGCCCCACTGCCCCACTCGGCCATTATTGTTCTTTACATTTTTTATCAGCCAATCGATCGTATCCCACGTGTCAGATGATTCATCTACTGCTGTTTTATTTTTTCGGTCGTTACCGGGAATATTAGGCGTCATATTATCAAATACACCTTCGCTCATCCAGCGGCCACGCACATCTTGATATACAAAAATAAATCCATCGTACATCAAATACTTAGATGGGCCTAGCGACTTCTCATACTTATCAACACCATAAGGCTCTACGCTGTAGCACGTGCGCTGCATCAGCATTGGATACGTTTTACTTTTGTTTTTAGGTGTGTAAATGGCCGTAAACAATTTTACACCGTCCCGCATGGGGATTTGTACCTCCATCTTATCATAATGCTTTTTTACATAAACGGAATCGGGCATCTGCGCCCAAGCAGAAATGCATGGCATGAAGGCGACCACTAGCAGTAGTTTTTTCATATTCGTAAGTATAAGCTGAAAAGTAAGAATAACCCCGTTCAAAGACAATGAAATTGTACCATTAGACAATTAAGATTAATTTGGCGACATGAAAGCTGCGACAATTGCTATTCTGCTAGCATTTTTGGTTTCTACGGGCTATGGCCAGAAGAAACCCCAAACAGTTATTGCGTTCGGTTCCTGCAATGACGAGAACAAATCCCAAGAGATGTGGAAAGAGGTTTTAGCCCAACACCCGGATGTGTGGATTTGGGGTGGCGATAATATCTATGCTGATGACAATGAGCCCTTTGAAAAAATGAGAGCTCGATATGAAAAACAAAAGTCGAATACCGATTACCAGCGATTGCTCAAATCAAGTTTAGTAACCGGCACCTGGGATGATCATGACTACGGAATCAACGATGGTGGAAAATTTTTTGGCAAAAAAGATGGGAGTAAAGCATTGTTTGTAGATTTTGTTGGGTTTGAAAAGAATAATCCAATTCGGCAACATAGCGGAGTTTACAATTCTGTCATAATTGGTAACGATAACCAGAAAGTTAAAATTATCAATTTAGATACACGCTCGTTTCGAGATACGATCATCCGAATTTCCTATCTGGACTCGATCACAAATAAAAAAGGATGGATGTATCAATCCAATCCGACTGGAGATGTACTTGGTGAGGAACAATGGGCTTGGCTGGCAGAAGAACTACGAGACAATACGCCTCAATTATTTATCATCAATTCCAGCATACAGGTATTGTCTGAAGATCATCGATTTGAGAAATGGGCCAATTTGCCCCTCGCCAGGAGGCGACTATTGAACCTGCTGGCGGCTTCAAAAAAAAGAGTGCTAATCATCAGCGGAGATCGGCATATCTCTGAATTATCAAAAAAACAACTGCCTGAACTCAATTATCCCCTATTCGATTTTACATCGAGTGGAATGACCCACACGTGGTCTGAGATTTGGAAGGAGGACAATAGGCATAGAGTGGGTGAGCTAGTGATCCAAAAGACATTTGGGCTGATTACCATCGATTGGAGCGGCCGGTTGCGCAAAGTCATCCTTCAAGCCAAAGGGCTAGGTGGCACTATCTATTTGCAACACGTGATAGAATTTTAAGGAAAAGGTCAAAATATCACGATTTTTTAAACATTTATTGATTTTGCCTGTTCCTCATGTCGATTTCTAAACCTATTTTTGCACCCTGAAAACTAAAAAAATTATGAAAACTCAAAAATCAATCATTTTAGTGGCGATTTTCGCTGCTTTCGCTTTTATCGTTACCAGCTGCGGTGATGGTGGAAAAGCTGCTAAAGAAAAAGCAACTCAAGATTCCATCCGCGTAGCTGACTCTACTGCACAAGAAAAGGTTGCAGCCGATTCTATTGCTGCAATTCCTAAGTCAATTGCTGAAACTGCTATCAACACTCCTAATTTGAGCACTCTAGTAGCTGCTCTTACTGCTGGTGAATTAGTAGAAGTATTTAAAGGAACAGAAGCTTACACTGTATTTGCTCCAACAAACGATGCGTTTGCTGCGATTCAATCTACAGTTGACATGCTTTTGAAAGCTGAGAACAAATCAAAATTGCAAAACGTGTTGAAGTATCACGTAGTTGCTGGATCTGCGAAAGCTGCTGATTTGAAAGATGGTCAAGAATTGACTACTCTTCAAGGAGAGAAATTGAAAGTTTCTTTGAAGGACGGTAAAGTATTTGTAGGCGGTGCTGAAGTTACCAACCCAGATGTGGCTGTTAACAACGGTGTTGTTCACATGACTAACAAAGTATTAGTACCTAAGAAAATGTAATTTTAGACTACGATTTTTTCTTAAGTCGGGAAAGACCCTTGCAGAAACGCAAGGGTCTTTCTTTTTTAGGCTCATCCTAGTTCGTTGCCTGTTTGCTAAATTATCAGCATCTTTCACGTTTGCATCAACTTGCACATGGCAGATCATAGGAAATATACACTCACAGTAGGCATTACACTTGTCATCGCAAATATGATTGGCACGGGAGTTTTTACTTCGCTTGGCTACCAAGTGGGGCCAATCCCTTCGGGCTTTGCCATTTTAGTTTTGTGGGCAGTGGGCGGAGTAGTTGCGTTATCTGGCGCATTTACCTATGCAGAGATTTCTACCACACTGCAAAAATCGGGAGGTGAGTATCACTATTTGGGCAAGATTTTTCATCCAGCACTTGGCTTCGTCAGCGGTTGGATGAGCTTATTTGTTGGGTTCGCTGGAGCTATCTCGGCAGTGGCATTGGCCATTGGTGAATACGCGCACAAGTTGCTCGCCATCGACAATCGAATTGTCGCAATTTTCGCTATCGCGTTAGTTTCCGGCATTCATCTATTCGGAGTGAAAACAGGGGGATCGGTTCAAAATTTTCTCACCTCAGTAAAATTGTTGTTGATCTTATTCTTCTGCACCGCGCCATTTTTCGTTGACGAACAGATTAAATCGGGAATAAGTTTTTGGCCAAAGGAGGGCGACACCGATCTAATTTTGAGCGCAGGCTTTGCCGTCTCTCTTGTATTTGTGGTGTATGCCTACACGGGCTGGAATGCTGCCGCCTACATTGCCGGCAACTTGGAAAACCCATCCAAAAATCTTCCGCGTTCGCTCATCTTGGGAACGTTAACAGTGACGGTCATCTACTTGGCACTAAACGCGATGTTTTTGTACTCCGCATCGTTTAATGAGCTCGCAGGGAAAAACGACATCGGCAATGTGGTTGCGTTCAAACTTTTTGGCGATAAAATTGGATTGGCTTTCTCTTCCATTTTCAGCATTGCGTTGCTATCCACACTAAGTGCGATGACTATTGCCGGGCCACGTGTGTTGGAGGCAATGGGTGATGACTATCCGAAGCTAAAAACGTTTGCCATTAAAAATCGGTACGACATGCCCTATCTGGCTATTTTAACGCAAGCCGCCTGGGCGGTATTTTTGGTAATGGTCAGTTCGTTTAAGGAAATCATTCAATACATCTCAGTGAGTCTATCTATTTTTTCAATGGCCACCGTCATTGGTATTTTCTTTTTACGAAAAAAATACCCATCTAATCAGCGGGTGTTTCAAGTTCCGCTCTATCCGTTACCTCCTGTTATTTTTACAGTGTGCACATGCTGGATGATCTACTACGTTACCAAGAACGACCCGCGGATCATTCTCTATTCAGTAGGTTCAATGATTCCAGGATTAATTATCTACTTTGCGATTTCAAAAAAATAGAAAAGTGAAAAAAATATTCTTTCATGTTCTCTTAGCTGGTGCTTTAATCTGGTCTTGCTCAGGAAAAAAAGAAATATCTTCAAGGGGTGTCACCGACTCACTCGCCCGCGTTACCTCAATCGTTGGAGCATTAACTGACTCCATTGAATCCAGCGAAGTGGTAAAAGTTGAAATTGAAAAAGATACCGTACTGGACAATGTCGCCCGTTTTATTGCAGGGCTTCCTCAGTTGGCCAACAATAATTTTGCGCAGTTGCAGAAAGACAAATACTGGATTGAGCACCACACCTCTATGGATGCCAACTGGAAAAAAATGTACGACACTCGCCTCAGCAAAATGGCCGCTTGGGAAGAGGGTATTTTTTCTAAATCAATTGCCGATTCTCTGACTTTATTCTATCCCTTCTCGGGGCCCGATTTTCTTCATGCCTTCTACTTATTTCCACGATCAAAAGAATTCGTTTTGGTGGCGCTAGAACCTATTCTTGAGGTAATTCCATTGGATACAAGCCCTGCAAAAAACCGGGATGCATTTTTGGATAGCCTCGGTAATTCCTTACGGGATATCTTTAATAAAAGCTATTTCATTACTACGCACATGGCCAATGATCTAAAACAGGTAAAAGGGGTACTGCCCCCACTTTACTTCTTTATCGAGCGTTCAGGCCATGAACTGCTAGAACAAAAATTTATAACACTCGATGAATCCGGCCGCGAAAAAGCTGTCAAAGGCAGTCAAATCCACTGGCAAAAAACACCGGGCGTTAAACTGACTTTCAGAGATCGTAAAACACAGGAAGTAAAAACACTCTACTACTTCTCCGTCAGTGTCTCCAATGGCGGGTTAAAAGAGCGCCCACCCTTTGTCGCTTTTGTAAACCAGCGCGCGCCTTTCAACACCTTTATAAAGTCTGCATCTTATTTAATGCATAAAGATGTGTTTAATGGAATCAGAAAGATCATCGTTAACAATAGCAATCATATCTTTCAGGATGATACCGGTATGCCCTACCAATACTTAAAAAATAAAGAGGAATGGACCGGTCAATTTTACGGTGAGTACACAAAGCCCGTGAAAGACTTTAGTTCCGAATTGTACCAAGCAGACCTAGATTCGGCCTATAAAGGTGCAGGCAAAAAAGGGCTCCCCTTTTCATTGGGCTATCACTGGAGCACCAAAAAGCAGAACTATGTGCTTTTCAGCAAAGCAGAATTAATTACCAATAAATAAACCCGAGAAGCCTGAAACAACTGTTTGAGGCTTTTTTTACAATTTATTATTTAGGCTGGCCTAAATATTATTTTATATAAATCTAATTAATTAAGTTTGTAGGTCTAAATAAATGAAAAACGTTTTTATTGTCCTCTTCTTATTTAACACTGCATTTGTATGGGCGCAACCACAAACCGGCAAACTCTCCGGTACTGTTTCACATCAACAGCAGACGATACCTTTCGCTCACATTAAGCTCACCGGCACTTCGTGGCTCACAATAGCCAATGAAGAAGGTGATTATGTTTTCAATGACCTTCCGTCAGGTGATTATCAATTGCAAATTTCTGCCGTTGGCTTTCAAACAAAGACCAAATCTATAGCCATAATTAAAGGTGAACACCTGAAAATCAATATCGAAATCGAGGAAGATGTTGCACAGCTACAAGAAGTAATGGTCGTATCTGGCACCTTAAAAGAAGTAACCAAGTTAGAGAGCCCTGTAAATATAGAAGTGTACACACCAACTTTCTTCCTAAAAAATCCTGCTCCTACCTTGTTTGAATCGCTGACAAATGTAAATGGAGTGCGGCCTCAACTTAACTGTAACGTGTGCAACACAGGGGATATTCATATCAATGGATTGGAGGGGCCCTACACTATGATTTTAATTGACGGAATGCCGATTGTCAGCGGACTTTCTACTGTGTATGGATTAACTGGTATTCCTTCCTCGCTCATAGAGCGCGTGGAGATCGTAAAAGGACCGGCTTCTACACTATATGGATCTGAAGCAGTGGGAGGCTTGATTAACGTTATTACCAAACGACCAAGCACGGCAGCGAACGTATCCATCGATCAATTTGCAACTTCGTGGGGCGAATTCAATACAGATATTGGCGTGAAATATAAACTGGGTAAAAAAGCACATTCAATCTTAGGTATCAATTATTTCAATTATCAAAATCCGATTGATAACAATAATGATGGCTTCACCGATATTACATTGGCCAACCGAATTTCTGTATTTAACAAAATCAGTATCGACCGCAAAGATAATCGCATCTTTACTGTTGCTGGAAGGATCAACTATGAAGATCGTTGGGGCGGTGACATGCGATGGACACCGGCTTTCCGTGGGGGCGATAGCCTTTATGCCGAAAGCATTTACACCAAAAGATGGGAATTGATTGGAGCCTATCAGTTGCCCGTAAAAGAAAACATCGTATTCCGGTTTTCTGCCAACGGCCACAACCAAAATTCATTTTACGGAAACACCTCTTATAAAGCTGATCAAAAAATAAGTTTTGGTCAGCTTACTTGGAACAAAGCCATCCGGTCGCACGATATATTGCTGGGAGCAGCGTTGCGCTACACGTGGTATGATGATAACACGCCCGCCACTGCGAAGAATGATGGGGTCACCAACAATCCGCAAGCTATCTGGCTGCCCGGATTTTTTGTGCAAGATGAAATCGCGCTTAGTATACAAAGTAAACTATTGGTTGGCGCTCGCTACGACCACAACTCCATTCACGGAAATATTTTTACACCTCGGTTGAATTATAAATGGACTGCGCAGAATAAAAAAGACGTATTGAGACTGAGTGTGGGAAATGGCTATCGGGTGGCAAATGTTTTTACAGAAGACCATGCTGCGCTCACGGGCGCTAGGCAAGTAGTTTTTTCAGAAAAATTAAAACCCGAAACCTCTTGGAACACCAACATCAACTACGCAAAAAAAATTGTTACCAATGGTGGCTTTATGAATATTGATGCCACTGCATTTTATACCTATTTCAATAATAGAATTATCCCCGATTACCTGACCAATGTAAATCAAATCATTTATCGTAACTTGGACGGACATGCCGTCTCGCAAGGTGTTTCTATGAATCTTGACTTTAATTTTACGAACGGATTAAAAATTATTGCGGGCGGCACACTCATGAATGTGTTCACCATCGAAAAAAATGCGACCGGACAAGACATAAAATTTCGTCAGTTACTGACAGAAAATTATACAGCCGTGTGGTCAATTTCCTATCCGCTCAGCAAAAAAATTACAATGGATTACACTGGAAATTTATATGGCCCCATGCGGCTGCCGGTGCTAGGTGAACTCGATCCGCGCGCCAAAGACTCTCCTATTTGGAGCATTCAAAACATACAACTTACAAAACAACTGAACGAACGATGGACGATTTATGGAGGCGTGAAGAATTTTTTGAATTACACGCCCCCTTCTAATAGCATTGCCCGCTCGCGCGATCCGTTTGATAAAGAAGTAACATTCGATAACAACGGTAACGCAGTATCTACGCCCAATAATCCATATGCGCTCACGTTCGATCCCTCGTATGTTTTTGCACCCAACCAGGGAATCAGGATATTTGCAGGGGTTAGATACAATTTATTTAAATAGCGGGAATAGCTACTTCTCAACCAGCACAGCATCCACCACCAAAAAATTGCCGTGCTCCAAATCCGTTTCATTGAGTTTCACTTTCCCCTTCACACGTATAAATTGATCAGCTTCAAATTTGAAAGACGGCTTTACCTTAAACGTCACTTCTGCTATAGTCTCTGGCCCCGCTCCCCCACAAAAAAAACATTGGCTATAAGGAAACTTAGAGAGAATGATGTAGGCGTTTCCATCTACATCGATTGGCATATAATAACCCTCCAAGCTTACTTCCTTGCCAATGAGAGCCTTTAAGTCATCGGGGAAATTGGGCATTAGAAAATATTCTGCAGCGGTCTGGTTATATTTCGTTTCAAATTTGGTTTTTGCAAATGCCGACCAGCCCTCGACCTGCGCAATTACAGATGACGAGGTGAACAAGAAAAAACAAATGACCGCCCAGTTTTTCATAGACATTTTCAATTCTAGTTTCCAGCCAATACTTTATGAATATCCGTCCGGTAAGCTTCGATGGCCGGAATCAGCGAGCAAATTACGCCAAGAAAAATACTTCCGCCCAAAACAATCATTTCTTCTGAATAAAAAACAAAGGTCGTTAGTCCGATTTTCTGACCTTCTCCGATTACCAAAATAAAGATACCCAGTAAAAGGTGCCCCAACACCAGGCCTATAGTTGCACCCATAAATGTTAAAATGCTCCCCTCCAAAACAACGGCCCTGAAAAGTAATGACCGGCTCGCGCCCATTGATCTCATGATCGCCAAATCGTACCGCCTCTCCTTGAGCGAATTATAAAGCGCAATAAAAATACTCAGCCCAGAAATAACTATCAACACATAGGCAAACCCCATAAGCGCTTCAATGCCTATGCCCAAAAGCGTAAACAACCGCGCAGTTTCAAATGCCGGAGAGGCCGCCTGCATATT
>JBBSCN010000029.1:0-24802 GCA_038250265.1 Cytophagales bacterium | reverse complement strand
TACAGAGTAGAGGGGGGGGTGACCGAACGAAGTGAGGTCGGGGGTGAGTCGAGGTAATCGCAAGCGTATAAAAAGCCCCTGATAAATTCAGGGGCTTTTTGTTTAATTTAGCACAATGGATCTTGAGCAACTAAAATCAGCTATCACGCCAATTCTTAAAAAACATCGTGTTACAAAAGCTGGTATTTTTGGGTCGTTTGCAAAAAATGAAGCTACACCGACAAGTGACGTAGATATTCTAGTTGAACTACCTGCATCCTTAAGCTTACTTGATTTTGTAGGGATAAAAATTGAGTTGGAGGATTTGCTTGGCAAGTCAGTTGATTTAGTGGAGTATAAGGTTATTAAGCCAATCATAAAAGACAATATTTTAAAGAGCGAAATTCGCGTGTATGGGTGACGGAAGATCATCGCTTTTGTAACTAACGGATATCTTCGAATCTATCGAAAAAATAGAAGGATATGTAAAAGATATCGATACGGACGATTTTTTAAGGAATCAAGAAAAGCAAGATGCAGTCATTCGTAGGATAGAAATTATTGGGGAGGCGGTTGGTAAAATTTCTACTGAGATCAGGAATAAATATCCGGAAGTGCCTTGGACTAAAATTAAGGGAATGAGAAATATCGTGATCCACGATTATTTTGGAGTAACTCCAGAATTGATTTGGCAAGTGGCGATTGTTGATACGAAAGAATTAAAGCCTTGGATAGAAAAAGCAATCAAAGACATATCCCAATAACATGGATTTAACCATTCTCTTCGCGCCCATCCCTGAATCAATCTATTCTCAGCCTTATCCCAACAATTCATTTTTTAAAAACATACGGGCATATACCGAAAAAATGCCCGACTACAAAGATGCGCACATCGCCATCATTGGAGTAAAAGAAGAGCGGGGCACGAATACAAATCACGGTGCAGCAAAGGGGCCGGATGAAATCAGAAAAAAACTCTATCAATTAAAGCGAGGCTCGGGCACGTATCGGATTGTCGATTTGGGCAACCTGAATCCCGGCATCGACCTAGACGAAACTTATGTGCGCTTGAGCGAGGTGTGCCGCATGTTGCTCGAAAGCAATGTGCTGCCATTGATACTGGGGGGTACACACGATTTGGATTACGGACAGTATTGTGGCTACGAGGAGATGGAAAAATTAGTAAGCCTGTTGAACATCGATGCATTTTTGGATTTAGAAGATTCGAAAGAAGCGGCAAGCTCTGCCAAACACATTCATAAAATTCTATTGCATGAGCCTAACTACCTGCTCAGCTACACACACTTGGCGCACCAAACATATTTGATCGATCCGTTGTCAGTCTCCATTTTGGAAAAATTGTATTTCGAAGCGTTTCGCATCGGGCAGATGCGCACCAACTTGGCCGAGATTGAACCGGCCATTCGCAACGCAGACTTGCTTTCGTTTGATATTACGGCAGTGAAATCAGCCGATGCGCCCGGTAATAAAAACGCACAACCATTTGGCTTGACAGGCGAGGAGGCTTGTCAACTTTGCTGGTACGCAGGCTTGAACGAAAAATTGAGCTCAGCTGGTTTTTATGAATACAACCCTGACGCGGATGATGAGCACAAAAAAACGGCTTCCGTCATCGCCACCATGATTTGGTATTTTATTGAAGGCTATTACCATCGCAAAGGTGAAACTAACTTTAAAGGAAATGATTTCTTGAAATACGTGGTGGCCATGCCTGTAGAGCCGGAGATTCTTACTTTCTACAAAAGCAAAGTGACAGAAAAATGGTGGATGGAGATTTCCCTTCATCGCCCGGGTGCGCGCTATCCGCGCAATACCAAGGTGCCGTGCAGCTATGCCGACTATCAAACAGCTAGCAGAGGAGAATTGCCAGAACGTTACATTAGTGCTGTTGCAAAAATCATTTAATCTTAATAACTGGAGTTACGCAAAACATAAAATGGTGTCAGTTTGAGCTTGTTGAAAATGGATTATTGGCGTTTCCAAATAGGCTTCGACTGGCTCAGCCTGACAGTAACTTAATTGATTTGCATAACTGCGTAACTCCATTAAACAAGTGATGTTACTCAAAACTATTATTTTTATCTCAGGCTGGGATTGCCTGACGCTAGCAGGCTTATCGAAACTAGTTTTCAGCAAGTCCAAACTGACAACACTGGACATTCTTCAAAACATCAATAACTAATAATTTATGCGCCTTTTACTTTTTCTCGGACTGAGCGTTTTTCTTTTGAGCTGTTCCGAAAACGATCCACAAAAAATTATTGACAAAGCGATAACGGCTGCCGGTGGCGACAAATACTTGCATTCAACTGTTGAGTTTGACTTTAGGGGAAGGCTTTACAAAGCAGTGCGCGAAGGAGGGAAATTTTCGTATGAGCGAATTTTCAAAGACGCTAAGGATTCAACCAAAACGGTTCACGACTTTGTGACCAACGAGGGCTTTGTAAGAAAGATCAATAATTCAATAGTTCAAGTGGCCGATACGATGGCGATAAAATATACCTCATCCACTAATTCAGTAATCTATTTTGCGTTGCTGCCGTATGGATTAAATGATGGTTCGGTTAAAAAGAAATTTTTGGGTGAGACAAAGCTTGATAATCAATCTTATTACAAAATTGAAGTCACCTTTGGCCAAGAAGGAGGCGGAGAAGATTTTGAGGACACGTTTAATTATTGGATCAACAAAAAGGATTTTACGATCGGCTTTTTATCTTATTCTTTTAACGAAGACGGAAAAATTGATGCTCGTTTTCGCAAGGCTTTCAATCCACGTAAAGTGAATGGCATTCAGCTTTACGACTACATTAACTATGCTGCCGCTGGAGATGCCAAACTGGAAGACCTAGAATCTAAGTATCTCAAAAATGAATTGAAGGAGTTGAGTAAGATTGAGAATACCGGGATTACCGTCAAATAACTATTCCTCTGCGAAGCAGCAGGGCAATGTAGCCAGTGGTAGCCAACGATATACCAATTACCCAATTCAAATGAGTCTTTCCCAACTGAAATGCATTCACCATTGCCTTATCTACATTATTAAGTCCAATCAGTAACACGCTTCCGAGAATCAACAACAAAACAACATTGTACCAACCTGCATGACGATCGCTGCTCTTGATTAAGTTTTTATCATTCACAATCAAAATCAAAAAAGTAGTAATCAACGGGAGAATTAATCCATTCAATGCCTGCACGGCAAGAATTACCGGTATGGGTTTCACACCGCTAACGCCAAAAATAAATCCAGTCAACAATACCGCTCCCCAAACAAGTCGAACGGTTCTTTCTTTTTTCGCGCCAAACACCGTTGAGGCAATTACAGAAGCAGCATAAGGAGAGCTAATAGCCGAAGAAAACCCGGCAGCAAACAAACCAATGCCTAAGGCGTATACTCCGATCATCCCGATTTTGGATTGAAATTCATTGCCTAATTCTGAAAAAGAAGAGAAGTTTCCCACTAGTGTTCCTGCGATTAATATCCAGGAAGTAATTAGTCCACCTATCAAAACGGAAATTGATAATCCAATCCGCATGAGCGAAATGGTTTGCCCTTTGCTAATGCCAGAACCTAAAAATAAATTGTAGGGAACGATGGTAGTACCCACCAAACCAAGCGTTAATAATTCAGATCCGATTGGAATGGAGGGAACGATACTTGAAACCAACAGGTTAGAGAATGAAAAATTTCCGTACAGTGCCAACACCAAAAAGGCAAGTCCCATCATGGCCACCAGCACGGTCATCACTATCGAAATCCATTTTCCCCGTCCGCTCCAAAGAACGAGTGCCGATACAATAGATAAGAGTATCGTGTAGACTTTCGCATTGCCACCCAACAACAAAAGCAGACCCGATGTGCCGCCCAAAATATTCCCCGCCTCATAGGCTGCGCAACCCAACAGCACTGAACCACCCACCATCCACTTGATCCAAAACCCTTTTCGACTGCCAAACTTTTTTTCTATTGCTTGACCCATTGATAGTCCGGTTGAAATTGTAATGCGGGCAGATACTTCTTGCAGGATAATACACGCCACTGTGGCAAACAAAACTGCCCACAAAAGTTGAAGTTGAAATTGGGAACCCGCTGAGACGGCAGTAGTCACTGTGCCGGGCCCAATGAAAGCGGCAGAGATGACTGACCAGAGTATGACACTGGAGATTTTGGAACGATTCACTCTTCCTAAAGTACAAAATATCTGAGAAAAAATTCTTCTTTACAGATGTATCGGCCTATTAGCAGTAGCCGCTAGACAAGCTTCTTTTACTGCCTCCATATAAGTGGGGTGTGCGTGACTCATACGGGCAACATCCTCCGCAGAAGCACGATACTCCATCGCCACTACGCCAGCAGCAATCATATCGGCAGCGCGAGCGCCAATGATGTGAACGCCTAGAATTTCGTCCGTAGTTTTATCGGCTAATATTTTTACCAACCCATCTAAGTCCATGGAGGCACGGGCTCGACCCAATGCTTTATAGGGAAAACTGCCCACTTTGTAGGCGCGACCTTGTTCTTTCAATTGCTCTTCGGTATAACCAACACTCGCTACCTCTGGCCACGTGTAAACCACACCCGGAATCAACAAGTAGTTGATATGTGGCTTTTGTCCGGCTAATTGTTCTGCTACCATCACCCCTTCTTCCTCCGCTTTGTGCGCTAGCATCGCTCCGCGTACCACATCGCCAAGAGCGTAAATATTGTCGACCTTT
This sequence comes from Cytophagales bacterium, assembly GCA_038250265.1. Classification (GTDB taxonomy): domain Bacteria; phylum Bacteroidota; class Bacteroidia; order Cytophagales; family Cyclobacteriaceae; genus ELB16-189. Next base: position 20,086 of record JBBSCN010000029.1, on the reverse strand, counting down.
GTTTTGAGGTGATCATCAACAACAATTTTTCCTCTATCCAATTCGATCCCCACTTTATCTAATCCCAATCCATCGGTGTACGGTCTGCGTCCGACACACACCAAACAATAATCACCTTTCAATTCAATTACTGCGCCCCCGTTTCTTGGCTCCGCTTTCAAAACCACTTCCTTTCCTTTGTTCTCTACCGAAGTGACTTTGTGGCCTAGATAAAAATCCATCCCTAATTTCTTGGTTGCCTTTTGCAGCTCTTTGCCCATGGTGCCATCCATTGTGCCAACGAGGCTATCCAAAAATTCTACTATCGTAACCTTAGAACCGATGCGGGCATATACCGATCCAAGCTCCATACCAATCACACCCCCACCAACCACAATCATGTGCTTCGGAACTTCTTTCAACTCCAATGCCTCAGTGCTAGAGATAATTCTCTTTTTATCAAAGGGAGCAAAAGGAAGTGGCGTTGGTTTTGAACCGGTGGCAATGATTACTTTTTCCGTTGTATAAGAACTTTCCTTTCCATCGCTTGCGGTAACTTTGATTGTATTCTTATCCACGAACGAACCAACTCCTTTCAATACATCAATTTTGTTTTTCTTCATCAGGAAAGCAATACCGTCCACATTGGCCTTTACCACTCCCGCTTTGCGCGAAATCATCTGAACCAAGTTCACTTTTGGTTCAGAGATATCAATGCCATGTTCTTTGAATGTATGTGCTGCATTGTAAAAGTGTTCGGATGAATCCAACAATGCCTTGGAGGGAATGCATCCCACATTTAAACAAGTGCCACCAAGCGTATCATACTTTTCAATGACAGCAGTTTTCATACCCAATTGAGCACAGCGGATGGCTGCTACATATCCTCCAGGGCCCGAGCCAATAACGATGACGTTGTATTGCATGCTAAAATGATTTTTAGTTCAATTTGTTATACTCCGAGAATCAACCTTCCCGGGTCTTCCAATAATTCTTTCACACGCACTAAGAAACTTACCGACTCGCGGCCATCAACAATCCGGTGATCATACGAAAGTGCCAAGTACATAATTGGCCTTACCACTATCTCGCCTTTTTGTACTACTGCGCGTTCCACAATATTGTGCATTCCTAAAATAGCTGACTGCGGTGCATTGATAATGGGGGTCGAAAGCATTGAACCAAAAACACCGCCATTCGTAATCGTAAATGTTCCTCCCGTCATTTCTTCTATAGAGAGTTTCCCATCGCGCGCACGGGTAGCCAATCGCACTATTTCCGCCTCCACTTGATTCATGCTCAACGATTCTGCATTTCTGATTACCGGCACTACCAATCCACGCGGAGTTGAAACGGCTACCGACACATCACAGTAATCATGGTACACAATCTCGTCTTTATCAATCGATGCATTCACCGCAGGGAAATCTTTCAGGGCCACACACACCGCCTTGGTGAAGAAGGACATAAAGCCCAAGCCCACACCATATTTTTCCTTAAACTGATCTTTGTATCTGCTGCGCAAATCCATCACTGGCTTCATGTCCACTTCGTTGAAAGTCGTGAGCATAGCCGTCTCATTTTTCACTGCCACCAATCGTTTTGCAATAGTTTTACGAATTGATGTCATCTTCTCTCTCCGCTCGTTGCGCGAGCCACCGGAGGTAATAACTGGAGGCGACAATGCGGGAGCGGCTTTCGTATCTTTTGCTGGTGCGGTTGCTTGCGCTTTGACAGCATCTTCTTTTGTGATTCTTCCGCCTACGCCACTTCCCGCCACTTGATTGCTCGCAATTCCTTTCTCGTCTAATATTTTTGCTGCGGCTGGTGAGGGCGTCCCCGCTGCATAAGAAACAGAGGTAGTGGCAGGCTGAGAAGTAGATGTCTCCTTTGGATCTGAAGTTGCAGCCGCAGGAACTCCTCCCTCCGTCACTTCAATTTTACAAATCAACCCACCAATCGGCAATGTGGTTTTCTCCTTCGCCACAATTCTCAAGATTCCGTTGGCTTCGGCAGGCAGTTCAAAAGTTGCTTTATCCGATTCCACTTCAGCCAATATTTCATCCAGCTTTACAAAGTCACCCTCTTTTTTGAGCCAAGTCGAGATGGTTACTTCCGTAATGGATTCGCCCACGGCTGGCACTTTCATTTCTTTAACAGCTCCTGTCGCTTTCATAGGTTGAGTAGAAGGGGTTTCAGTTTTTATTTCTTTAGTTGGAGTGGGCTTGCTAACGGTTGCTGCACCACCACCTTCTGCAATTTCGCAAATCACCGTGCCAATGGGCACCACCTCTCCTTTGGCTTTTGCAATTTTCAACACGCCCGCTTGCGGAGCAGTTAATTCAAAAGTTGCCTTGTCAGACTCCAACTCGGCTATTACCTCATCCATCTTCACCATATCACCATCTTTCTTCAGCCAATTTGCAATGGTAACTTCTGTGATAGACTCTCCTACTGTAGGAACTTTTACTTGCTGTGCCATATTTTTTTTGGATAATTATACTTCCAATGACTGTGATACTATTTTTTGTTGCTCCGCGTCATGCACCTTTTTAAAACCGGTGGCAGGAGAAGCGCTGGCCTTTCTCGATATTAATTCTAACCCAGTCATATATCGCAAGATGAAAGACCAATATCCCATGTTTGCCGGCTCTTCCTGCGTCCACACTAATTTTGCCCCTTTGTATTTCTTTAACACTGCATCCAATTGTTTTTCTGGGAAAGGGTGGAGTTGTTCCATCCGCACCAGCGCTACATCTAATTTCTTTTTCTTTGATTGTGCTTCCAGCAAATCATAGTACACTTTGCCGGTACATAACACCACCTTCTTCACATCTTTTGGATTAACATTCGCATCATCAATCACTTCTTGAAACGAACCTTTGGTGAAATCCTTAAGTGGTGAGGCAACCAACGGATGTCTTAACAATGACTTGGGTGAGAGAACAATACACGGCTTTCTGAAATCCCATGCTACTTGCCTCCTCAACAAATGAAAAATGTTCGCGGCTGTCGTTGGGTTACATACAATCATGTTGTACTCAGCCGACAATTGCAAAAATCGCTCAGGCCGTGCGTTCGAATGTTCGGGTCCTTGACCTTCATAGCCGTGAGGTAACAACATAACCAATCCATTCATTCGTTGCCATTTAGATTCGGCACTACAAATAAATTGATCGATCATCACTTGCGCTCCATTGGCAAAGTCACCAAACTGCGCTTCCCAAATAATGAGCGCGTTTGGCGTAGCCATAGCATAGCCATATTCGAAACCCAACACACCAAATTCGGAAAGTAGTGAGTTGTAGATATTAAATTTCAATTGACCCTTTTCAATGTTATCCAATCCACAATAAGGTTCATTCGTATTGGCATCAAAAAAGTAAGCATGTCGATGACTAAAGGTTCCGCGCTTTACATCTTGACCACTCATGCGCACGGGTGTACCCTGCGAAAGAAGTGAGCCATAAGCCAATAATTCCGCTTCTGCCCAGCCCAACATTTTTGTTTCGTTAAAGGCTGTGCTGCGATCTTTCAATAGCTTTTCAATTTGCTTGAGGGCTTTAAACCCTTCTGGAATAGTAGTGAGCGCTTTGGCAACTTTATCAACCAATGCTTGCTTAACACTTGTATCGGGTGACTGATCAAAATCTGCAGGTGTTGACTTGCGCATTTTTTCCCACTCCTCTTCAATTTTTTGTGACTTGTAGGGAAGTGGCTTTTGCTTCACTTCGTTCAACCGATCTTGTAATTGATTGCGGAAGTTCTTGTCCATTTCATCCGCCAACGAGGCATCCACATCTCCCCTTTCAATCAATTTTTTTACATACACTTCGCGTGGATTCGGGTGCTTGGCGATTAAATTGTAGAGTTTAGGCTGCGTAAATTTCGGTTCATCGCTTTCGTTGTGGCCATGCCTGCGGTAGCAAAGCATGTCGATAAAAATATCCTTGCCAAATTTTTGTCGATACTCTACAGCCAAATTAGAACAGAACGTTACGGCCTCTGCATCATCTCCATTCACATGAAGAATGGGCGCATCTACAATCTTTGAAATGTCCGTACAATAAATACTGGTGCGGGCATCATCATAGTCGGTGGTGAAACCAACTTGGTTATTGATTACAAAGTGAATCGTACCTCCAGTGGTGTATCCGGGAAGCCCAGACATTTGAATAACTTCATATCCTATTCCCTGGCCTGCGATGGCAGCATCTCCATGAATCAGAATGGACATGGCTTTGTTCAAATCCCCATCATACTCATCATCAATTTGCCCACGCGTATAACCCACCACCAATGGATTCACCGCCTCTAGATGAGAAGGGTTGGGAGTAAGCTTCAAATAAATTTTATTTCCCGATGGTGTATTAATGTGGCTGGCATACCCCAAGTGGTATTTTACATCGCCATCGCCCATGGTCAAATCCGGATTAACATTACCTTCAAATTCCGTAAAAATTTGCTCATAAATTTTTCCTAAGATATTGGTCAGCACGTTCAAACGCCCACGGTGCGCCATACCGATCACAGCTTCTTTCACGCCCAACTCAGCTGCCTTATTAATAATGGTCTGCAAAGCAGGGATCGTATTCTCTCCGCCCTCCAATGAAAAACGTTTCTGGCCTAAAAATTTAGTATGAAGAAAATTCTCGAATACAACTGCTTCGTTCAACTTACCTAAAATTCGCTTCTTTTCGGCCTGATCGGGATTGTAAGTAAAGTACTCCTGCTCAATTTTCTGAAAGAACCAACTACGCACTTCGTCATTTCGGATGAAATTGTACTCAAACCCGATCGTTCCCAAATACAAAACCTTCAATCGTTCAATTATTTTTTTGAGCGATGATTTTGGCATCCCAATTTCAGAAGCCACATCAAACTCGGTATCCAAATCGTTATCTGCCAAGCCAAACTTAGTGTGATCCAATTGCACACCGTGATCGCGCCTTTCGCGTACGGGATTGGTATTGGACTTTAAATGCCCGAAAGAACGATAGGCAAAAATGAGCGTGCGCACATAGGCCTCTTTAATATTAGGTGTGTCGCCTGCGGCAGTGGCTGCGTGTCCGTTCTCACCAAATCGCTGCGATGACAGATCGAAGCCCTCAAAGAATTTTTGCCAAGAGCCGTCCACCGATGCCGGATCTTGTTTGTAGTTTTGATAAAGTTGGTCGATGTAACTATTATCAGCGTTGGAAATGTAACTGTACTTGTCCATTTTTCTATTTTGAAAAGTAGGTAAATGTAAAGAGAGTGGATAAAATTAAAAAACTTAATAACCGCTTAAACAAATATTACTCGTGCGCTTTTGGCTTATCGCCTGACGAATAGCTATTTAAAGGGCAAAAAAGCAAAAAAGCTTCATTTTCTGGTTTTCCTGCCACACACATTGGCATATATTCGAAATCCGATTATCTTTGCAACCCTTTTAAAAACGGACGTGTTCCAACATTAAAAAAGTAAAAAAAAAATGGTAAAAATGAGATTGGCCCGCAGAGGCCGCAAAAAGCTTTCGATTTTTGACATCGTTGTTTCTGATGCGAGAGCGCCACGAGATGGCAAATTCATTGAAAAAATAGGTACTTACAACCCCGCTACCAATCCTGCATCCATCGTGATTAAAGATGATAGAGCATTTCATTGGCTGATGGTTGGCGCACAGCCTTCTGACACCGTAAGGGCGATGCTTTCTTACAAAGGCATTATGTTCAAAAGACATTTGCAAATAGGTGTTGATAAAGGCGCCTTGACTCAAGAAGCTGCTGACGTAAAATTAGCAGACTGGTTGAAGACCAAACAAGATGCCATTCAATCAAAGGTTTCCGACCTAACGAAGTCTAAGCAAGACGCTGCCAAAGCGCGCAAAGAAGCAGAAACGAAAGTGAAAGAAGCACGTGCAGAAGCAATCCGCAAAAAGGCAGAAGTGCCAGTTGCCGCTCCTGCTGCTGAAGTTACAGAAGGTGAAGCGCCTGTTGCCGAAGAGCAAGCATAATATTCAAAATTCAAAAAACAGAAAAATGCCATCACCTTATCGGGATGGCATTTTTTATTTGCAGTTGATATGGAAAAAGAAAAGTGTTTTAAGATAGGCTACGTAGCAAAAACTCATGGGTTAAAGGGAGAAGTGACACTCAACATGAGTGAGGACGTTGACTTTAACACGTTCAAATCAGTTTTCATTGAGCAGCAGGGTTCACTGGTGCCCTATTTCATTTCTTCTTTTTCTGACCGAGGAGATAAGGTGTTCATCAAGTTTGACGATATCGATACATCCGAAAAAGCTACCCTTTTGAAAGGTTCGAGCATCTTTCTTCCAAAAGAAGTAAGGCCTAAACTGAAGCGGGGCGAATTTTACGATGATGAAGTAATCGGCTTCACCGTGATTGACGAAAACTTGGGCGAGTTAGGGGAAATCACAGAGGTATCTTCTGCTGGCCCTAACCGACTTTTAACACTCCTTTTTAACGGAAAAGAAGTACTCATCCCAGTCAACAGCCCGTTTGTGATCAGTTCAAACAAAACCAAAAAGATTATTAAAGTTGTTTTGCCAGACGGCTTTTTGGACATTTAAGATATGAGACTGGACATCATTACCTGCTTACCGCGATTGCTCGACAGCCCCTTTTCGGATTCCATTTTAAAAAGGGCACAAGAGAAAGGCTTGGTGACGGTGATGGTGCATGACCTGAGAGAATTCTCAACCACCAAGCACCGCACCACAGATGACTATGCTTTTGGCGGTGGCGCTGGAATGGTGATGATGATTGAACCCATTGATCGATGTATTTCCGCGCTGAAATCAGAACGAGCGTACGATGAAATCATTTACATGAGCCCCGATGGAGAGCTGCTATCGCAATCGCTAGCCAATCAATTGAGTCTAAAGCAAAATATAATTTTACTGTGTGGACATTATAAAGGTGTGGATGAACGAGTCCGCGAACATTTGGTCACGCGCGAAATCAGCATTGGTGACTATGTCCTTTCGGGAGGAGAATTGGCAGCGGCCGTGGTTGCCGATTCTGTCATTCGCTTATTGCCCGGAGTATTGAATGACGAAACATCCGCGCTCAGCGATTCTTTTCAAGATGGATTAATTGCTCCGCCTGTTTATACCCGTCCGGCAGAATACAATGGCTGGAAAGTACCTGACGTATTGCTCTCTGGCCATCAGGCAAAAATCGAAGATTGGAAGCAAGAGGAATCGTTAGAACGAACTAAACAGAGAAGGCCAAAATTACTTTAGCCTCACCACTTTCAGTTCGGTATGCTCAGCAATTAAATCAAAATCAGAATTGTTGTGAAGTAGTTTTACTTTATTGTTGATGGCATACCATGCAATAAAGCAATCATTGGGCTTTTTAATGGTCACACCTTTTTTTCTAACCAAGCGATAGAGGCTAGCCGCTTCCATAGCTACTTGAACTTGATCTGCCGTAAATATGACCATGTTCAAAAATTGTAATCTTAAAGACTCGAATTTAGAATCCTCTCTCACGCCTTGTAGTACTTCTTGAATAATGGTAGCACAGGTGCATATTTCTTCATCCCGTGATTTGATTAATTCTTTCAGTATTTTTACTTGCGTAGTATCTTTATTCTGAAATGAATCAATCCATACGGATGTGTCAACCAATATCATAAGTATTTGGAAGTTCTCATCTCATTCAAATCCCCTTCCCATTCCACCGTTCCAAATAAATCAAGAAGTTCCTGCCGCTTTAAGTAACTCGCATAACGCGCAATAGCATTTTCTACCGCTTCTTTCTTTTTCGTAAGCTTGGCAAATCGCATGACTTCCGTCATTAGTTCTTCATCAAAATCAATATTCGTTCTCATGGTTTCCTACTTTGTTCTTCTTGCTCTTTTTCTTTTTGCTGTTCGCGCAAGAAATCTCTGTAAAACCGCAGCGCGTTATTCACCAATTCTTTTTTTGTTTTGGCACCACTGATCCGCATGGCCCGTTCCATCAGCTCATCGTCCAAATCAATATTTATCCGTTTCATCTTTCCCATGTGTAAAAATAAAGCAATTTATACACATAAGTCTTGTGCGTTCCAAAAATCTTTAGGTGAAGCGTCCATTTTTTGAGTAAGACTGCTATATTTGCAGTCCATTTTAAAAACCGAGTTGTATGGCCGATTTAATAAAAATTGTAGAACAAGAGCTAGCCTCCAAAAGAGCGGGAATACCAAGCTTTAAGTCAGGTGATACCATCAACGTGCATGTAAAAATCAGCGAAGGAAATAAGGAGCGTATCCAGCAGTTCCAAGGCGTAGTTCTTTATAGAAGGGGAACGTCTACCAATGGTGAGAGTTTCTCTGTGAGAAAAGTTTCCAACGGAGTTGGTGTGGAGCGTATTTTCCCAATTCTTAGCCCAAGCATTGATAAAATTGAGTTTGTAAAGGCCGGAAGAGTACGTAGAGCAAAGTTGTTCTATTTGAAAGGCCGTCAAGGCAAGTCTGCTAGAATTAAAGAGAAATTAGCTACTGTAAAATAAGCCTAAAATTCGTTTTAGCATTTAAAAACCCATTTCAACGCGTTGAAATGGGTTTTTTGCTTTAGCGCTTTACCTTGGATGAATTAGCCGAGCATCCCGCTACTACGCTTACTCTCTTTGATATGCTTCACTATTTCTATCGAAAGGCACTTTCCTGAATTTGATGTTGTGTAAGCTACGTAGCACTCAGTATATTTGTCGCTCACATAAAAAAACTATGGCCAGACCCTCCATCACCGAATTACTTGGTAAAAATGCCGAGTCGCTTTTAAACCACAAAAGCAAAACTGTTTTAAAGGAAAATCTTCATCTGCCAGGATCCGATTTCGTTGACCGGATTTTTTCAATTTCGAATCGCAATACGCAAACTATGCGAAGCATTCAAACGCTGTTTGATAAGGGTCGCTTAGGCGGAACAGGTTATCTCTCCATTTTGCCAATTGACCAAGGTATAGAACACAGTGCGGGGGCATCTTTTGCAAAGAATCCGATCTACTTTGATCCGGAAAATATCATCAAGTTAGCGATAGAAGGAGAGTGCAACGCGGTAGCTACCACTTTTGGCGGGTTGGCGATCATGTCAAGAAAATACGCGCACAAAATTCCGTTCATTGTAAAGATTAATCACAACGAACTACTTACTTATCCAAATAGAGCTGATCAAATTATGTACGGCTCAGTAGAAGACGCGTGGAACCTAGGAGCCGTAGCAGTGGGCGCCACTATCTACTTTGGATCAGATAATGCTACTCGCCAAATTCAGGAAGTGTCAGCAGCCTTTGAACGCGCTCATGAATTGGGTATGGCCACAATCTTGTGGTGCTACACGCGCAACGATGCCTTTAAGAAAGATGGAATTGATTATCACCAATCGGCTGATTTAACAGGCCAAGCAAACCATTTGGGCGTAACTATTCAGGCCGATGTCATTAAACAAAAGTTGGCCACTAATAATGGTGGCTATAAAGCCTTGAATACTGGAGGAAGCAGCTATGGCAAATTGGATGAGCGCATTTACACTGAATTGACAACTGACCATCCAATTGATCTATGCCGCTACCAAGTGTTGAATTGCTATAATGGCCGTGCTGGCTTGATCAATTCTGGTGGAGATTCAAAAGGCGAAAGCGATATGGCAGATGCCGTTCGTACTGCTGTCATCAACAAACGCGCTGGTGGCATGGGCTTGATCTCTGGAAGAAAAGCATTCCAACGCCCAATGAAAGAAGGTGTTGAAATTTTACAAGCTATACAAGATGTGTATTTGGATAGCAAGATTGATATCGCCTAGGTGAAAAACCAGAAAGAGATTGAGCGGCTGGAGGAAAGAAATAGTGAGCTAGCCAAGGAAATCTTATTGAATGAGGCAGCTATTTAGGAAGCTGAAAAAGAACTGAGCACGATTGACACTGATTTAATCGATCATCCAACGATGCAAAATTATTTCAACATCCTTAACGCGCTGATCGGGCGAATGAATGGAAAAAACGCTTCCTATAGAAATGAAATTTTTGAAAATGATAGCCGAATTAAAAAATTTGGGTATGAATAGTAATGCTTTATCAAAATCGAAAAGGCTGAAGGAGACTGAGCAAAGACTAAAGAAAGTGACCGAAAAGTTAAAGCTCAGGTTAAATGCAACAGAAGAAGCAATGAGGGAAGCCAAAAAGATTTCTGCTCGACTGACGGAGTTGGAAAAGGATAGGGCAAAGTAAGTTCATCAACTAATTCTCAAATCTTCAAATTGATCAATTAAATTATGCCTTGGTTCAAACGTACCGATAAAGGAATTCTCACCCCCACCGAATCTAAAAGAGAAGTACCCGATGGGCTTTGGTTCAAATCTCCCGGAGGAAAAATTGTTCATACACGTGAGCTAAAAAACAATGCTTACGTAGTGCCGGAAGAAGACCTCCACGTAAAAATCGGTTCGGAAGAGTATTTTGAAATCCTGTTTGACAACAACGAGTTTACAGAACTGGATGCCACTATGGAATCGGCAGATCCTTTAAAGTTTGTTGATACTAAAGCCTATCAAAAACGAATAAAGGAATCACAAGCGAAGACCAGCTTAAAAGATGCTTTGCGCTCTGCTTACGGAAAAATGAACGGTATCGATATTTGCATTGCCTGCATGGACTTTACATTTATTGGAGGCTCGATGGGATCGGTGGTTGGTGAGAAGATTGCCCGCGCCATTGATCATTCATTAAAAACCAAAACTCCTTTTTTGATGATCTCGCGCTCGGGTGGAGCGCGCATGATGGAGGCGGGTCTTTCACTTATGCAAATGGCCAAAACCTCCGCAAAACTCGCGCTGATGGACGAAGCCAAAATTCCTTACATCTCATTGCTTACTGACCCAACTACGGGTGGTGTTACTGCTTCCTATGCCATGCTCGGAGACTTTAACATTGCCGAGCCAGGCGCATTGATCGGGTTTGCAGGGCCGCGAGTCATTCGCGAAACAATTGGCAAAGATTTGCCAAAAGGTTTTCAGAGTGCCGAATTCGTTCTCGAGCACGGCTTCCTCGACTTCATTATCGATCGAAGGAGTTTGAAGCAGCGGTTGAGCACACTATTGAAAATGCTTCAATAAGAAATCCCCGTTCAATGTCGTTAAGTTAAGCTCCGTTGTCCTCCTCTCTTCTGGAGAGGATTAGAGCTGAGGTAAAAAAATGAGGCTTAATTTAACGACATTGAATCCCAATTTACTTTTGACGAAGACTGCCCGGATTGACCTTCACTATCTTCCTTCCTTAGAATATTTTTGTGCGCTTCATTCCTTTGAGGAGATTCAATTGGAACGACATGAGTATTATGTAAAGCAAAGTTTTCGAAACCGCTGCTACATCACCACTTCACAGGGAATTCAACTCTTGATTGTGCCGCTGCGCGACAAGCACGGAAAAATTCCTGTCCAAGAGGTTAAAATAGATCATCAACAAAAGTGGCAAAATAACCATTGGCGGACTCTGGAATCTGCCTATCGAAACGCACCTTATTTTGAATTTTATTCGGATGAAATAAAAAAAATCCTCTACAAAGGACATAAATACCTGTTCGATCTAAATTGCGAATTGCTGTCATTCTGTCTGAAATCTGTTGGCTTCAAAGTAAACCTTTCGTTCACCCGTTCATACGAAATGCCCGCTCCCAACTTTGTTTCTGACTTTCGTAGTCAAATTAGTCCCAAAAAACCATTTGCAAATCGGCCATTCTATCACCTCATTCCTTACCAACAAGTTTTTGGCAACGAATTTGTACCCAACCTTAGCATCTTAGATCTATTGTTTTGTGACGGTCCCCAATCGATCCGCATCATTCAATCTTCTAAACTGAACAAAACGTTTTAAGTCTGTGTTTGGAACTCAACTGATTTGCTCAAACGCAGGTTTGGAATTATAGCCTGTAAAACTTTACATTTACACATATCAATATTCTATGCCAAATATGGAAGCCAAATTTTCTAATCGAGTCAAAGAAGTAATCTCATTGAGTCGCGAAGAAGCGTTGAGACTAGGACACGACTACATCGGAACGGAACATCTTATCTTGGGAATGATCCGCGAGGGAGAAGGAGTGGCGGTGGGTGTTCTGAAAAAATTGGGAGTGCCTCTTGATCAACTCCGTGGTGAGATTGAAAAAATCTCAAAAGGAACAGCCACGCATGAAATAAAAAATCTCGCGAACATTCCGTTAACACGCGCTTCTGAAAAAACACTAAAGATTACTTACTTAGAAGCAAAAGTTTTTAAAGCTCAATTGATTGGAACAGAACACCTTCTATTATCCATCCTTCGTGATCCAGACAACTTAGCAACTCAGATATTAAACAAGTTTGATGTTGCCTACGATGTGGTGAAAGAAATGTTAGAGTACCAACATGAACAACCTACTGCCGCTTCGGACACCGATGATCCAGATGATGACTCTTCCAAAATGTTTGGCAGTGGTTCAATGTCAGGCTCGGGGAAAGAAAAAAAAGGTGCGGAAAAATCTCGCACACCTGTATTGGATAATTTCGGTAGAGACCTCACCAAATTAGCAGAAGACAACAAACTCGATCCGATCGTTGGCCGAGAGAAAGAAATCGAACGCGTGGCTCAAATTTTGAGCCGTAGAAAAAAGAACAACCCGATCTTGATCGGAGAACCAGGCGTAGGTAAAACCGCCATTGCTGAAGGCTTAGCCTTACGAATCATTCAAAAGAAAGTCTCGCGTGTTCTTTTTGGCAAACGAGTAGTAACACTGGATCTAGCCTCGCTGGTTGCGGGCACCAAGTACCGTGGCCAGTTTGAAGAACGCATGAAGGCCGTGATGAATGAATTGGAAAAATCAGCAGACGTAATTCTTTTTATTGACGAGTTGCACACCATCGTGGGTGCGGGCGGGGCATCTGGCTCGCTGGATGCTTCTAACATGTTCAAGCCAGCGTTGGCACGGGGAGAAATCCAGTGTATTGGAGCGACCACTTTAGACGAGTACCGTCAGTACATTGAAAAAGACGGAGCGTTGGCGCGAAGGTTTCAAATGGTTATGGTCGATTCCACTTCCGTGGATGAAACGATCCAGATCTTGGAAAACATCAAAGACAAATACGAAGATCATCACCACGTGAGTTATACGAAGGAAGCGTTGGAGGCCTGCGTAAAGCTTTCAGACCGGTATATCAGCGACCGCTTCCTGCCTGACAAAGCCATTGACGTGATGGATGAAGCGGGTGCCCGGGTTCATATCAACAACATCCATGTACCGGATGACATAGTGAAGTTCGAGGATGCTATTGAAGATGTAAAGAAGGAGAAAAATCGCGTAGTGAAAAGCCAGAAGTATGAAGAGGCTGCCCAACTACGCGACAAAGAAAAGAAACTCATAGAGCAATTGGATTTAGCCAAAGCACGTTGGGAGGAAAAAACACGCACCGAAAAATATACGGTTACCGAAGACAACGTTGCTGATGTAGTAGGGATGATGACGGGAATCCCCGCCAATCGCATCGCTCAAAAGGAGAGTAACAAGTTGCTTGGTATGGCCGAGCAATTGAGTACCAAGGTGATTGGCCAAGAGGAAGCAATCAAAAAATTAACCCGCGCCATTCAACGTACACGCGTTGGATTAAAAGATCCTAAAAAACCAATTGGCTCTTTCATTTTCTTGGGGCCTACTGGTGTTGGTAAAACAGAACTGGTAAAAGTGCTGGGCACATACCTATTTGACAAAGAAGACGCCTTGGTTCGAATTGACATGAGCGAGTACATGGAAAAATTCTCCGTCTCTCGCCTTGTGGGTGCACCTCCCGGCTATGTAGGTTATGAAGAAGGTGGACAGCTAACCGAAAAGGTTAGACGAAAGCCATACAGCGTTGTGTTGTTAGATGAAATCGAAAAAGCACACCCTGATGTTTTCAATATCCTATTACAAGTACTCGATGATGGCATCCTTACTGACGGACTTGGAAGGAGAGTGGATTTCCGCAATACCATCATCATCATGACCTCCAACATTGGCGTTCGTGATTTGAAAGATTTTGGATCGGGCATTGGTTTTGCAACTAAGGCCAATCGTGAAAATGATGAAGATGTGATGAAGTCGACTATTCAAAATGCGTTGAAACGTGCATTCTCCCCTGAGTTTTTGAATCGTTTGGATGATGTAATCGTATTTAATTCCCTTCAAAGAGAGCACATCCATAAAATCATCGATATCTCATTGGGTAAATTGTTTGCCCGCATACTTACTCTTGGTTATACTGTTGAGCTATCCGAAAAAGCAAAAGACTTCTTAGCAGAGAAAGGCTATGACCAAGCATTTGGTGCGAGACCTTTGAACCGAGCGATTCAAAAGTACTTAGAGGATCCAGTAGCGGAAGAGATACTAAAAGGAGAAATCCCGGAGGGAGGAGTTATTCAAGCCGATTATGAAGGAACTGGTGATCTACTCGTGATCAAATCCAAAAAAGGAAAGGCTTCGAAGGAGAAGAAGAGCGAATAATTAGACGCTATTCGTTGCTTCGAGAAGTAAAAAAGGGGACTGTCTTTTCAGACAGTCCCCTTCATTTTAAACTAAGAGTGATGTACTACTATTGGTATCCTTCGTTTTGAACGAGCTTACTGTTTACTTCTATCTCTCTCAACGGGATAGGAAGGATTAATTTAGGACTATTCCAAGCCGGGCCATTTGGAGTGGTAGCACTAGTTCCCAACGTTACACCTTGTGTTCTTTTGATATCATGTAAGCGGTGCCCCTCGAAGGCAAGTTCTAGACTACGTTCCCTTAATATCCCTGATAAGTCCAACACAGCAAGATTAGCAAGGCCTACTCTGTTTCTCACGCGGTTGATATCATTAAGTGGCGTATCTCCGATGGTAGAAACTAGTCTAAAGTTAGCCTCCGCTCTGGTTAGATACATCTCAGATAAGCGAATCACCGGCACATGGCCAAAGCGATCCAAGTGCTTGTTGGTAAGTCTTCTGTTTGTGATAGTGAAATAGCCTCTACGCACATCTGCCGTTTCGTGAAGGTCACGGAATGCCGCTTGTACATCTAAATCACCTCTCCCGGCAGTTCCCGGAATGGAGGATACTGTTTGACCATAGTACGTGTTAAGACCATTAGTTCCGTCTTGTTGAGTCATTCGCATATAAAACACGTACTCTTTTGGAGCCACCCCACCAAAGTTGATAAAGTTGAACCACAGATCGTTAAAAGCAGGTGCCAATGAATAGACTCCCGATTGAATGACCTGATCGGATGCAGCTAAAGCTGCAGGGTAGTCGCCCTGCATTAAAGCAATTCGAGACAATTGGGCGAAGGCCGCCCACTTTGACGCGTAGTACAAATTTGAATTAGGCAACAATGTTGAGGCGGTGGTGAGGTCAGCTTTTGCTTGGGCATACACAGCAGCTACAGTAGCACGAGCTGGCAAGTTGGCATCTGTTAGTTTATTTTCCTCAAAAGGAGTTGAAGTAAGAACTAACGGCACTGCCAGATTTTGGTTGGGGTCACCGTCCTGCCAGGTTTTGCCATACAATCGCGCTAATTCAAAATACAACGAGCCACGGATAAACAATGCCTCCCCTCGCACAGTGTTGGTAGGCCGTACCGCGCCTTCGCTGAGCGATAGGTTCTCAAGCACTAAATTTGCGATATTTATCGTTCTATATGCATTCGCCCACATATTTGTTGCCCACGCGTTATCTGTGGTAATCACCGATGACGTAGACGTGGCAGTGATAAAGGCAACTTGTTGAAGCCCAGCAAAGGTTCCCCGAAATCTCAGGTGAGCACGGTTAGCCCAGATGTCAGACAACAACATGATGTCTCCACCGTAACTGGCAGTAGCCTGCAACCCGTCATACGCTCCTATCAAAGTACCCACTAAGTCACTTTCCGTTTTGAGTCCTACATCTGACGCTTGGGATTGAAATGGCATAATGTCTAGCCTATCTGCACAGGCAAATGGGACGCCTATAAGTGTCAGCGCTAGTAAACCGGTTTTTATTAAATTCTTTTTCATAATTTATGGTTAGATCTTTTAATGGTCAATTTTTTTACAGACCTATATTGATTCCAAACAAGATAGTGCGGGGCTGTGGCGGAGTATAAAAATCATTCCCCTTGGCAATATTTGAATCAAAGCTATCCGCATTTACTTCTGGATCCCATAGCGGGTAACTTGTAAATAAAGCAAGATTTTGACCCGTAACGTAAATCCGCACACGGTCAAGTTTCACCCTATTCAACAAACTCTTAGGCAACGTATAACCTAAGCTCACATTGCGAAGACGAACAAATGATCCATCCACTATAAAACGTGAACTCGCCTGATTTCCGTTGCCGGCATAGTAGCGAGCCTGTGGCACTCGGGTAATATCTCCCGGATTTTGCCAACGAGCCATTTGATCAGCTGTTTGATTGTCTTCAAAGATCGCGTTGGCACTTGAATATTGCCCCAACCCATAAATGCTAATGTCATTTCCTAAAACAGCGCTGAACAACACGGAAAGATCTATACCCTTGTAAGAGAATGTATTAGTAAGACCCATCACATAATCCGGATTTGGATCGCCCACTACGGTGCGTTGTGCCTGGCCATAGTTTGCATTATTTACCGTTGACCGATCAATTGTTCCATCAGGATTGACAGAGTTTCTATAAAACAATGCGTCTCCATTGGCTGGATCTACGCCTGCATACTCGGGGGCAAAAAATACCCCGATGTTCGAACCTTCCATCACACGATTAGGCAACTGACCAATACCGCCTGTAATAATTTGGCCATTGATGTTAAGCACTCTACCACGATTGGCAGCAAAATTAAAAGAGGTATTCCATTTAAACGCTCCCACGAAATTCTGGGTGTTGAGGACAATCTCTATTCCCTGGTTCTCTAATGAACCTAAGTTTCTTGTCACGCTATTGAAGCCAGTAGTCGATGCCAGGTTCGTGTTCAACAACAGATCTTCAGATCTACGGTTGTAATAGTCAATCTCACCGGTTAACCGATTGTTAAAAAATCCAAAATCGATTCCAACATCGAATTGCTTGTTTGTCTCCCATCTTAAGTTAGGGTTACCAATTTGACTAGGACGCTGTCCACCGATGCCCACATAACTTGCATCACCCGTAAACAATCCTAATTGAGGAAAATTACCTATCTCCGCGTTACCGACAATTCCATAACTGCTTCTAACTTTTAAAAAGCTAATAACCTCAATACCTTTTAAGAAGCCTTCTTCAGATAAAATCCACCCAGCAGATGCAGCAGGGAAGAAACCATATCTGTTATTCGCACCAAAACGAGAGGATCCATCAATGCGACCGCTCAGTGTCAACAAATACTTGTCAGCAAATTTATAGTTGGCGCGAGCAAAGTAAGACAAAAACCGGAATTGCGTTTCTGTAGAACTACCCCCTGAAATCGTGGCAGCACTGGCTATCTTTTGATACGAGTCAGACGGGAAATCGAGTCCTTCGGTAAAACTGGTTCGCGTGCTCGATTGCTGGTACTGCATACCCACCGTAGCATTCAAATCGCTTTTGCCAAATTTCTTGGTGTAGTTGAAATAGTTGTTGGTATTGTAGTTCAAAATAAATGTACTCCTATTAGTACCAAGACCCCTTGTAGCCCTCGTTTGGTTACGTCTGGTTTGGCTTTGGAAGTAGCCTTCTTCGGTTTGACTTAACACGTCCAATCCGAACTCAGTCTGGAAGGTCAGGCCAGGCAATAATTTTGCGTTGGCGTAAGTACTGCTGAAATTACGGAATGACTCTTGCGCAAACTTTGAATAGTCAACTGTAATTTGGGGATTGTAATAAATAGGAATACCAATATCCCCCGGAGGCGTTCCAACAGGCAATCCTGTGTTCGGGTCTCTCGATGGCGTAATAGGAGGAAGAGCAACACTTTGCAATGGGTTTGAAAAAGCATTGTCATCAGGCAACCTTCTGTTATAGGTACGGGCAAAGTTCATATTCATTCCAATGCTCAACCAGTCTGACACTTTTTGATCCACGTTCAAACGGCCGGTCATACGCTCTAGCTCGTTTCCAATGATAATACCACCTTGCTTCAAGTACTGGCCTGAGGCAAAGAACTTTGTTTTTTCATTTCCGCCACTAAATTGAATATCTGCTTGGTTATAGGATCCTTTTTGGAACACTACGTCTTGCCAGTCGTACGTCTTCGTTGTATCGGTTGCCCATTGACCATAACTATTATAGTCAAAAAACTCGCCTGGGCCACTTAGGAATTGCGTATCACTGCCGGGATCTGTCGTGGGAACACCATTTCGATCATCTAGATACTTTGCTCCCTCAAGAAGAAGTGTTGCATACTGCTCAGAATTTGAAAACGGAACTCTACGTGAAGATTCAGAAAATCCCGTCTGGTAATTGAAAGTAACTTGCGTTTTCCCGGCTTTTCCCTTTTTCGTAGTGATCAGAATTACACCGTTTGCAGCTCTAGCACCATAAATGGCACCCGCAGAAGCATCTTTCAAAATCTCTAAGGATTCAATGTCGTTTGGGTTCAAGTCAACAAGCGGGTTGGTCGCTCCACCGAAATTACTTTGGCTTCCGGTGGTGATCGGTATACCGTCCACCACATAAAGCGGCTCGTTACTTGCGCTAATGGACGAATTACCGCGAACACGCACACTGACCGCTTGACCAAGTTTACCAGATTGGCTATTTACATAAACACCAGCTGCATTTCCTTGAAGTATCGCATCGATGGAAGGTAGTGGAACAAACGCAATATCCTTTGCCTTTACAGACGCAATGTTGCCGGTGAGGTCTGGCCTCAATTGAGAACCGAAACCGGTTACTACAACTTCTGCCAACTGAGTAACGTCTGGCGTAAGTTGGATATCAATGATACTTCTCTCTCCAATTGCAATTTCCGAGGTTTTCAGGCCTATAAACGAGAAAACTAAGTTTGCTCCCGAAGAGGGCACACCCAGTGAATACTTTCCATCAGCATCGGTTACAGAGCCAATGGTAGTTCCCTTCACAACAACATTCACACCGGGTAAGGTGGATCCGTCTTCCGAGGACGTTACTTTACCCGTAATCACCCGTTCTTGCGCCCAGGCACTGAGCACAAAAGCAAATGAGAAGCATAACAGTAAAAACTTCTTCATAGATTTTGGTTTAGGTTAATAAATTACTACCCCAAATTAAGGGAATGTTTCTTGATATTTAACACAGAAATTAGAAATTCAGGCGAAATATTATCCTGCCGTTTGACAAAAGTGGATTAATCCACAAAGCGTAGGGTAAAAAAACAGAATAAAAGTAATACTATCACGTGATTTAGGTAAAGAATGGTTTCCATTTAAACGGTCAGCATATTGCCTCATACGATTCAAAATTCTATTAACAGAATTAATCACGAATAAAAAAAGCTGCCCTTTTTGGCAGCCTCTTTAAAATAAAATGATAGTAATACTATGCCTCTGCTAAAACAGAAACGAAAGACTTGTCCGCTTTCCCTTTTTTGAAAACCACGGTTCCGGGAGTCAATGCAAACAGGGTATGGTCTTTTCCAATACCAACATTTCGGCCGGGGTGGTGCTTAGTACCACGCTGGCGAACGATGATGTTGCCCGCAATTACTTTTTGACCACCAAATGCCTTTATGCCTAATCGTTTGCTTTCCGACTCGCGGCCGTTCTTTACTTTACCTTCCCCTTTTTTGTGTGCCATCTTCTAATTCGTTAATTTGATCATTCATTAATTTGATTCGCTAACTAGTTGATTCGATGATTTTGGTGATCCATCATTGGCGGATCAACGAATTATCGAATTGGTTTTTAACCTATGCTCTCAATTTGAACTTTGGTAAACTGCTCGCGGTGGCCGTTGCGTTTTGCATAGCCCTTTCTGCGTTTCTTTTTGAATACAATCACCTTATCGCCTTTTACGTGCTCTAATATTTTGCCGGCAACTATTACTCCCTTTAAAAGGGGTGCACCCACTACTATACTGCCTTCATTGTCTGTCAAAAGAACTTTGTCGAAGGATACGGAAGCCCCAGCTTCACCCTCCATTTTAGGAGCATATATATATTGGTCTTTGCTGACCTTGAATTGCTTCCCT
>JBBSCN010000028.1:0-25001 GCA_038250265.1 Cytophagales bacterium | reverse complement strand
TTAATTGTCAATAAATCCAATCCAAAATACAAGGGGCACTTGGAAACGCTACTGGATTTAAAGGTGAGCTACATCATTACATCCCTGGGTAGCCCCCGAGAGGTAATTGAAAAGTGTAAGCCATTGGGCATCAAAGTATTTTGCGATGTGGTAGACGTTGGTTATGCTAAAAAAGTAGAGGAGATGGGTGCCGATGCGGTCATTGCCGTCAACTCGCGTGCGGGCGGGCATGCAGGAAATATCTCGCCACAAGAGTTGATCCAGCAATTGAAAGACAATTGTGGCTTGCCGATTATATCGGCCGGAGGCATTGCCACAGGTGCCGACATAAAGCAAGCGATGGACTGGGGTGCTGCGGGAGTTTCGGTAGGTACTATTTTCATTGCATGCAATGAAGCGGACATTTCCCCTGAGTACAAGCAGGCTATGGTAGATTACGGAGAGAAAGATATTGTTCGCACAAATAAGTTGTCCGGTTCGCCACTCACGGTTATCAACACACCGTATGTTCAGCAACTCGGCACTAAGGCGAATTGGCTTGAATGGATTTTGAACAACAACAAGACATTAAAAAAGTACGCTAAGATGATTATCGCTGTGCGCGGAATGAAAGCGGTAGAAAAGGCGGCCTTTGGTGCCACTTACAAAACAGTGTGGTGTGCAGGGCCTTCCATTGAGCACGTGAAAAGTATTCGCCCGATGGCGGAGATTATTCAAACGCTCTCCAAAGAATACGATTTGGCAATTGGTAAAGTTTGAGTCAACTTTTGGATGGACACACAGCTCAACAATCCGCTTCATGGCAAAACACTGGAAATGATTTTAAATCATTTAGTAGAACTCTACGGTTGGGAGGATTTGGGCAGGATCATTCCTGTCAATTGTTTTAACTATGATCCAAGTATTAAATCTAGTCTGGTTTTTTTGCGGAAGACTCCTTGGGCTAGAAAAAAGGTAGAAGATTTGTATATCGATTCGCTCCGGTGATCTTTAACGTTTTTAGTTGGGAAGAATCGACAGTTGAATTTTATAGCCTTCGCTGATTTCCTTAAAATCTTTTGATAAGTAAGTCGATTTGATAAACAGTTGTCGTTGTCGCCTATCAACTGTTAAAAAATGAAATTCGGGTTTGTAACCTTTTGCCAGGTCATCCAGTTCGCTACTTGAAGGCTTAAGCGGTTGGCGAAGTCCACCGCCTCCGCCAATCACCATAAAATCTTTTTTGGCAATTTTAAAGTGCTCAAAATTGTGGGAGTGTCCGGTTAAAAACAAGGCGCCTTTTTTTGACTTTAAGTATCCATCGACAAAGAATTCTTGCACAGATTTAGAGGGTTTAACAATTTTACTATTGGTGAAAGGGGCATGGTGGCAAGAGAAGATAGCGGTTATGATACTTGGATCTTGATCGATCGACAAAATAGTTTTTTCTAACCAAAGCTGTTGCGTGGCAATATCCGTAGCTGTCAATTTTTTAAAATTGGAATTTAGCATAATTATAGCTACTGAATCTACTATGGACACGTAACCCAGCCGGTCATGCTTAGGAAACCTTTTTTGAAAAGCACCTTCTCCTTTTCTTGGTCGGCTCATCACATCGTGGTTGCCTAGTAATGCGTGGATGGTGATGCCTTGCTTTTGTAAGTCAGTCAAATAGATATCCATGTTTTTCCATTTGTTTTCCTTGTGTCCCAGTGAAACAACATCTCCCAATAGGTAAACAGCGGAAGGTTTTTCTTTTGAGATTGCCGCGAAAATCTGCGCTGTTGCTTTTACATTCTGATTAGATTTTAAAATCACTTTTTCAATTGCCATTGGCGCTTGGGTGTCGCTGAGGAATATCAAAGAATAGGATTGACTATACAGGGATAAAGGCCAAATAATTACTAGCCACATTGCCCAACTGATTATTTTTTGCATCTTGTTTTTAAAGTATTACTTTTAACTATTATGGCGTTTGACACTAAGGTAAAACTAACGATTTTTGCGCTATTTACTTTTACCGTGGGGTTGGCACAAAAGCAGTTCGATATTGCCTCTGCCAGTATTTATTATCCGCGGTCGCTGAAGCCCGGTTATTTCAAAAGTGAGTTCGCCCTATCTCAAGTAAAATTACCGTTTGATTGGCTCGAGACTTCAATTCAAGCACCACTGCTTCATTATCATGCCATTTTTGGTTTGCCGCGAAACTTTTCGTTAAACGGACGTTTTTCAACGCTCTATGTTGCCAATCAAATTTCCCTAGGGCCACGATGGGGAAAGCAGTTTGATAAATTTTCGTTCAATGCAGGTGTTGACATCTCCTATGCTTTAGGATTTTTGAATGTATCTGGTTTTGATAGCAGCGCTAGCACGTGGCTGAATTCGCCCAACCTCTCACTGGGTTACAAGACCAAAGACTTCACTTTTACTATTAAAGCAGAGTTATCCAGGGTAACTTCCACCTCATCCCGGCAAGGCAACAATGAAATTGTGAGAGATAGAGATTTCTTTAATGGTTATACATTTGCTATTTACGTAGAGCAGCGACTTTGGAAAGACCACGTTTTCGTCTTAGGATTTAAAAATACACACGCGAAGTATCATTTTATGGGTTGGCCGGCATTTTCCACGTTCAATCGATTTTATAATATTCCGGAATTTTATATGGGGTTAGTTTTATGAGGTGGTTTATAATTTTTACAAAGAAGTCACACCGTTGCGTATGCGCTAGACCTCTCGTACTGATACTCTTCTCATTGTTTTTAATTCGTTGCGATCAGGAGACTACGGCTCTGGTGCTAATAGTTACTCCGCTTCCTTCAGGCTCCACTGCGGTACCGTTTATTAGTAAAATACCGATGGAGGGAGTCTACCAAGTCATAGACGGCAAAGATCGGTTTGGTGACATAGTTGCGTTGCGTTGGCGATTTAATAAGCTAACTATTTTTTCCAAAGATAATTATTTGATTCTCCAGAGTGGAGTAAAAGATTCCTCCATTTACATGCAAGGTTTTTGGAGGATTCCAACCAGCGATGTTAATGGGTTGGCTAATCTCATCATTCAAAAGACATTGGGCGCAAGGGCTTTGCTGATGGGGGTGAAGCCACAAATCTTATCTATCAAAGGTAACTTTGGTGCTGGGGGCGGTGTTCCCGATCGCACAGTAGAATTTCGTTACCTAAGACCTTTTTCATCTACTGTTACAAGCAAGGATTTTTACATTGTAGGACACCGTGCCGGTGGACGCACTTCCGACAGACTTAGAGTTTCAGAAAATAGTATTGAGATGATTTCGTTTACAGAAAACTATGGGTCGACAGGTATCGAGGTAGACGTCCGCTTGACACGTGATAAAGTACCGGTGTTGTACCACGATAAGGACATCAATATTCGCCTTACTGTGAAAGGACCAATCAACGGGCCAATTGGAAATTTTACTTTCGACCAACTATCTGCCTTTGTTCGTTTGGTGAGAGGGGAAAAAATACCAAAGCTTGAAGATGCACTAAATTATGTGGTGGATAGCACTTTGTTAGAATTTGTTTGGCTCGATATGAAAGAAGGGAGGCAAGCACTCGATCTGGTAATCCCCATACAGGATAAAGCGTTAAAAAGAGCTCAACAAAAAGGCCGGAAGTTGGAGATCTTGGTGGGTGTTCCTGACGACAAAGTACTCAACGATTTTAAGGCAATTTCTAACCATAAAGATGTTCCATCTCTTTGCGAAATAAGTCCCGAGGAAGCGCGTAATCTAAATTCAAAAGCGTGGGCACCGCGATGGACGTTGGGCACGCAGAATGAATTGGTTACACAAGTTCAGGCAGAAGGACGTGAGGTGTATTGTTGGACAATCGATCAGCCAGGATTTATTGAACAGTTCCTTCGGGAGGGTAAGTTCAATGGCTTGCTTACTAATTACCCTTCAGTGGTAGCTTACTATTATTATACGCAGCCATGAAGCAATTACTTCTGCTCCTCTTCTTGGTAGTTGCTTTTAATCCGGGCTGGTCGCAAAAGTCTTTGACCAACAAGGAATTTCGGTTTTCTGTTTCAGGAGGTATCGGCTGGAATCATTATATCAATTCACTCAAGATTGGAACGAATTCAGCAGTGGAAGATCATTTGGGTTATTCCGTTAAAATTTTATGGGAGCCGGAACATCGGCTCGCGATCGGTATTGAATCGGGCTACTTCCCTTTCTATGTGGTTGAGCGAAGTTCCAGCTCCAGCAATCTGGTAGTAGGAAGAGCTAGTTTGTCGATTGTACCCATCATGCTTCATTTTAGATGTCGTGTTATAAAAGATTTTTATATTTCAGCAGGAACAGGCATAGCGGTATTGCTGTCTTCAATTAAAGGTATTGGCGGAACTGTTGATAGTAATCAGTTGTCATTATCCAATTTTCAGGTTTCAACATCCTATTTAAAATCCATTCATCCTAGAATAAGAGTGGGAGGGGAGTTGAAGTATCTGTCGATTGACAAAACCGAGGATGAATCTCTCTCGTTGATGGCTATTGCTTCTTTTCGCTTCTAGGATTTTGATCGGAAATATTTCTTCCACCACCACTGAAATACCACCAGTCCCCAAATTCGCGCATGGATATCTCCAGGATTGGAAGAGAACAATTGCTTTTTGAGTTTTTCGATTTCCGAATAGTTGAAGATGCCTTGTTCTTCTATCAATTTTTTAGAGAGCAGGTCATCTACAATCAATGATTTCATTTCGTTTCTAAACCACTTGAGCAGTGGAACTTCAAATCCCTTTTTTGGCCGATTGTATAGCTGCGCGGGCAACATCTCCCGAAAAGTATCTTGAAGAATTTTCTTTCGAATCGAAGCATTGATTTTGTATTCTCCCGGCAATGAAAAAATAAAATTCACAACTTCATAATCTAGAAACGGAACTCGCACCTCCAAGGCATGTGCCATGCTCATCAAATCTACTTTGGTTAGCATATCGTTGGCCAACACCAAGTGCATATCGGTTAAAAGCACTTCATTGATACTTGCCTTGGCGGGAATATCTTTTAAAATTTCTTGCTTACGAGTTGAATATTCTTGCTGAAGAAATTTTTCGTGAGTGGCTGTGCTAAACAAAGAATTGATTTCTCCTTCCTTGGCAAAGCCAGCCCATTGCCAATATCTTTCAGGTGCGGACAGCTTCATCCCTTCGGCAAACCGATTAAGCTGTCGAAGTTTGTTAGCAAAGGGATTGCTACGGGAGGCAGGCAATATTTTCCACAACGGTGAAAGCGCCTTTACTGCATTTTCCTTCATGCCCGGCTGAAGTGATTTTAAAAAGGCTGCGTGTTTATTGTATCCTGCCAATAGTTCATCGGCACCATCTCCCGACAAGGCAACAGAAGCATGCTTTCGTGTTTCACGACTAAGGATATAAACCGCGATTGCTGATGAATCAGCAAATGGCTCATCGATGTAATCTAAAATTGAATGAACGTGTTCGTACAAATCATTATTAGTAAGAGAAAAAACAGTATGCTCTGTTTTAAAATGCTTAGCTACTAATCGGGCATATTCGGTTTCGTCAAAAAACTTTTCGTCCCGAAAGCCAATGGAGAAGGTGTGAAGATTGGGTTTGTGTTTGGCTGCTAGACCCGTCACTACAGACGAATCAATTCCTCCACTCAAAAAAGAACCGAGCGGAACATCGGCAATTAATCTTCTCTGCACAGAAGCTTCCAGCAAGTCTTTTAATTTTTGTTTGGACTGTTCATAAGAGCTGGTAGTTGATGGTTGATAGTTGATAGGGATGGAATAATAATTATGGATTATTGACTGTCGACTATAGACTTTCATATAGTGTCCCGGCATTAACTTCTTTACATTTGCAAAAATAGTATTGGGCGCAGGAATGTAGTTGAGCTGAAGGTAGGTGTATAGAGACGTGTAGTCCAATGTCTTTTCAATGCCATAGGCCAGAATAGATTTCATTTCAGAAGCGAAAAGAAATTTATCATCATCAAATAAATATAGTAGCGGCTTTATGCCATACCGATCTCTTGCTATAAAAAAACTTTGCTCTTGTTTATCATAAATGCAAAAAGCAAAAAAGCCATTGAGTTTGTTAAGGCAGTTTTCTTTCTCCTGAATGTAAAGTTTCAAAAGAACTTCAGTGTCGGAGTGAGTAGAAAACAGCACGCCCTTTGCTTCAAGCTCTTGCTTTAACTCTGAAAAATTGAAAATTTCTCCGTTGAAGATAATGCTGTATCGTTTTTGTTCGTCCCACATGGGCTGGTTGGCCGCGGTGGAGGTGTCAATGATAGAAAGCCTTCGGTGTCCTAAGCCAACAAAATTATCTGTATAGATTCCTTGATTGTCGGGCCCGCGTTTGTGGAGTGCGGTAGTGGCAGCCGTTACGTTGATGAGATTAAGCTTCCCGACAAGGTTAAAAGCAAATATTCCGGTTATGCCACACATACGCTGATAGTAACAACGCCATTTATGGCGTTGGAACAAATGCTAATTACTGAGTTGGCTTTAGCCATGATTGTGCAATTTGAATTTCTTGAGGATATCATCATACTCGTGTTGAAATGTTACTTTTTTATGATGATCCTCTTGATGGTCAATGTAGGCTCTGACTTTATCTAATTGTGATTCACTTACTGAGGCAGCAAAATATTCATCTGCCCATTCAAAATTATCATTGGTAATTTGCTCTCTATTTATCCAAAAAGCTGATTCTCCTTTAATAAGTTGAAGAGCCTTTGCAATAGTCATATCTGCATTTAGTCCGAATAAGCAGTGTAAGTGTTCTGTAAAGCCATTCAATCGATCAATAAATATTTCTTTTCTCATCGCATTCTCCCTTGTATGGGCGATAACCTTTTGCTTGATCTCTTTGGTTAGGAATGGATAGCGGTTTTTTGTTCCCCAAACCGCGTGTATCATTACTTTCATGAATGGCATTTAGAGGATGGTTATGGGCTAAAGCTCGGTATATTTTGTATTTACAGCTCCGCCTTAAAAGGCGAAGTTATCGGATTTCAGTTATACGAATATCCCTAAACCACACTTCCCCACCATGATCTTGCAACGCAATGTGCCCCTTTTTGGCAGCGCCATAGCCTGCGGCCTCATTCCACTTTGATGTTGATTTTATTTTTTTCCATTCTTCCGAGCCCAATTCGTATTCAACCACTTTGGTTCCATTGAGCCAGTGCTCTACATGATTACCGTCAGCAACTATTTTAGAAGTATTCCATTCACCAACCGCCTTTGGTTTTGCCTTGGGCGCGGTATGCATGCCATAATTTGCGGCTGTCTTTTGCCACTCTTCAATTTTGCCCGGGTAGCCAACGTCATCCAACAATTGATACTCAGGGCCACTCAGGTAGGGTTCGTCAAATTCTTCCGTCACTTTATACATCACACCGCTGTTGCCTTGTGCGGAAATTTTCCATTCCCAATTCAACTCAAAATTTTCGTATTGATTGTCAGTGATTAGGTTGGTGCGTTTTTCATTTCCGTCAAAGGGCTTGCAATGCAAAGTACCGTCTACTACCTCCCAACTGTTGTTTTCTTTGCCTTTATAAAATTTCCAGCCGCTTAAATCCTTTCCGTTGAATAATGCTTGCCCATTCCTTTCTTTTTTATCGGAGGGCCGACAGGCCGAAAAGATAAGAACAATCATTAAAATAAAAACAGATGACTTCATAATTGCTGCGTTTAAGTAATAAGTTTAAGTAAAGTTGGTCAAATCAACGGGCGAATCAAAATTATCACGCAAGTGAAATTTGGTGTGGGCGTATGCTTCAATCGTCAACACGCAACTGGCGAGATCTTTTAAAATGTGTTGTTCCCACAATCTGATCACCGTCCAGCCCATACTTTCTAGCTGCTGATTGATTTCCTCATCACGCTGAATGTTGCGCTCAATCTTGGGTATCCAAAAATCGCGATTGGATTTTATCTTTTCCTTCTTATCAGCCCAGTTATGGCCATGCCAAAATTCACCGTCTACAAATATTGCCAGCTTGTATTTGGTGATTAAAATATCAGGTTTGCCAGGAACAGCCTTGGAGTGAATCCGATATCGGTATCCTTTGGCCCATAACGCTTTTCGCAGGAGCAATTCAGGTTGGGTGTTTGCGCCTTTTATTTTGCTCATCATCCTACTCCGCTTGGGCGTAGTGTAAAATCCCGCGGCTTCTTCAAAGCGGGGAACGTGGATGGGTTTTATTTTATAGGTAGCAGCGATATAGATTTTAGAAAATCTTGCCGGGATTCAAAATTCCATTTGGATCAAAAACTTTCTTAATGCCTCGCATCAAGTTTAGATTTACTTCGCTCATGGCAATATTCATATATGGACGCTTAGCAATGCCAATGCCATGTTCGCCCGAAAGCGTTCCGCCAAGGCTTACCGTCAGTTTAAAGATTTCGCCAATCCCTTCGTTCACTTTTGTGTTCCAATATTCTTCGCTCAAGCCTTCTTTCAAAATATTTACATGCAGGTTTCCATCACCCAAGTGACCGAAACAAACCGTATTAAAATTATAACGCTTGCCAATTTCTTTTATACCGTTGATCAGATTCGGCAGGTTAGCCCGCGGTACCACCACATCATCCGACTTAGTAAGTGTATACCAATTTACCGCAGGCGAGATATTTTTACGGATTTTCCACAGCTCGGCTTTTTGAGCCTCGGTATCGGCAAATAAGATTTCTCCACTCTCAAATTTCTCTACTACGGCCATCACGCACTCCGCATCGCGCATCAACACTGCTTCATCGTTACCGTCCAACTCGCAGAGCAAGTAGGCGTTCATGCCTTCGGTCAACTTGGTTGTTACCGGACTGTTCAACACCTTTTCGCAATAGTCAAAAGTTTTGGCGGCAGCTTCTTTCTCAAAAAATTCCATGCCACTGGGCGTAATGCCATCTACATAAATGGCAGCGATTGCCCTACACGCTTCTTCATTGGTGCTGAACGGAATCATCATTAGCACATTCTTTTTCGGATAGCCGCGCAGCTTGAAAACTATTTTGGTAATGACCCCCAGCGTCCCTTCACTGCCGCACATCAGTTGGGTTAAATTGTAGCCCGTAGAGTTTTTTAACACGTTCGCAGCCGTCCAAATGATTTCGCCCGTTGGTAAAACCACTTCGATGTTCAACACATAATCGCGGGTAACGCCATACTTCACTGCTTTTGGCCCACCTGAGTTGTTGGCCAAGTTGCCTCCCAAAAAACACGAGCCTCCACTAGCGGGGTCGGGCGGATAGAACAACCCTTTTTCTTTTACCGCATTTTGAAATACTTCCGTGATGACCCCCGGCTCTACGGTGGCTTGCAAATTCAATTCATCGATGTTCAAAATTTTATTGAAACGCTCCATCGAAATGACCACGCCTTTTTTTACCGGTAATGCACCACCGCTCAAGCCCGTGCCAGCACCTCGTGGTGTGGTCGGCAACTTATATTCGTTACAAATTTTTAACAGCTCGCTGACTTCCTTAGTGTTAGCGGGGCGAACCACTACATCCGGCATAAACTGATAGTCTTCTGTTTTGTCATGCCCATAATCAGTCCTGCGTTCTTCATCTTCAATCACATTTTCCGCACCCACCACGGACTGAAATTTTTTAATGATCAATTCACCGATCGGTAACGATTCAACAGCCTCTAATTCTTTTACGTATGCCATGAATTACTAACTTTGATTGTAATATGAATGTTTTATCCGCACGCAAAATTAGGCAAATAACTTTTCAAAGACTTGTCTTTTTTGCCCTGATTTTGCTGGTTCTCAGTTCCTGCGCCTCCTCGCGCAAAGCAAAAACGAGAGAAAAGCAAGTAGACGAAGTGATTCGAGCGGCCCGTTCGTATACCGGCACTCCCTACAAGTGGGGCGGTACCACACGCTCGGGTATTGATTGTTCAGGGTTGACGGGTAACTCCTACAACACTATTAAACTAACGCTTCCCCGGTCAGCAGACGCACAAGCGTTAGTAGGAGAGAAAATTAAATTGACAGAACTGCGCGCGGGCGATTTGGTTTTCTTCGCCACCGGCAAAAAGAAACGCGAGATCACCCACGTGGGCATCGTTACCTCCGTACGGAGCAAAGACGATATAAAATTCATTCACGCCTCCACCTCCTTGGGCGTGGTCGAGACCAATTTGTTTTCTGATTATTACAAAAAGCGCTTTCGGGTAGCACGGAGAATTATTGATTAAGAAGATTTAGTATACGCGGCCCCCTCGATCCTCGCGCACGGCCACGCACTCAGGCCGGGCTTTCGGCTGCACTCCTCGCGCCACACACGTGCCATCACAGCTGTGGGGTATCCGCTACTATCCCTGCCTGTACTTCCGTTTCGGCAGGCAGGCCTGGCCGAAGCTCGTTCGTAGTTTATCTTTTGATCACTAGGTTATGTTTCCTAAATACAGACTGCGTTAGGCGGATCGACTAAAAAGACCTAATGTGAGTTTCATATATTTGGCGGTTGACCGCAATTGGCAAACCCTGACCTAAAAAATTTACGGTAAATTGAACCTTAAATGACTTTAGATATTCACTACAAGAAACATTTGAGTAATGGCCGAGACAAATTGTCATTAAGAGTGACTGGTTTTCTACTTGTTATTGTGCTATTCTCTGAAAATTTAAAGGCCCAAACGACCAACCGTGATAATATTGTGACTTACGCCTACTCGGTCAGTGACACACCATACGGGGACTATTTCGGAAAGATTGTATTAACTAAGGAAAGAAAGCAACATGAAGGTGAATTGATAAATGAAGAGGGAAAAATCTACAGATTGAAAATCCATAAGTTCACTGACAAGCAATTAATTTTTACAGCATACATTGAAAAAACTAAAACAAAATTTGACTGCAGCCTAGTTGGTGATTCAATCAAAGGTAATATACACTTCAAGGCGGATGACTTTAAATACGTTCTCAAGGGTGTTAAATTAGAAAAATATTAAATTGACCTCATGAAGTTTTACCTGCTCCCTTTATTTATTGTTATTCAGTTTGGGACATTTGGCCAAACAATAACAGGAAGAATATTAGATGAAGTAACTGGTGAGAGCCTTGATTATGTCAACGTTCGAGTGGTTGGCAAAAACATTGGAGGGATTAGTGCTAGAGCCGGTGAGTTTAGTATTGACTTATCTAAAACTAAAAAAAGTGATACATTGAAATTCAGCTATATTGGCTATGAGACATTTTCGTTAGTATTCGGTAAGGACGATTTAGTAAGCAGACACATAATTAAACTTAAACCAAAGTCCACCGAGCTAATTGAAGTAACTATTGTGTCTAAAAATGAGTTCCATCGGTTGGGTAATCAAAAGGTTGACAGGACATACACGGGATGGGGAGATTTTAAAAGCCTAAAGGGACGAATTAGGGGCATGTTGATTGAAGGTGCAGAATGTCCGGTAAAAGTCAAATCACTGTCATTTAGAATTAACCACAACGAATGGGACAGTGTTGCTTTCAGAATAAACTTCCTGAAAGTTGAGAATGGTCGACCTTCTGAAACAATCCTTGACAAAAACATTTTTGTTGTCACCAGTAAAAGGCATAAATGGGTTAACATTGATCTAAACGACCCTAATATAATTTTATGCGAGAAGGTAATCGCAACTCTCGAATGGGTTGATGCATGGGGAAAGATTGGAGAGTATAGCAATATGCTGACTTTGTCTTTAGGTAAGGACGGTGGGTATACATTTAGTCAAGAAGCTGGGCAGGAATTCGGCTATCTCTCGTTTGACAAGAATTCTCTAGCCATTTATATTGAAGTTTATGGGGACTGATAAACTTGGGGAGCCGGAGGGAGAGAAAATGAGAATGGTAAAAAGAGATGATGAAGTGATTGTGCAGGTAAAAAAATGAGGAGTGCATGTTGGTGAAGAACACCAACATGGGCGAAGTGTCGCATAAAGGGAAGAGATGGGTAAGCACGCATAAAAAAGAAGCTGAAGCCATGGGGCATAAGAATAAGCATCCAGACTTTGCAGAAGTGGTTCAGGAGAAAGGGAGTGATAAAGCGTTTAATCTCACTGAGGCAGCTGTAGAATTTATACAAGGAAAAAAATCTAATTCAAACGATTCAAGTACGAATAGCAAGAAAAAGAGATAAAATGAATGACAATAAAATTTCGGTCTTATATATTCTTGCGGTTCTTCTACTTACAGGATGTATAAAATGTTACACCCTTTTTAATTCTGAGATAATACAAGCAGAATGTTCAGAGATTAGTAGAATTACAGGAGTTGTGAATAAGGATGGACAATCAGGATCAGTTTCTCTTGATATTGACATCCGATGGTGTAATAGTTATGGACAAGATCATTGTTGCCAGAAAAGAATAAAGCGTGATTCTTTGAAAGCTAGAGTAAAAGTTGGAGAGCATGAGTTAGTCCTAACAAACAAAAAGGAAAGTATATATCAGTTTAGTTCTCGTAGCGTAAAAATATTTGAACAGAACGATCGAGCTGAAATTTTTGTAGCTTATAAAGTGGACTCATTAGGTATTGAATTAAACAGAAGTAATTCTTTTATTCTTTACCGAGATAAAGATTGTAACTATTCTGTTCATTGACTATGTACAAGGAATATTGAAAGTAAGAAGGCCCCAATCCCTAGCCCTTGTTGGTGTTCTTCACCAACAAGCGTGATAAACTTGGGGAGCAGGAGGGAGAGAAAATGAGAATGGTAAAAAGAGATGATGAAGTGATTGTGCAGGTAAAAAAATGTGGCGTGCAGGTTGGTGAAAGAGCCTAAGCGAAGTAATAAATCAGTAATCATGAATTACAATCTTAAGTTTATTATTGGGGCGTTGCTTTTAACAGTAAGCATTGGAACAATGGGGCAGAAGCTGGATTTCAGGTTGAAAATGGGAAAAGAATTCAGAGATTCGCGTAGGTCACTCCTGAGCGATATTGTGGGCAACGATGCCACGGGGCTATATGTGGTGAGCGACCACATCAATTTTACGGGCAGGAGCACCATCGAAAAGTTAGAACACTTTAACAATGACTACGAACCCAACCAATCCCTTGATCTTGACTTTAAAGAAAATGGCCAAGACTGCACGGTGCAACACGTTGTCAATTGGCATGGCCGTTTGTATATATTCTATTCTTATGCCACCAAAAACGAAAGGAAAAACGTTCTATTGATGGGCGAAATTGATAAAAGCACTTTTACGATAAGAGCCGACAAACTGAAAATCGGGGAGATCGATTATTCCGAAAAATCAAAACGCAACAAGGGAGATTTTAATTTACGGTTTTCCAGAGATAGCTCCAAGCTGCTGGTGTTTTATGATTTGCCCTTTCAAGGAAATGACTCTGAAACTTACGGCTTCAATGTGTTGGATGATCAAATGCGTTCTTTATGGCAAAAAAATGTGACGTTGCCCTACAGCGATGATCTCTTTGATGTGGAGTCTTTCCGTGTAGACAATTCTGGGAATGCCTATATCCTCGGGTTGATTTACAAAGACAATCGGAAAGAGAAAAGAAGAGGCCTGCCCAACTATAAATATGAAGTACAAGCTTATTCCGATAAAGGCAACACAGTGAAGCAATACCCGGTAACATCGCCAGACTATTTCTTTACCGACATGCAGATAGAAATTTCTGATAATAGCACGCTGATCTGTGCTGGGTTTTATTCAGAAAAAGGAACCAGCACAATCAAAGGCACTTACTTTCTAAAGGTAGACCTTGCAACAAAAGGAATAAAGACCCAAAGCTTTAAAGAATTCGGGATAGATTTTATCACACAAAATATGTCGGAAGGCAAGGCAAAAAGAACAGAACAAAAAACAAAAAAAGGTAAAGACATTGAACTGGTAAATTATGATTTGGATAAGTTATTGGTAGGCAAAGATGGAAGCGCAATTCTTGTGGCAGAGCAATATTATAGTCACCAGACAATCACGTATGGCCAGAATGGAGCGACAACAGTAAGAAATTACTACCACTATGATAACGTCATTGCTGTAAAAGTTAATCCAGCGGGGCAAATAGTATGGGCGCAAAAAATACCTAAAAGACAGATCACGTTAAATGATAATGGGTTCTACTCTTCTTATGCATTGGCTATCGCAAACGGAAAAATTTGTTTCATCTTCAATGATAATCCCAAAAATCTTACCTATACGAAGGGCCTCCCAGCCAATTACAGTCCAAGCAAGTCGGTTGTTATGCTTGTCAGTATCAATGCGCAGGGAGAGGTAAGCAGGCAGCCACTCTTCCTCAACAAAGACACCGAAGTGATTATACGCCCAAAAGTGTGTGAGCAGATTTCAAACCGTCAAGTTATCCTCTTTGGTCAGCGCAAAAGGGGAAGGCAGTTTGTGAAGGTTACATTTTAACTCTCGGCAGCGTCTCCCTTAGCGCAAGTGTTTCGCTTGTGTTCTATTCAATAGATTTGCTATTCTAGCGTAAAGAGTCGATAAAAAAAATAATTGACCACGCACGAAAGGAGATCCTTTATCTGCACGTATAGAAATTATTTTACAAGACTGGCCTTGGGAAGCCCTAACGTTTTTAAAATGTGATTGGCTCTATCAATTTTATCTTTTGATCACTAGATTATGTTTCGCAAATACAGGCTGCATTAGGTGCATTGACAAAAAAGACCTAATGTGAGTTTCGTATATTTGGCGGTTGTTTGCCTAAAGAGAATTTTATGAAAAAAAGTACCAGCGGTTCTGTTTTCTTAATATTTCTAGCCTTTTTTCTAAATGAAAATCTCAATGCTCAGTCTGAAAAAAGCTATAGCCAAGAAATACAAAACAGAATAGCGTCAGTTGAAAATAATCTTCGCCATTGGACAAAAATAAAAGGCCAACCTGAATTGACGCTTGAAGAGAGAATGAAATACTATCATGTAAATGGGATTAGTATCGTAGTTATTAAAGATTTCAAAATTGACTGGGCAAAAGGATATGGCTGGGCCGATAGTTTAACAAGAAGGCCAGTTAACACGTCTACGTTATTTCAGGTCGGATCTATCAGTAAATCAATAAACGGATTAGCGGTCTTAAGTCTTGTGCAAAGGGGAAAACTTGTTTTAGATAATGATATCAATGAACACTTGAAATCATGGAAATTTCCTTACGATAGCTTGTCAAAAGGAAAAAAAATATCAGTTGCTAATCTGTTAAGCCATACGGCTGGGTTAAGCGGTCATGGTTTTCCGGGATATGAGATAGGTGATACCATTCCTTCTTTGATTGAAATTTTAAATGGAATACCGCCTGCTAATACAAAAGCCATCCGGTCTCAATTTGAGCCTTCATTAAAGTATAAATACTCCGGAGGTGGAACCACTATTTCGCAATTGATCATACAGGATGTAACGCAACAGCCGTATCATCAGTTTATGCGAAAAACAATTTTCGATCCCCTCGGAATGAAAACTAGTTCCTATGAACAACCTCCTACCCTAACGAATAAAAATTTGCTGGCAACAGGGTACCGATCGGACGGAAAAGCAGTGACTGGCAATTACCATATTTATCCCGAACAGGCAGCTGCCGGGCTTTGGTCAAATCCAAGTGAATTGGCCGCTTATGTCATCGAAATCCAGCAATCTTTGGTTGGTAAATCCAACAAGATACTGTCCAAGGAAATGGCTACGAAATATGTCACTCCATACAACCCGATGTATGTTACTCCCTATCCAGATGAAGAGGTAGCCTTGGGCGTATATAATCGTAAAGTCGGAAACGAAAGATATTTTACCCATGACGGATCGGATCGTGGTTTTAAAGCAAAATTTATCGGAAGTATTGAAAATGGATTTGGGGCTGCGGTGATGATAAACTCGGATAATAGGGAGATTCTTGAGGAACTTTTTAATGCCATAGCCCTTACCTACCGATGGAAAGAGTTTCTGGAACCGGATAGAACAGTAGTTAACATTGATAGGAAGATAGTTGATACATATCTGGGGCAATATTTATTTGAAAAGGATCAGATGTCAATAGTAGAAGAAGGCAATCAACTATTTATGCTCGTCAATAATACCAAAATGCAAATGTGGTTTACATCAGAGACAGATTTTTTTGTATTGGAGGATCGAGCAAGTTGGAAATTTACAAAAGACGCCCAGGGAAAAGTAACGGGATTTCTTTATAAGACAGGTGGTTTTGAAGCATTATCAAAAAAAATTTAATAGTAACTGCCTACAACAAAATTTTTCTGCATTGGTTGAGTGATGTGTAAACTATAAATTTTTATCTTCGTCTCGGTTCGCGTGCGGTTGCAACTCGTGCGCTGCGAGAATCATAGAATAATTTTCTATTAAAATGGATACTTTTCAAACTTTGTAATTTGTACATCCAGCCGTGAAAACCACCCGCAGAAATTTTATCAAACTTGGTGCAGCCGCTGCATCATTGCCCCTTGCTTCCGCATTCGCGCAAAGCAAGCCAGCAGTAAAGCCCATTGTAATCTCTACTTGGAATTTTGGCATTCAAGCTAATGAAGCAGCGTGGGCCGTTTTATCAAAAGGCGGTCGCGCGTTAGACGCAGTAGAGGCGGGAGCGCGAGTGCCAGAAGGCGACCCTAAGGAAACTTCAGTTGGCCTGGGTGGCTTGCCCGACCGCGATGGCCGCGTTACGTTAGACGCTTGCATCATGGATGA
Source organism: Cytophagales bacterium (assembly GCA_038250265.1). Lineage (GTDB taxonomy): Bacteria > Bacteroidota > Bacteroidia > Cytophagales > Cyclobacteriaceae > ELB16-189. Next base: position 8,369 of record JBBSCN010000028.1, on the reverse strand, counting down.
GAATGGAAACATTGGGTCGGTGGCTTGTTTAGAACATATTGTCCATCCTGTTTCGGTCGCGCGCAAGGTGATGGAAAAAACTCCCCATGTAATGTTAGTTGGAGATGGCGCGTTGCAGTTTGCATTGGCCAATGGTTTTAAGAAAGAAAAACTGTTGACCAAAGAATCAGAGCAAGCATGGAAAGAATGGTTGAAGGAAAAAAAATATAAGCCTATTGCCAACATTGAAAACCATGACACGATTGGAATTTTATCGTTGGATGCCAACGGAAACCTTTCTGGCGCCTGCACCACCAGTGGTATGGCTTACAAAATGCGCGGTAGGGTAGGAGACTCACCCATTATTGGTGCGGGCTTGTATGTGGACAATGAAATTGGCGCAGCCACTTCGACAGGGGTAGGCGAAGAAGTGATTCGCATTGTGGGTTGTCACTTGGTGGTAGAACTCATGCGACAAGGCAATTCACCCGAAGCTGCTTGTAAGCTAGCAGTTGAGCGCATTATCAAAAAAAATCCTGAAAGAGCAAAGACGTTGCAAGTTGGTTTTTTGGCATTGAGCAAAGACGGGGAGTATGGCGCATACTGTTTGCAACAGGGTTTTAGCTACGCGGTTTATTCTGCCACAGAGGCAAACCATTTGCTTCGATCAAAAAGTATATATTGAACTAGCTTAGTGTTCCATCAAATCACAAAGTAAAAAGAAGTTTACCAATGAGTAGATTTGAAAAGAAACTCCAAAAAGAGGAATTACCTCGGCTTCTTCTGAAAAGAATAACAAAAGAGACGTCAATAGAAAATTAAGACGCAAAACAAAAATTCAAATGCAAAAAGGAGAAAGCCCTTTGATTGGCATAAAGAAGTCTCTAATGTTTGGTTGTTTGATAAGGCCGGAAAAAAATTCGTAAAAAGTCCAGTTAAAAAAGATCTAAGTTCAACTAATAAGTGCAAAACAAAAGGTTAAAAGAAATGAGGATTTAGACATTAATAGATAATATTCTCATACCTGCATGCCTGTAGTCAGGTTCGCGGCAAAAAAAATAGTCTCATGCAAATCGAAGTAGTAGTCTACAACATTGAATCTGCCCTCAAAGCCCAAGAGGGCGGAGCAGACCGGATTGAACTTTGCGATAACCCAGGTGAAGGCGGCACAACGCCATCGTTTGGTATAATCGAAAGCGTTCGACAAAACATTAGCTTGGATTTGTATGTGATGATCCGTCCGCGAGGGGGGGATTTCCTTTACACCAACTACGAATTCCACAGTATGAAGCGAGACATATATCAATGCCAAAAGATAAGTGTAGACGGTGTAGTATTTGGAATATTAAACGAAGACGGTACCATCGACAAAAAGCGTTGCAAAACGTTAATCGACATTGCCCGACCACTAAAAGTTACTTGCCATCGCGCATTTGATAGGTCGCGAGATCCCTTTAAAGCATTGGAAGATTGTATTGAAGTGGGCTTTGACCGTATCTTGACTTCGGGTCGGCAGCCACAAGCGTTGGCAGGTGTGGATTTGATTGGGGAGTTAATCAAAAAGGCGGACGGTCGCATCGCTATTATGCCAGGTTCGGGTGTGAATGAAAATACGGTAGAAGAAATTGTTAGAAAATCCGGAGCAAAGGAAATCCACTTTTCCGCCACTACCTTCCGAGAAAGCGGAATGAAATTTCGAAATCAGCAAATTGATGGTATGGGCTCTGATAATGGGAGTGATTTTAAGTTAAGGACGGTTGATCCAGAACGGGTTCGGGAGATGCGAAGATTAGCTTCTTCAGCACCGGCTTTGTGACTTTGTTAAATTGAAATATATTTGCTGCTGACATTTGAAAGGTAAGGGGGATTAGCTCAGCTGGCTAGAGCGCTTCCATGGCATGGAAGAGGTCATCGGTTCGACTCCGATATTCTCCACGAAAGCCGACCGAATGGGTCGGCTTTTTTTTGGTCTCCAGTTGAAAGTTTAAACTTTCCCGCTTTGGCGGAAAGACTTTTAGTTTCCAAAAGTAGGGTGGCCGAACCTGCCTACCGGAGGCAGGTTCATGAGTACTTCGACCATCGCATTCTTGACCATCGCCACGGCATCGATGATCATTTGGGAGAAAGCATCTATATTTTTTTAGATGGAGACTTACAAAAACCTTTCCTTTCTTAGATAATCAGTAATATTGACGAGATTATCCTGTCATTATGATAGCATGTGGCAACTATTGCTTGGATTAAATAATTTCGTAACCTTTACTAAGATAATGTCTATTGATCTATGGCTAAGTTAAAGAATATCATCAAACAGCTTGCGGAGAAAGATTTTAAAGAAATCTATGATTCTCTTATGGAAAGCAATGCTGAGAAGTCAGCCTACCTGCTCAAAGCCCTGCGCGAGCGCCAATTGTCAGATAGTAAAATCATGGTGGAATTGGATGTTAACGCTAATGCCTACTATACATTACGTTCTAGGTTAAATCAAAAGATCGAGGAGCACCTGTTGCAACAGATGGAGAGCCCGCGAACCGATATTCTTCGCAAAGTAGCCAACCTAAATGAGATGCTTTTCACCAAAAAAAGGACAATTTCTATAGCTACTCTAAAGAAGCTTGAAAAAGAACTATTGGACTATGATTTGGCGAGTGAATTAACAGTTGTGTACAAATCCTTAAAGAAGTTACATGTTAATTCCCCTGACTATTTTGGGTATTCCCAATTGTATAACCGTCATGTCGCCTATATGTTGGCAGTTGATAAAGCCGAAGACCTGTTAGCGGAGTATTTTAAAAAGTACGGAAGTTATTATTTAACCTCTGATGAAACTGAGAAATTGGGACTCACCCTGTTACTAAAGGAGATGCAAAATGTTGCAAAGCTCTACGAATCCCACCGACTGTATATTTACCAAAGTTTAATGCTTATTTATCACCGACTCTTTGTAGAAACAGATGACCATCTGCAACAGGAGGGTGAATCGATCGAGGATATTTTTGCCCACACGCAAAAAATATTTGAGACGTATAATCTAGACCCACTTTACTTTCACCTCAATTTGGTTTTTGAATTTTTACGGCTAGAGTACTATAATCATTACAAAGTATACAGACAATCAGAAAAGTATTTTGAGGAAGTAAATGATGCGGCTTCTAATCTCTATGTTAATTATCCAACACTTACATTTTCAGTGCAATTTTTTGTTTCCAAACTAGAAAGGAGCCTTAGATTGGGAACCGAGAAGGAACTATATGCCGAAAATGAAAGAATCTTTGCCGACATAGAGATTGATACGCAAGATGTTCCCAAGTACTTAATATATATCACCTATCGCGCATTGAGTTGCTATTATGTCGAAAAGTATGAGGAGGCAGCGAAGCTTATTAATGGCCTTATCAATGATGTAAGTTTAAAGAAATATCCTTTTGCGCAAATGGAAATTAAAGCATTATTGGCACTGCAATATTGTCTGTTACGGGATTTTGATCTTTTCAATCAGCATTCAAATAGTATTCAGCGCCAGATTAGAATGTTTGGAAAGGATGAATGCGAGAACGTTCTTTTGTTTTTAAAGATATTGAAAATCGCTACCAGTGAGGCGAAGAAAGAAAAGCCTAAGAAGATAGAAGCTATTATTCCCAAGTTTAAGGCAGCAAAGGTTGGCTATTTTTCTCCTACCTCGTTTATCAATATGGATCAGGAGTTCGTCAAAAAACTCACGGCAATTGAAGTGAATTAAACATACAATGAGGTAATGCTCTCGTGCGACAGAGGCTTATTGAGATAGAGTTTCACATTAGGATATTTTTTTGATCTGCTGAAATCCTGCGGATTGATCGATGACGTAAGCATTACAATCTTGCACTTCTTCTTAGTTAACGTAGTCAGTTTTTCGAACTCATCTAAGAATTGAAAGCCATCCATTAGCGGCATATCGATGTCCAAAAAAATGATGTCTGGAAGTACCTTGTCAGCAACATCCATTTTTTCCATGTTTTTTAGAAACTCAATGGCGCTTTTGGCTCCGGTGTAGGTATAAATATTTTCGGTGATAGAGGCCGCCTCGATCATTTTTTGATTGATCAAATTATCAATTTCATTATCATCGATCAGCATGATCGTTCTGTATTTGATGGTAGCAGCCATACTATTATTTTAAGAAGTGAAAGTAGAGGTATTGGGTTAGTTTTCCAAGCAGATTAAATGTCAAATTTGATTCCTTGTGCCAGAGGTAAGCTATTTCCAAAATTAATAGTATTTGTCTGTCTGCGCATGTAAACTTTCCAAGAGTCTGACCCTGATTCGCGCCCACCACCGGTCTCTTTTTCGCCCCCAAATGCACCCCCAATTTCGGCACCGGATGTACCAATGTTAACATTTGCTATTCCGCAGTCCGATCCGCCATGCGATAAGAAAAGCTCCATTTCCTGCAAATGAGTTGTCATGATAGCCGATGATAAACCTTGCTTCACGCCATTTTGAAGTTCAATGGCTTCGTCTAATGTATTGTACTTGATCAAATAGAGAATGGGCGCAAAAGTTTCTTGTTGTACGATTTGAAAATGATTTTCTACTTCCGCGATGGCAGGCTTTACATAACAACCCGATTGATATCCCTTGCCCGTGAGTGCGCCACCATTTACTGCAAAACTTCCGCCTTCCTCTTTTATCTTCCTTAACGCAGCGCGATAATTTTTAACCGCCAAGGTATCAATCAATGGGCCCACGTGATTATTTTGATCTAACGGATTGCCAATACTCAAATGCCCGTACGCCTTCTTCAACCGCGCCTTTACTTCATCATACACACTTTCGTGGATGATAAGCCTACGCGTAGAAGTGCAACGCTGCCCCGCAGTGCCCACGGCCCCAAACAATGCGCCACGAATGGACATATCTAAGTTCGCATTCTCAGAAATGATGATAGCGTTGTTGCCGCCTAATTCTAACAGCGCACGGCCTAGTCGTTCGCTCACGGTTCGTCCCACGGCTTTGCCCATGCGTACTGAACCCGTTGCAGAAACCAATGGTATGCTCTCATTGGCACACATTAATTGTCCAATTTTATAGTCGCCATTGATGATGCTTGATACACCTTCTGGCACGTTGTTCTTTTTAAATACTTTATTGATAATGTTTTGGCAAGCAATACTGCACAGCGGTGTTTTTTCGGAGGGCTTCCAAATGCATACATCTCCACATACCCAAGCTAGCATCGTATTCCAGGCCCAAACGGCAACAGGAAAATTAAAGGCGGAAATGATCCCGACAATTCCCAGCGGATGGTACTGCTCGTACATTCGGTGTGAGGGTCTTTCGGAGTGCATCGTCAATCCATTTAACTGGCGCGACAAGCCGACTGCAAAATCACAAATGTCAATCATCTCCTGTACTTCGCCCAAGCCCTCCTGATATGATTTGCCCATTTCATAAGAAACTAATTTGCTGAGTGGTTCTTTATTTTTGCGCAGGGCCTCTCCAATTTGCCTGACTATTTCACCCCGTTTAGGTGCTGGCACTTGGCGCCATTCAACAAAAGCTTTCTTCGCTTGAGCCACTACTTTTTGAAAGGCTTTTTCATCCGTAGATTGCACCCTTCCGATCAATTTTCCATCTACAGGAGAGTAGGAAGAGAGGGCGATACCTTTTGATCGCATCCAATTTTGCCCCGTGGATGTACCCAAATTGCTGTTTTTTATACCAAGGGTTACGAGCGCTTCTTTGATGCCGAAATTTTGCATAGGAATGATTTATTGAGCCGCAAAGGTAATCAGATTTGCACAGGATTTAGCTACGACAGACTGGACTGAAATCAGCATACTGCCTGTCAATTTTTACTTTAATGTCAGTACTAATAGCCCCGAAACAATTAAGCCAGCCGCAAGTCCCACGCGCCAAGTGAATGGTTCTTTTAGCAACCAAAAAGAAAGAATGAGCGTAATTAAAATACTCGCTTTGTCGATTACCGCAACAGTCGAGACATTTCCAATTTTGATGGCACGGTAATAAAATATCCATGAAAGAGTGGTTGTAACTGCTGAAACAAAAAGAAACAAGACATCGGTTTTAGTAAGCCGAGGAAAATCTTTGATGTGACGAAAGGCGATTGCGTTCAACCAAATCAAGACAAACACAAAACTAGTGCGCACTGCAAGTCCTGCATCGCCACTTACATTTTTCAAACCAAATTTTGCTATTACAGAAGTAAGCCCAGCAAAGAGCATCGAAAGCAAGGCGTACAAAAGCCAAGTGGGCATTGATTTCTTTTTATGAGTGAGATCACAACACAATATACAATTCTTGTCAAGCTGAGTTTATCAAAGGCTACTTGACTTCTATTACTTTGGTTTCGGCAGGCTCAACCCGACAACCCAACGCTCACCAGTTCATCGCGAAGACCTTTTTTTCGCCTGCTGTTTCAACGCCCTCTACCAATATCCCGCCTCTTTTGAATTCTAAAATTCGGTTTAAGTCAGCCACATTATCTACAGGAACTTTATCAATGTGGGTGACAATAAAATTTTCTCTTACGCCCGCTTTTTTCCATTTCCCCTCCGAGATTTTTTTTACTAACACGCCACCATCCAAATTGAGCAGTGTCAGTTTTGCGCGGGGAATGTCTTCTAGCTCTGCTCCTTCGATTGAAAATTCTACGTCTCTTTTGGCCAACTCTTGCGATCCGTCCAATTTTTTTAAGACGGTGTTTACTTGGGTGTTTGTTCCATTCCTTCGGTAGGTGACGTTTATAGATTGACCCGGGCGATTTCGCGCCACCCACTCTTGCATTTCTGAAACTCCTGAAACAGTATGTCCGTTGATGGCGGTGATCACGTCACCTGTTTTGATGCCGGCTAATGCTGCCGCACTTCCTGTATTGACCGATCGGATAAATACACCTTGTACGACATCCAGTTTTTCTTCTTCTGCCAGTTCTGCAGTAACGTCTGCAATCTGCACACCCAACAAACCCCGCTGCACCTGTCCAAACTCCAGCAGATCATCCATTATTTTTTTCACCAGACTTACAGGAATGGCAAAGGAGTAGCCTGAATAACTTCCAGTGGCCGTTGCAATAGCAGAGTTGATTCCGATTAATTCACCACGCAGATTTACTAAGGCGCCACCACTGTTGCCCGGGTTCACAGCTGCATCGGTTTGGATAAATGATTCGATTTGGAGATTATTTTTATCGCGTAGTATGCCAATGTTTCTAGCGCGCGCACTGACAATGCCGGCTGTTACCGTGGAGTTTAAATCAAATGGATTACCAATTGCCAAAACCCACTCGCCCAAAATAAGTTGGTCTGAGTTGCCATACTTAACAAAGGGAAGATTCTTCGCTTTAATTTTTAACAACGCTAAGTCGGTACTTGGATCCGTGCCGATAATCTTGGCGAAGAACCGTTGATTGTTGTTCATCACCACCTCAATGGAAGTTGCTTCTTCGATCACATGGTAATTGGTAACGATGTATCCATCGTCTGAAAGAATCACGCCTGATCCGGAAGATTGCGCGTGTGGATTCAAATAGCTATCGAACGCATTCAAACTAAATCCGCCCAGTCCGTACGAGGTCCGGATGTGAACCACGGCAGGGATTACTGATTTTGCAGCGGATTCAAAATTTAACCCAGCAGGTATACGATAGGAAGTATCCTTCTCAAAGTTGACGGCCTTTACATTTTGCCTTTGCTCGATGGATTTATAGGTGTCATCTTGGCCAACATATTTTAGCGTTACGAGCGTGCCAACAACAGCACCGATAATGGAAGAACAAATAACCAACAGCACCAGCAACGAACGCTTCATATTTTTTTTTCAGGAAGGTACGCCCTTCAATTGGATTTAAAAATGAAAAGGTACCCCCTTTTGAGAGACGCCTACCCACCACCCAAACAACTCTTGATTCAATGTCGTTAAGGTAAGCTCCATTGTCTTCCTCTTCTCCGGAGAGGATTAGAGGTGAGGCATAAAAATGAGGCTTACCTTAAGGGGAGTTCTAAAAATTCAATTATTTCCTTTTATCACCTCATTCCTGTTTCCCCAGAGGGGAAATGATAAATGGAAATTGAATTTTTAGAAATCCTCTTAACGACATTGATTCTTCATTAGTCTACTTTAATGGTTTTTTTCAAGGCTTTCTTTTTATCTTTAGGAACGGTTAATTCCAAAATGCCTTTGTCGTATTTCGCGTTGATTTTAGAAGTGTCCACATTTTCGGGCAATGAAAAAGAACGGCTAAAAGAACCATAGTTTGTTTCAATCGCGTGGTAATTTTTGTCCTTCTTCTCGTTTGTGAATTTGCGTTCGCCACTTACGGTAAGGTGATTGTCCTTCAACTCAATGTTGAATTCTTCTTTGTTCAGGCCAGGCACGGCAAAATGGATTTC